>CADDYS010000153.1 GCA_902810715.1 bacterium | reverse complement strand
GTTACTTACTTCGCCTATAACATAAGCACCCACAATAATAGCGACACTACCTAACAAAAGCTCTCCAAGAGTTATGAAGTCAAACAACACGAAACTCACCCCCTACCGACGACCCAACAAGTAAGCGACCAACACCGGAGCAACCGCGACCAAAGCAAACACCAAACCACCAGAACCACCACCAACTACACCACCAGAACCACCACCAGAACCCGAAAACGAAGAACCACCAGAACCACCAGACGGCTGATAAACAGCACCTATACCCGTACTAGGGAAACTCAACTGCAAGGCACCCTGAGCACCACCAGAAGACGAAGAACCACCAGACGACTTAGGAACAACACCACCCCACGCGATACCCCACTGCTTCATAAGAGCGTGGACATCAGGCGCCTTATAGCCCTTCCTAGCAATAGGATGAGTGGAACCACCACCACTCCCACCACCCCCACTGATTGTAGGAAACGCGAAAGGCAAAGCTAAACCACCCTATAATAGAAAATAACATAAAGACCAGCAGTGGCACTAGCATTAACCAACGCCGAAACAGCAACCTGCAAACTCTGAGCCACAGGGACGTTTGCTAAAGGAACCACGCTATCAAGAGACAAAGACAAACCCATGCTCCAATCGACACCCACGGTCACAGAATATCCAGGGCGAGCAGCGAACGAAACCTGACACCACTGAGCATTCCCATCCTGAGGCTGAAGCAAAACACCCACCAACTGAGTCCTACTCAAGAAATTAAACCCAACACTACTCGACAAGGTAGCTGGAGACGTACCACTATTCTGCAAAGAAACAGTCCCAACCACACCTACAAGTGCCGACAATGGGACAGCATCACTATCCGGCTGACCAAAATAGAAAACCACCAAACCTGCACTAGGCACATAAAACTGAAAACTATTAGCCGCAAGCGCCCAATAAACCGGCAAATAAGGACGCGGCGCAGGCTTAAGATTCGATACTCCGCGACCAGGGATAACAGCCACATGGCTAGGGTCAATCTGAATCGACAAATACTGAGACTGATGAAAAACACCAATCAACACACCAGCCGACGGAAGATTAACAGTATTAGTACCAGCCGACGCATTCACACTAACACTCCACTCAACAGTCACGACGACCACCACCTACAAAGCCAAACCGTCAGGCATCTTCCTATTCACCCCAAGCCGATTCATAATCAAATGCCCCACGTAACCAAGCAAAGCGAAACCATAAGTCTTCGCCGCCTCAGTTAAGGTCGTATGCTGATTGATGAAGTCGTAGCCGATTAACGACTGACTAATACCATTAATCACCCAATCCGGATGAGATTGGGCATTCGACCAATCCCCATCGAGCGCCGTATTCACGCCCGACGCGATTCCGATACCTAGCCCAAGCAATGGCAAAATAGGCAATTTATGGCGCCGATAACGCCGACGCGCACGCACATAAACCGTACGGTACCTATGACGTGGCATGAATAATAAAGCATAGGGAAATATTTAAATGTTTCTAGCGAGTAATAGAAAACGACTATATATGTCCACACATGACCTATATAGGGCAAATAGAGGCGAAACATAACCATGAACGACCAAAAAAACGACCACATCGACTATCAAGAACTCATCAAACAACTACAAAGCAAAGCTGAAAGCGAAGTGAAAAAACTAGTTTCAGACCGCACTGTAAGACGCTTTATGAAGAGAATCCAAGACACTGAGATAGAAAAAACCCTCGGAAAAGGAGGGCTAGAAGTGCTAACAGTTTTCATTAGTACCCCATTAGGGCAATGGCTAGCCGCGATAATAGTACTAGAACTACTAGCAAAAACAAAATTCTTCAGCCAAATCAGCGTCGACATCTTGATCAGCGTACTCACAAGCATAGAAGTAATCAAAGCAATCGGAGGCGGACAAGGCGTCGTCAGCATGATAGCCGGCCTCGCGGGGCTGTTCGACTAATGACATACTACACAATAATACTACAATCAATACTAAATACACTAATCTCAG
>CADDYS010000152.1 GCA_902810715.1 bacterium | reverse complement strand
AAATAAAGTAGACGTAGAAGTGCTTGTAGCCAACGAGCAGCTTAAATCGACCGTTGAATTTGTTGATGATATAAAAGTTACCAGGGTTGCGAGCCTTGGCCGCTTTCGTTCTGCGCCCATAGCCCCCGGGTTTATCTCACAGCTCAAAAAGATTAGAAGTGATATCTATCATTTTCACTTCCCAAACCCGACTGGTGAACTCTCCTATCTACTTGCAAAGCCTAGCGGCAAACTCGTTGTAACCTATCACAGCGACATTGTAAGGCAAAAAAAGCTACTTAAATTTTACAGGCCTTTTCTTGAAAAGTTTCTGGATAGCGCCGACCGGATAATCGCGTTTTCGCCGAACCTGATAGAGAACTCGCCTTTCCTGCAAAGAGTAAAAGAGAAATGCACGGTTATCCCGTTTGGGATACAGGCCGGCTGGCTTGAGCCAACACCGCAGGTAAAACAAAAAGCGGATGGGATTAGACAAAAACATGGCCGGAGGATAGCATTTTTCTTAGGCCGCCTTATATATTATAAAGGTGTTGATTATTTAATAAGGGCAATGCAAGATGTTGACGGAAAGCTGATAATTGCCGGCGAGGGGGAGCTTGGGCCCGAGCTTAAGAAACTGGCAGATGACCTTAAACTCAACGGCAAAATTGAATTTATCGGCACCCTATCTAACGAGGACCTTGCAGCCTACTACCACGCGTGCGACGTTTTTGTTTTGCCATCAATCGAATCAAGCGAGGCCTACGGGATAGTTCAGCTTGAGGCACATGCCTGCGGTAAGCCTGTTATAAGCACCAATCTTCCCACCGGCGTGCCGTTTGTGAACAGAGATGGTGTGACAGGCAGTATTGTTCCTCCTAAGGAAAGCCAAGCTTTATCCGAAGCTATAAGTAAGCTATTTGGCGACGACAAGCTTCGTGCAAGGCTCGGCTCGCAAGCAAAAGAAAGATTTGAAAAAGGGTTTACAAGCGAGATTATGATTAATCGAATAGTAGAGCTTTATCAAAAGGTTTTAGAAAGCAATTAACTAGGATTGGAACTGCGAAGCCATGAACCGAAAACAATGGGCGTTATTTTCTTTAATAAACGATATAGTTTTTATCAACGTGGCGATTATCGGAGCGTTTCTTTTGCGATTCGCCGGAAGGCTGCCTGATTTTAACTTCCAGGCCTACACCAGTCTTGCCATCTTTATCACCCTGCTTCAGGTAGTCGCGCTTTACATCTACGACCTCTATGATGTTGAGAAGACGGGGGATAGCTGGGATATAGCATCGGCGGTTGCAAAAGCAGTCACTCTCGGCTTGGTTTTAAACGTATTTTTGACTTTCTTCAGCCGCTTTCTCTCTTTCCCAAGACCGGTTTTCTTTCTGGCCTGGCTGCTGCAGATAATTCTCCTAAGCGGCTGGCGGGTTACCGCGACAAGAATCTTTAAGATTAAGTGGCCCGCCCAGCGCGTCCTCATTGTCGGAAATAGCGAGCCTGCCCTTGAGATAATGCAGGAGCTAAAAAACCGCGCCGCGTGGGGATACGAGGTGGTAGGTCTGGTTGGAAAGAGCAAACAAAGCGTCGGTATGTCGGTTGACGGCACTAAGGTACTGGGCACGCTTCACGACCTAATCCCGCTTATTCACTCGCATGATGTCAACCGCATAATAGTCACGTCTCCGACGGCCCACCGCGAGATGCTTGAGGAGCTTGCCCGCTCGGCATCCACCAATGTACGCCTTGAGGTGATACCCGATCTTTACGAGATCTACATCGGAAAGGTTGACCACACCCTGGTAAGCGACATCCCGCTTATACAACTGACCAGAGAGCCGGCAACCAAGTGGGTCTACTTGCTAAAAAGGATCACCGACGTTGCCGGTGCTTCCCTGGGGCTTCTAATCGCCTTGCCGGTGATGCTTGTGGCCGCAATAGCGATAAAGCTCACATCCGCGGGCCCCATCATCTACAAGCAGCTTAGGGTCGGCCAGGGGGAGAAACCTTTTAACATCTACAAGTTTCGCACAATGGTTGCAG
>CADDYS010000151.1 GCA_902810715.1 bacterium | reverse complement strand
CAGGTGATACTTTATGTCATATACGGTATGGCTTGATCTTCTATAGTGCTCCATGCCGCAAGCATACTAAAGTCTTCGCCTAAAGGCGAGGGATTTTCTCCCAATCCCCGAAATGGACATTAAAGAATCATAAACTTGGCAAAGCTTATGCCTGCGCCGCTCTTTATCTCTTCGATTACATTATCGGGGATAGGTAAATCAACGTTTACTCCCATAAGAGCTTCGCCGCCGATTTTCTTTCGGCCAACCTGCATGTTTGCAATGTTGATGTTATATTGCCCGAGTATCGTCCCGACCTTTCCGATCATACCGGGGACGTCTTCATACCTGAAGAACGCCATGTATTTAGATGGAACCATATCGATATCAAATTTATAGATATTTACGAAACGCTCCTGGTTTTTCTTGCCGACAAGTGTTCCGGCAACCATCACGTCATCGCCTCCGTCGCGGCCCGTTACCCTGATTACGTTGATGTAATCCTGGGAGGACGACTTATTGCTCTCATTAACCTCAATGCCGCGCTCCTCGGCAAAGATCGGCGCGTTTACGTAGTTGACCTGTTCCTCAACAACGCCATCGAAGATTCCTTTAAGGACGGCAATCGTCAGCAGTTTAGTATCATATTTAGAAATAGGACCGACATACTCGACATCGACCGAATGAATTCCGTCCTCCGCGAGTTTATTAAATAGCTTGCCCAGTTTCTCGGCCAGCGGCAGAAACGGCTTTACCGCCTCCATCGCCTCAACCGGTATGAGCGGGATATTGACCGCGTTGCTTACAAACTCGCCTTTAAGACCCGCTATTACCTGTTCGGCTATCTGGGTCCCCGCCCTATCCTGCGCCTCAATGGTCGATGCGCCGAGGTGCGGCGTGCACACCGTCTGGCTAAAATCGAGCAGCGGGTTGCCAACAGGCGGTTCCTCATCAAATACGTCGATGCCGACCGCTGCAACTTTGCCGCTTTTGATTGCGCTAACCAACGCATCGATCTGATAGATGCCGCCTCGGGCGGTGTTGACGAGTCTTATACCGTCTTTCATCATGGCAAATTCGCGCTCACCGAACATGCCAATTGTCTCTTTAGTCTTCGGAAGGTGAACCGTCAGAAAGTCCGCCACTTTAAGTACATCATCAACGGTACCTGCGCGCCCAATGCCAAGCTGGGCAAAGCGGTCCTTCGAGACATATGGATCGTATGCTAATACCTTCATGCCAAGACCAAGGGCCCTGGATGCCACGAGCGTTCCGATGCGGCCAAGCCCGATAATGCCAAGAGTCTTTTCGTAAACCTCAACGCCCTGAAACTTACTTCTCTCCCACTTGCCCGCCTTTACCGAGGCGTCGGCCTGGGAGATATTTCTTGCGCACGCCATCATAAGAGCAACCGTATGCTCCGCTGCAGAGACGATGTTGCTCTGCGGCGCGTTGGCAACGATAATACCGCGCTTGGTTGCAGCCTCCAGATCAACGTTGTCCACGCCGATTCCGGCACGACCGATAACTTTGAGGTTATCGGCGCGCTCGATTACAGAGTTGGTCACTTTGGTCGCGCTCCTGATAATGAGCGCGTCATATTTACCGATCTCGTTAAGCAATTCATCCGCCGTCATGTCGGTTTTTACATCTACCTTAAATCCAGCGGCTTTTAATTTATCTATACCGGCTTGAGCAATCTTTTCTTTAACAAGAACCTTAATTGTCGTTCCCTCCCTTATTAGCTCACAGCTCACGGCTCACGGCTCATAGCTGACAGGAAGAAATTTATACCACATCTCTGCCCACACCCTGTGAGCTGTCAGCTGTCAGCTACGAGTTTCCTAGCCCTTTGGGCTAGAATGGGTTTTCCATAAAAACTTTCTCGGCTGCCTGAACGCCGGCACCTAATGCGGCCGGATAACCCAGTTCTGTAAGTACCATCTCTACGCCGGCCAGTGTAGTCATGATATCAAATCTATCGAAATATCCCAGGTGGCCGATCCTAAATATCTTGCCTTTAAGGTGATCCTGGCCGCCTGGGATATTTCGATAGATTTGATATCATGACTACAC
>CADDYS010000150.1 GCA_902810715.1 bacterium | reverse complement strand
CAAAACTTACAGGAGGTGCCGCAGATGGCCGATACCAGTAATGATGGTTTTAGAAGGACTTCGCAACGCTCTCCAGGACGGCGATAGGGACTTTCTCCGCCGGACGGGGAAATTTATCGCCGAGATGCGCATGGATTTCGAGGTTACCGAGCGGACTTTTGCCGAGAGATACGAGAGGACCGAGACCAGAGTCAACGCATAGAGCGGCAGCCGAAGGCGGGAGTGGGATACCAGGGTGGGGACTATTGAACTGGCGATACCTAAACTTCGCCGCGGGAGTTTTCTTCCCGGGTTTCTCGAGCCGCGACGACGGGCGGAGAAAGCACTGGTAAACGTGGTGCGGGAGGCCTATTTGAAAGGCGTGAGCACGAGGAAGGTGGATGGGCGGGTCAAGTCAAGTCCCGGTGTTGGTGTAAATTCGCCCTTCGATAGAACTTGGTTATGTTAACGAAGGTGGTGGGCCTTCGGTAGTGGGTGACAGGTCAGGGTTATCGCGGTAGAAGGGGAGGCCCTCGTGTAGCTGCCAACCCTTCCCCACCCCCCTGCAGGGGGGTGGGGAACCAGCATCTTCCAGGATATTTATAATCTGGCTCTTGCCGGGTTAACAAAGTTGATGGACGTTAGACAGTGCATGGTGAGCGGCCTGTTCTTGGCACCAGGCATGGTATTCGGCCATTTCGAGGTAGCGATGACCGGTTGTCCACTTTTCGTCTATTTCCATGAGCAGGGCCCCCAACAACCGCACTGCCGAGGCCCGATTAGGGAAGATACGGATGACGCGCTCCCGTCGGCGGATCTCCTCGTTGAGCCGCTCCATGCCATTGGTGGTCCGAAGGCGCTTACGGTAACGTTCTGGCAGCACCAGTACCGCGGTTACGTCGTCAAACATGTCCTCCAGAAGGCTCATGGTTTTCGGTGCCTTCTGGGTCCATTCAGAGGTTAGCTCGTTGAGGAGAAGCCGGGCCTTCTTTTGGTCCGGAGCTTCGAATATGGCCCGTAGCCCGGAGCGTAGTTCCGGCCACACCGTCTTGGGCGTGGCGTCGCGCAGATTCCGCGTGGCGTGAACTTGGCAACGCTGCCAGGTACAACCCTGGAAGTTGGCGTGAAGGGCTTTGACCAGTCCGCTGTGGCTGTCCGAAACCACGTAATCCACCCCGCGGAGGTCCCGTCCCTTAAGCCAGGAGAAGAACTCGTGCCAGCTCTTTTCCGATTCGCTATCGCCAAGCATGATACCGAGGATCTCCCGGTAACCTTCGTCATTCACCCCACTGGCTACCATAGCGGCTCGCTGCCGGACCCGGCCATCTTCCCGGATCCGCAGCACCAGGGCATCCACAACGACAAAAGGGTACCGTTGTTCCCTAAGGTTACGCTCGTTCCAGCCGGTGACAACAGGATCCAACCCTTTCATTAACTGCGATACCGTGCTCTTAGAAAACTCGGTTCCACAAAGCACCTCGGTGATCTCTGTGACCTTGCGGGTGGAAACGCCGTTCACGACCATCTCCATGAGCGCCAGGACCAGGGCCTGCTCGTTGCGCTGGTACCGGGCAAACAGCTCGGTGGAGAAGTCGCCATTACGCAGCCGGGGGACCATTAGCGTGAGGCGACCCACCCGGGTGCTTAGGGTATGGGGCCTACTACCGTTGCGATATCCTTGCCGATCTTCGGTACGCTCGTAGGGTGCCGCCTGAAGTTGCTCGGTAGCCTGAGCCTGGAGTACCTGGCTTAGAACCTGTTCCATGAGTTTAGCCGCCCCCGAATCACCATTAAATAGTCCGTGCAAATGCTCGTCGTCTACGGTAACCTGATACTGAGCCATCTCGTTCCCTCCTGACTTTGGTGTGGTAACTTAAGTCTACCAGAGGGCGAGGTGGCTGTCTTATGTCGACAGCCCGTTATTCGCTTTTACACCATTATACGGACTTGATCCGGCACCTGTATGGCCTTCGAAGACTTCGGGGGAGTGCCCCGTACCATCACCCCGGACAATCCCAAGGCGGTGGTTCTGCAGGCCGACCGCTACGAACCCGTCATTAACCCCACCTATCTGGACATG
>CADDYS010000149.1 GCA_902810715.1 bacterium | reverse complement strand
ACGCCTACCGCTAAACCGATAACCACTAGGGCCATCTTGCTCTTTCTTCTTATTATATTTTTCAATGCAATCGTATGGATATACACCTATATCATCCTATATAGAGTTAATCGCTTCGGACGGGTTAAGACGCGCTGCAAAAATTGCCGGATAAAGGCCGGCCGCCAGCGCGACCAAGACCGAGCCGCCTACTGCCGCCCCCGCAAAAAGCGGGTCAAACCCCACTCCGACATCTATGCCCGCCGCAAAAGGTGCAATTACGCCGGCCCCGGCAAACCCGGCAAGATATCCCACCAGGCCGGCAATCAAGCCGGCGATACCCGTCTCAAGCAGGATAATGCGGAGGACATGGGACTTGCGATAGCCGATCGCCCTGAAGATGCCGATCTCGCGGCGTCTATCCCTTACCGCACCTAAAACGTTTGTAAAAACGATAAGGACTGCGACAGCGATCATAGTCGCCGAAAGAATAACTGAAAACAAGATAAGCTGGTTTATAACTGCATCCCTTGCCTCGGCGGCCTGCCTCACCGCGGATACTTTGGCGCCTGCCAACTTGCCGCTTATCTGCTTTACCATCATTGTGATGGGACAGTTTTTACACCAGGCCGATATCTCAACCATGCTAACCTCACCCGGCTTGCCCAAAACGGATTGGGCTTGTCTGAGATCAAGATAAATAAGCTCATCCTCTTGAGTCCCAACGCGGGAGAGCACCCCGGCTACTTTAAATCTCTCGCCCTGGATGTTAACTTCATCGCCGACGGCCAAACCAAAGTGCTCGGCGGCCTTCCCTCCAAGCAAAATATCCCGCCTATCCTGCGGGCGTCCGCCGGTTTTTATCTCCCACCACTTCTTAATTTTTAGCTCGTCTGTAAAACGCACTCCCTCAATTACAGCCTTCTGCCCCTTGACGGGCACTATACCTAAGAGCTTCGGTGCAACAACGCTTATGTTGGCGCTATTTTCAATCGTGCGGATTTTCGCCACATCAGACTCGGTTAACGTGTTCGAGCCATACTGCAGACCTCCGATTGTAACACCGGCATACGTTAAAGGCAGGCTTTTTGATTTCGGCACAACGACCATATTAGCCCCGTACTCATCAATCTTGTTTTGCAGATCGACATACATGGCTTTTGATATACTGTAGAGGCTAACGACTGTGGCGACCCCCACTGCAAGTGAAATTATAAGCAGGATAATTCTTGCCGGATGCTCTTTAATGTTTTTCCAGGTTATATGACGAAGCTTCATTTATCTTCCAATATAAGCACGGTCTTTAGGGCCAGCCCTTTAATTAAAAATTTTTAATTTTGCTTTTTAAATTTTGCATTAGTTCTTATGCTACTGCAGCAGACTTAGCTGCCCGTTTCTATACTGCAGCTCTTTTACAACTTTGCCGTCTTTTAAAATACTTATTTGCTGGTGGCAGCCGAAATCCTTAACCTCGGCTGTCACATTGGCATCCCCGTAGTTTTGGACATACCAGTTGATCGCGGCCTGCTCCAACTGCTTGAAGTCAACGCCGCTGCCGGCGCAGCAGCTGCCGCCCGCGCCAAGGGCGGGGCCGCCGTTTTGTACGCCGGATCTGTTTGATGCCTGCCGACCGGAAGCATAATACCCGTTTTGCGGGCCGTCATCGCTTCTCGACGCCGCAACCGACCTTACAACCATATTTAGAATAAAGAAGGCGGCGACAAGTGCAACCCAGACCGCCACATATTTTATAACTTGGTGTTTCGTCTCTTCCATTAACTTCCTCCTTAAATCGCAAGAAACCTTCGAAGACTACTGCCCGCCAACCGGCCTATCCAGCGGTTGCGGTACCCATTTGGCCAATGAGGTCTCGGCTATTTCGATCTTGTCCCCCGCCAGCTTGTGCGGCATCTCGTCGAGCGGATAAAGCTTACATGCCCCGGATATCCCGGCCTGAGTCTCGGGGTCGCGTTTCGTTCCGCACGAGTTGCATGTAAGCGTGCCATCCGGTTCAAGATGCTGCTTTTTCGCCTGGCACGGCGGACATAGACTTACTCCCACAAAGAGCTTGCCCGACGGCCTTATGTAAGCCAACATCGGGATAA
>CADDYS010000148.1 GCA_902810715.1 bacterium | reverse complement strand
TCAAATTGAGGAAGCGGGAATCTTGGTTGTGACGCCGTTTGCTCGGGTTTCAGGCCGAAGCTTTCTGTCTACCCGTCACCAGGCACCGGAGCCCGACCCGGGCCAGGAGTTCCCGCTGGAAGGCGTCGGGGGTGGTGACCTGGTCGTAAAGCGGGGTCTCGGGCCGGGCAGGAAGGCGGACCTTGTGGCGTGCCACCCTCGCCAGGCGGTCGAGCAGCGCGCGGAAGCTCTGCACCGGCCAGCCCTCCGGGGTCCGGCGGGTCTAGGCCTTGGCCTGTGCCCCTTCCGAGCGCACGGCGGGCCGGACCGGGGAGCCGTCTTCATGCGCCCCCGGCTCCTCGTCGTCGAACAAAAAGGGGGCCCAGGCCTCCCGCAGGTGCCACTCGACATAGCTCGCCAGCACACACAAGAAGATATGAGCCCGCACCCGGTCTTCCGTCCAGTGGTGGATGGGTCGCACCTTGAGGAGCACCGTCTTGATGGTGCGGATGAGCCGCTCCACGTGGCGGAGGCTCTTGTAGGCCAGCACCACCTCGGGCGCCGAGAGCTCGTCGGAGGGCACCGAGGTGCGGATCCCGTAGAAGCCGTCCAGGGCCGCCTCCTCCTCGATGGAGGCCGGGTCGCGCCGGTAGGCAAAGCGCCCTTCGCCCACCTCCCAGCGGAAGTGCTTGCCCATCTTGTGCTTGGCGAGGATCCGGCCCAGCGCCTCGCCGATCTTCTCCCGGCGCTTCAGCCGTCCGGCCGCCACCCGCCGGGCCAGTCGGGCGAGATCGGCTTCCATGGCGTCCAAAAGCTCCTGCCGCTTGCGTCGGCGCTCCTCGGCCAGGTAGGGATTGCGGCACACGACGAGCCGCTCGCCGGGGTAGTCCGGGGAGGTGATCTCGCCCAGGTCCTGCTGGTCGAACAGCGACATCTGGATGGCTCCCTGCGCCATGAGCCGCTGCAGCGCCGGCGCCCGCAGGGCGCTGATCCACGCGATCCCGTCGACGTCCTTGAGCGCCTCGATGCGGGCCTGGGTGAGCATCCCCCGGTCGCCGACCAGGACCACCCGGCGCAGGCCGAAGCGCTCCCGCAGCTTGCGCACCTGGTCGCCGACCGTCTTCGGGTCGCTCGTGTTGCCCCGGTAGACGTCGACGCCGACCGGCCGCCCTTCCCGGTCGGTGAGGATCCCGAAGACGATCTGGCGCTTGCCTCGCTTCCCGTCCCGGTTGTGGCCGAAGGCGGCCAGGGGACAGTGGCTCCCCTCGTAGTAGGTGGAGGTCACATCGTAAAGCACCAGGCTGCGCTCGCTCAGGTGGCGTTGGGCCAGCCGGGCTTCGATCCGGTCCTTTCGAGCCAGCAGCCAGTCATGGGCGAAGTAGACGTCGTCCTTGGTCGCCTGCTCCAGGCCCAGATCCTCGGCCAGCGTGGTCGTCTCCCACCAGCCCAGGGTGGAGAGTTTGGGCTGGGGGTGCACGATGCGGCTGACGAGGAGGGCCTCCACGAGATTTCGCTGGAACGACGGCCGGGGATCGAGCATCTCCGGCAGGCCGAGCCGGTGCACCATGGCCCGCACCGCGGCGACGTGGCCGTGGGGGCGGGTCTGGACGATCTCGAGGGCCTGCTCGACCGGTACCAGGTGCTCCCCGCGCAGGCAAGCCCGCACCGCCTCGATGGCCTCCGCCGGCAGGTGGCTCAGGTTGGCCAGGGTCTGCTGCTTCACCCGGCCCTGTTCCCGGTAGACACGCCGGAGCAGGTGGGTGATGTAGACCCGGTCCTTGTATCGGTGCCGGATGGCGGCGACGTAGAGCCCGCCTTGGTGTTTCGACATGGCCAGAGGATATCACGGGTTGCCGGAAACGGTCAAGCTTTCCTCGGCATGTTTACTGTATACATTTCCGGGTCTCTGGATAGATGGAAACCGCATCGTCCCGGTACGCAGGCGAGTTGAGAAAATCGAAACTTCGGTCTAGGTGACTGCTCGGAAACCATACCCCATGGGGTATAAGCTGATGAGGTTTGAAAAGTGGAAACCCGATGAGTGGCATCGGCGGATTCTCTCAGGCAATGAGCGACGATTTAGGTGAAGGGTGTCACTCCGGCTGTGTTTTGCTTCGCAAATCTTGCGTCCGCGCCTATTTCCGTGGTAC
>CADDYS010000147.1 GCA_902810715.1 bacterium | reverse complement strand
AAGTGCTAGTATCTAGTTATACCACTAGATTATAACAAAAAAGAAAAAAACGCAAGTGGCCCAGGCAAATTAAGGTCAAAAAGAAGGGAAAATACGCGGTTTATCTAGATAAAAGCCAAAGACGAGGACCTGCACTTAAGTGCAGGTCAGCAGGTCATTATCCGCAAAAAGATAACGAGTTTGCATCAGGAGCCCTATTATCTTGCCTGGCGAACTTACATCAAGAGAGCACATTTTTGTTAGATAAGAAAAGCTATCATGTATCTGGTCTATTTGCTGAGAGTGGCACTAGAGCTGATGAGGTAATTGTTGTGACGAGAAGTGCTCTGAAAGACTTAGAATCAGATCGGATTATTGCAATCTTTTGTAAACCAGATCAAAAGACGGAGCTGCTACAGTACTCCAAACAAAAGAAGTTAGCTGTCATAAACGACATTTTCGGTCAAGGAGAGACAAAAAGAAAGTCTGTGCTATTTAAACTTATTGCGTTCGTTATTTTCTCACTTATTTTTTATGGTGGAAATAGAGTTATCGTAACCCCTTTGCTCAAATCAGAAGGACTGTCAATAGACCAGCCAGGGTTAATTAAAGGTTATATTGTTTATTGCTTAGGTGGATTATCGGTTGGTGCTCTTACTGGCACTACTATAAGCACGCACCTAAACTCAATTTATCATGCGACAGTTAAGCTTCAAAAAACAAGCATATTTGAATTCTCAAATTCTTTTCTCCTATTTGCCACCATTCTTTTAGTAGTTTTAGTCGGTATTGCCTACCTTTCATTAAGGCCTAAGGAGGTTTTTAAAAAGAATGCAAGCTAACACCATTCTTTTTGTTATCTTTATTTTTCCATCATTGATTTATATGCGGGCAGCAAGCAAGAGCAATAAAATGGTCTTGCTAATTATAGCACTTATTTTTAGCATGCTCGGCGTCTTAGGATTTTTTAATAAGCCAGAGGCGGTTTTTTCATTAATATTTCCTCTCGCTATCGGTATTTTTGCAACAATCCGAATTATGGTAGACATTCCTAAAGTTAGTTATGGTTTCAATAATATTTCCTATAAGTGGTTAAGCGTATCTATCCTGCTTGCAGCTATTGTAGTGGGTTTATTTGGCTTATATAAATATTTAGTTATAGATCACTCTCTGCGCTTGCGGCAGGTTTCTCTAACCGTATTTGGGCTCGGGTTTGGTAATGCATTCCTGCCGGCAATCTGGGAAGAAATATACTTTCGTGGAATTATTCAATCCGAGTTAAAACCTTGGGTTAAATATAGGTGGGTTGCGATTGTTTTAACCGCGCTTATTTTTGCTCTTTCACATAGCAACAAAGTTTTTGCTGCACTTAACGAATTACCGCTTCATGGTGTAGGATACGGAGCTTCTCTCCTTATTGGTGGAATAATTTCAGGTTACCTGCGAGAGAAATCAAGCGTGTTTGACGCGATAATCTTCCATGGCACTTTCAACTTGCTGAACTTTTAAAGGAGAATTAGATCTTGCTGGTTAAGAAAAAAGATGGCAGTCTATGGGCTGTGGCAAAGCAACTCCTCTTTCCGAGCCTTTGGATACAAATTCTACTAATGTTAGCAATGATTTGTAACGCGGCTCTATCCCTAGCCATGCCTTTTTCAATGAAATTATTTGTAGATACGGTAGTACCGTCTCGGAAGCTATCACTGATGTTTCTCTTCCTGGGTGGGATTTTGTTATTATTTGTCCTGGCCTCGTCGGTCAACTTTTTGCTGTCACTTTTGATTTCAAAAACCGGTGAAACTATAACAAGGCAGGCCCGTGATATCTTCTTTTCAAAGATATTGAACATGCCCTTTCAAATATTATTATCCGTTAAAAGCGGTGACCTAATATCACGCTTTACCAACGATATTTCAGCTCTTCAATCAGCGCTTACAATGCTTTTTTCGGCCGGACTTACTAACTTGTTGTCATTTTTGGCATCACTTATATTTCTCTTTGCGCTAGACTGGAGGTTATTTCTGATCGGATTAGGAATCTCACCCCTCTTTATTTTGATTGGTGACATGGTCAAGCAAAAATAGACACTCTCCCTAGGCTGCTTTAGCATTAAACCACATAGTCTCAAACTGCCTGGGGCTGACATAGCCCAGATACGAATGAAACCGCCTGCTGTTATAAAACATCT
>CADDYS010000146.1 GCA_902810715.1 bacterium | reverse complement strand
CCTTTCTGGCGGACCTGCTGGAGCCGGAGCTCAGGAGCCGCCAGGACCGTTGGGTGCAGAGCCGCCTCAAGCTGGCGGGCTTCCCCTTCCGCAAGACGCTGGCCGACTTCGACTTCGCCTTCCAGCCAGCCGTGGACGAGCGCTTGGTACGGGAGCTGGCTACGCTGGCTTTCGTCGAGCGCCATGAGAACGTGATCCTGCTGGGGCCACCCGGAGTCGGGAAGACCCACCTGGCCGTGGCGCTGGGCATGGAGGCCATCCAGCATCGTGTCACCGCCTACTTCGTCACCGCGCACGCCCTCGTCCACGATCTCCGCCAGGCCACGCGGCGCGGAACACTGGAGCAGCGTCTCCGCGTCTACACCAAGCCCAACCTCCTGATCGTCGACGAGCTCACCTACGCGCCCTTCGACGCCACCGACGCCACCCACTTCTTCCGCCTGGTCTCCGAGCGGTACGAACGCGGCTCCATCATCCTGACCGCGAACCGCAGCTACGGCGAGTGGGGCGCGCTCTTCAACGACCCGGTTCTGGCGACGGCCATCCTCGATCGCCTGTTGCACCACTCGGTGACGATCAACATCAAGGGCGGCCAGAGCTACAGGCTCAAGGACAAGACCCGCGCTGGGATCCTAGGTACGGCGGAGGTGGAGCCGGCGTGAGAATCCGCGCTCGCTCACGACCGCCGCCTCGCCTCCCTCCGTGCGGGACCGAGAGGGTGGGGAATTTCACCGTGCTAACTTCTGGGGAACTTCATGGCTCTTCCGCAGAGTTATTGGCGTTCCATCCAGGGCTTGGCGATGGCGGAGAGCTGAGCTAACACAATGGCGAGCATGAGATCTCCGCGCGAAAGGAGCCGACCCTCATGCCCGCCGAGTCGATTCTACCGCACAGCGCGGACCTTCGTCTCATCGGCGTGCGTGTCGAGGGCGATGCCGTCGTCCTCGAGCTGGAGTCCACGCGCCAGGAGTCCGCTTGTCCGAGCTGCGGCCGGCTCTCCCGACGCGGCCACAACTGGACCCAGCGAACCCTCGGCGACTTGCCCTGGGCCGCGGTGCCCGTCGTCCTCCACGTGCGCCTGCGCAACTTCCGCTGCGTGGAGCCCGACTGCCCCCAGCGCTTCTTCACCGAACGCCGGCCGGAGCTCGCGCCGCCCTATGCGCACGCGACCCGTCGGCGGATTCTTGCCGAGACGGCCGTGGGCGTGGGCGCGGGAGGCGAGCCCGGGGCGCGCCTCCTGCGCTCGCTGGGGATCGAGGTGAGCGGGGACACGTTGCTCCGCCGGGTACGGAAGGCCCCTGAGCCACCGCTGCCTCGGACGGACGCCGTCGGGATCGACGACTGGGCCTGGCGGAAGGGCCAGCGCTACGGCACGATCCTCGTCGATCTCCGCAGTCATCGCCTCCTGGATCTTCTGTCGGACCGGGAGGTGGAAACGGTAGCGAAGTGGCTGGAGCGGTACGGCGAGATCCGGGTGCTCAGCCGCGACCGCTACGCGCCCTTCGCCGGGGCCGGCCGGCGGGCGGCACCCCGCGCCCTTCAGACGGTCGACCGATTCCACCTGCTGGTCAACCTCTCCCAGGCTCTGGAGCGCTACTTCGCCCGCGTCGAGGGCCGCATCCGGAAGGCGCTGGAGCAGGATGCCGAAGCCGTGGAGGAAATCCCACCGGCTCCTGCCCTGCGGAGGTCCACCCGGCGAGAGCGGCTCCGCGAAGCCTCCCGCCAGCGCCGGCAGGCGCGCTACGAGGCCATCCAGGAGCGCGTGGCCCGAGGGTTGCCGCTCCGGGCCATCGCCAGGGAGCTGGGCCTGGCCCGCAAGACCGTCCGCCGCTACGCCCGAGCCGCCTCCTGCCCCGAACCGGCGTACAGGCCCCGCGCCAATGCGCTGGATCGTTACCGGCCCTATCTGGAACGGAGGTGGAGGGAGGGCGAGCACAACGCGCGCAAGCTGACCGAGGAACTCCGGGCGCTGGGCTTCCGGGGCTCGGCCTCCGCCGTGAGACAGTATGTGGCCCCCTGGCGCCAACCGGCTTCCGCCGCACCGCGCCACCCTCGACCCGCCTCGCCGGTCGCGCTCACGCCGCGCCGGTTGGCCCGCCTGCTTTCCCAAGAGCCCGAGCGGCTGGACCCTGAGGACCAGAAGACCCGACTCCGGCTGCTCCAGGCCGATCCCGAGTGCGAGCGCCTCCGAGCGCTGGT
>CADDYS010000145.1 GCA_902810715.1 bacterium | reverse complement strand
GTCTTTATGTAATTGTGTGCAAACTTTGATGACCTTTACGGCAAGCCTCTGAGCAATAGCTCGTCGTTGAAATCGTCGGTTGTTGTACCGGCTGTGTCGGTATGGCTGCTAGATGTTGCTCTCCAGACGGTTGGGTTGTGGCAATCTAAACATACGCTGTCGAGGTCATGGGCAACCCAGGTAGTAGTCGTCATTCCGTCAAAATAAGCTCTTGTTTCACCTATTCCAACAGGTGTGCCGTCAAAGTTTAGACCAAAAAGGTCGTCTTTTAACAACTTCCAGCCTAACGTCCGGTGCGGCCAGCTGAAGCCATCATTTGAACAGGAGCCAAAAACCTGCCCTGGATTAACAGCCGAGCTGCCTGATCGCCAGCTAGGATCCCACCTGATGGTGCGGGATTTTTTAAACATGCCTGTGGGATACTCCCAATACACGCCAGTTATATCAGTATGCAATACTGATGCTATATTGTTTGCATTATCGATCGGTGACGCCCCTTCAACGTATCTATCACTGGTCGCCCTTGGGTTATAAGTTGTGGCACCCATTAAAGTTACTAGTTGGGGATCGCTTACATAATTATTGTTTGCCGCATCAGTTATCGTAGTGGGCCAGATATATGTATTGCCATGGCAAAAACCACAGTCGCTTGACCCCCTATGGCAGTTGCGGCAATGTGGGCCAAAGTCCGACCCATCCTCCGGGTTGAATTGCATCTGGCGAGCACAGTGCCGTGGTTGCGCATCGTGTCCATAAGCCAGGTCGTACTCACCCTTCCAGGTCACGGTGTCTGTACCAGACTGCGGCTGTTGATCTCTCAGAGCACGATCTTCGCTGAATAGCGGGGCTGCTATGGTATGTAACCCTGCGTTACCATCATGGCAGTCGGTGCAGAACTCAGACACCTGCCAGTACTGCTTTGTTGTGCTTCGGTGATCAAAACCGGTGGTTGGGTCATTCTTAATGGCAATGCCAATTGGTATATTCCAATCAATCGGTACTTTATTTACTGGGTACGTGGTATTATTGTCAAATTGGTGCAACTGTCCCCCGGTTACCTCCGTTTGGCCGTTAACAACCGCTGAGCTAGCATAAATCATATCGCTAATCTCAGTGCCGTTTGCAATATCGGTCGTTACCAAAGCACCCTGGTCAACGTCATAATAGGGCACTCCGGTATCGGTCGCCGTAGCTATCTCGCGATCTGGATTCTTAACTAATAGCCAACTACCAGCTTGGTATAATGGCAGCGGGTTGCGCGGTTTCGTTAATGTTTCATTAATATGGCATTCGATACAGTAGCTTGGAGCGTCGGCCGCGGCATCGCCGTCCGTTATCGTGCCATGGCCCGGGTTTATTATACTTAGAACTTTACCCTTATTGATACCGGTCTGTGTTACTATCAATCCGTATGACTGACCGGAGTCGGTAAATCCGAGCAGCCTCTGTGGATTAGCATGCGGGCTGTGGCAGTCAAAGCAAGAGAATCCACCCATCCAGTAGTTTGGTGTAAACGCCGGATAGGTATCATCTGGAGCTTTCCACTTACCGCTCTGGATACCGAAGCCCATGGTGTGGCCGGTATTGTACTCCGTGGTGTAGGCATCATCGCTGTCCATCTGGATGTTAAATCCAGAGCCTGCACCTGTACCATGGCACCAATCGCATGCCTCAAACCTGGTATCAGAACGCAACAACTTAAACTTACCAGCTGCACGGTGGACTGCATGGCACTCACGGCAACGGTGTGTTGAGGTGAGGTAGCCGCCATGCGGACCTGATACAAATATATTATTGGTTGGATCTGTATCAAGCGTGTCGCCTGGTTTCTTGCCCTTATCAACTTGCGTGCCATCGGCCGTGTAATCCTGGGAGTCGTTGTAGCTGTATCCATCGACACCCCATGTATACGGGCTATTCCAAGTACCGTAAGGGTGGGTGCTTATAGCGCCAGGATATGGACCATAGTAGACAATATTCTTACCTTGGATTTTGTCATACCAGTCTTTATAGCTTAGACTGTACTGGTTGGGAATAATCTCGCCCTTGGCTCCGGGAGGTGTACCCGATTCTTGAACCGCGAAGGCTATACTAGACATGGCATAAACCATGCCTATGGTCATCAAAATGATTAGGCCTTTCTTTGTCATGTTTCACCTCCCTCGCAAGAGCCAAATATGATTAGCAAGAGGATCAACACATG
>CADDYS010000144.1 GCA_902810715.1 bacterium | reverse complement strand
ATCCATTGGTCGTAGGTTCGAATCCTACAGGGCCCACCAAATTTACCTTATTCAAACTTTGATCAAAAATAGCCTGGAAAAGCTCAGTATACTGGGCTTTTTCTATTTTATGGTCTTTTATGTAGATGCCTTCAAAAAATGCTTGATTGAAGATCCTTCTTGTATCTGGTTGCGCTTTTATATATGCGTCGTAACAGCGGCTTGCCATGCTGATGGCCATATTTAAAATAGTCTGAACATGTTCGGATTGCGTCTCTATTGTTTTCAACCGCTCTTCACAGAGCATGATTTCCGTACTCAACCGCACCTGCTCTGACTTAAGCATTTCTAATGGAATTGCCTCGGCATAATAAGCCTCGATCAGCTTCTACCGCTTGCCTGTAAGATCATCAATTTCCTTAGTCAGAAGTTTCTGTTCCCTTAGTGCATCAGCAGAGCGGCTAACTATTTCATTCTCCAGAAGCTTTTCAAGTCTTTTGGTCCATTCTGGGGTGATTTGCATCTTCTTGTATAGCTTCTCAACCTTGTCTTCGATTACGTCAACTTGAAAATAGGGTTGAGTGCAGCCGTTGTGTCTCTTTTGTCCTAAGCAATAAAAGTAGCCGTATTTGCCTTTGGCCCAAAGGATTGACAGCTTAGAACCGCATTCACCGCAGAACAGGGTACCTTTCAGGTAATGAGGACGTTTCCTTTTTCTCTCACCGGCTTGGTCTCTGGCTTTAAAAGTTTCCTGAACCCTGTAAAACAAATTCTTATCGATTATCGGTTCATGTAAGCCCTGGTATTCTATGTCCTTGAATTTAACGATACCGATATAGAACTTATTGGAAAGCATATGCGCTACCTGTGACCTAGATATCGGCTTTGAGGGTCTGTTACCCCAAGGCAGCGCCCGAAGACCTCTTCTTTCTAGGATATCTCGAAGTTCTGTTAGCGAATAATTGCCTGTTGCATAAAGCCTGAAAGCGAACTGAACTAGAGCCGCGGTTTTTTCGTCAACGACAACCCGGGCAATGCTTTTGCCTTCTATTGCTTCTCTTGTATTTCTGTAGCCAATTGGTGCTCTACCTGGACAGCCGCCGCTTTTTGCTTTTTGATGCATTCCCTTTTTTACTTCAGCTGAGAGGTTAGAGCTGTAAAACTCAGCCATCAAAGCGTGAATTCCTTCTATAAGGCGGCCTGAGGCTGAGTCCTCAATATTTTCAACAATTGAAATTAGGGCTGTTCCGCTTCTTCTTAATATCGCTTTTATAGCTACGTGATCTTCAAGATTTCGTGCAATTATCCCCCTGACAGTTTGGACGAGCCTGAGGTTTTTAAGGAATAGTTATCGTCTGGTTTTACTTACCATCAACAGCGGTACATTTTAAGTAGCCTTCAAGCGTTTAACCTTTTTAAAAGTGCCTGTATAATAGAATTACCGTTTTGAATTAATGCCTTTGAAGAGCAACAAGGATTAAATATGCCTGTAAACGGACAAACAAATAAAGCAAGTAGCTTCAAACTGCGATTACTAGCCGAAAATTTAACTTTACGAAAAGCTAGCAACGATGCCTCAAAACTGAATCAAAGTCTCGGAAGAGCTGCAGTCGATCTAAATCCTCATCAAATCGAGGCTTCAATTTTTGCATTTAAAAGCCCTCTATCTAGAGGTGCTATTTTAGCTGATGAAGTCGGCCTTGGGAAAACTATCGAGGCTGGTCTTATAATCAATCAACTTTGGTGTGAAGGAAAGCGAAAAATACTTATTCTTTGTCCTGCATCGATTAGGAAGCAATGGGAAGCAGAATTACTAAACCATTTTGACCTACCCTCCCGTATAATCGATGGGCAAACTTTTAAAACTCTAGTTCTCTCTGGAAGAAAAAATCCTTTGGATGAAAAAGGCATATTTATTGCTTCTTTCGATTTTGGCTATCGAAAAGCAGTGGAAATAAAGAGTACGCATTGGGATTTAGTTGTAATCGATGAGGCACACAGATTAAGAAATGCCTGGAAAGCTGAGAATAAAGTTGCACGGCGTATAAGAGAAGCAGTTTCAGGTCCTAATATCAAAGGCAAGGTTCTTTTAACCGCGACCCCGCTTCAAAATAACCTTATGGAATTATTTGGTTTGGTTAGCTTCATTGACGAACAGTTACTTGGAACTAATTACTCTTTTAAAAAGAAGTTTATATCACCAGATGAGCATGAGCTTATCTATAA
>CADDYS010000143.1 GCA_902810715.1 bacterium | reverse complement strand
GCGAGGTAGGAATTATCCGCGATGTTGCAGTGCCAATTCTTGACGGAAAATTAGGAACCGTCCGCGTTGGAATGAATGAGCTAGGCCTACAAAAAGCTGTACTTAATATGACCAGAAGTTTGCTATTAGTTGCTCTCTTCGTTTCTATACTTGGCATCCTAGCAGCAACTCTGCTAACCAAAGTTTTAACCAGCCCTATACGGGAATTAGTGTTACTAACTCAGCGTGTTACCCAAGGTGAAATGGAAGTTCAAGGAGTTATCCATTCGCAAGATGAGATTGGGCTTTTAACTACTGCCTTTAATGAAATGACCGAAAGTATAAGTTGGAATCACAAAGAACAAGAAAAGTTACTGGCAAAACTTAAGGAAAAAGAAGAAATGCGTTTGCAATTATTAGATAAAGTTATGATTGCCCAAGAAGAAGAACGCAAACGCATTTCTAGGGAATTGCATGACGAGACAAGTCAGGCCTTAACTTCTTTGATGGTTGGGCTTAAAGTATTAGAATCTGAAGCATCCTTTTGTGAAGTGCAAGGACGTCTTCAAGAAATGAGGAAAATTGTTTCCCAGACTCTTGATGAAGTACATCATTTAGCGTTGGAATTACGACCAAGTGTTCTGGATGATATGGGGTTGGTAGCTGCTTTAGAGCGTTACATAAGGGATTATGAAAAAAAATATTTAATCGAGGTAGATTTTCACGTCAATGGCTTTCAGAGTCGACGGGTGTCCCCTGCCGTTGAAGTGGCATCCTATAGAATTGTACAAGAGGCGCTCACTAACGTTGCTAAGTATGCCAAAGCAGAAAATGTTTCTGTTTTGCTTGATTGGCGAGAAAATTGGGTGTCAGTTATTGTTGAAGATGATGGCCTTGGTTTTAATCCAAGTTTAGTAACAAGAAGTCCCGGTCGAGGGCTTGGGCTTTTTGGCATGCAGGAAAGGGCGGCCTTACTAGGAGGAACATTTAAGGTGGAATCACAACCGGGCATGGGAACAACTGTGTTTATTAAAATCCCATCTGAATCTGCGGGGCAGGGAAAGGAAAATTAGAAATGAACGAGGGTAAAGTAAAAATTCTTTTGGCTGATGATCATGCCGTCCTGCGGGCTGGATTACGGGCTTTGTTAAATGCAGAACCGGATATGGAAGTGGTAGGAGAAGCTGCAGACGGCGAAGAGGTGTTAAATACTATTAAAAACCTTCAACCGGATCTAGTTCTGCTTGACTTATCCATGCCAGGAATGAATGGAATGGAATGCCTTGAACAGATAATTATGGATTATCCAGAAATAAAAGTACTGGTATTAACAATGCACGATGACGAAGAATATTTAAAAGCGGTTTTAAGGTTAGGTGCTAAAGGCTATGTTTTAAAAAAAGCGGCAGATGTTGAACTTTTATCAGCTATTCGTACTGTAGCGAAGGGAGAAATGTTTATTTATCCCTCCATGGCCACAGCTCTTCTTTGTCAGATAATCAATCCTAAGGCACAAGATCGCACGGATGACAAGGTAAAAAGCTTAAGCGAACGTGAACACGACGTGCTAAAGTATCTTGCCTTAGGGCATACCAATCAGGAAATTGCTGATATTATTCATGTAAGTGTTAAAACAGTTGATACCTATAAGGCAAGAATTGTGGAGAAGCTTGGATTACGCAAACGGTCAGAATTAGTTCGTTATGCGTTGGAAAATGGGATAATCGGCAGTTAGTGTCAGGTTTTTATAAAAATATTACATACAATTGTGGGGTTTTTTACGGATAGTAAAAACCTCTTCTTTTTTTTATGCTTATCTTATAGAACCTGGAGGTGACTAAATACATTGATCAGCGTTGAAGAGGCACGGGAGATTATCTTAAACAAAATAGACCGTCTTGCAACCGAGGAGGTACCCATCCTCGAGTCGCTTGGTCGGGTGCTCGATGAGGACATCCACTCTGATGCAGATATCCCACCATTTGACAACTCGGCGATGGATGGCTACGCTGTCCGGTCTCAAGACACTGTTGGTGTGAGCACGGTTGGGCCGGTTGAGTTAAAGGTATTGGAGGACGTTGCCGCCGGCGCTGTCCCTGAGAGCCCCATCGGCGAGAGCGAGGCAATTCGCATCATGACTGGTGCACAGATGCCCGAAGGGGCAGACGCGGTGGTCATGGTTGAGAATACTGAGCGCACCGATGGCGGGGTGCTGGTGTTTAAACCGGTGCAAGCTGGCCAGAACGTACGTGAGCGTCAAACTATCCCCACCAGCAAGACGGGCCTACGGCTATTTGTTTAACCGGCATTCCGGCGGCAGATCACTTGACCAGGGAAGGAACTTATCTAGTACACCCTCATCATGAATATCAA
>CADDYS010000142.1 GCA_902810715.1 bacterium | reverse complement strand
CACCAAGTTGACATAAGTGCTTGTCAGATGGTATATTTACTTTAGCACTCTACCAAAGAGAGTGCTAAAGAGGTAAGAAATGCTTGATGCGAGAAAAAAAGCAATACTGTTCGTAGCGGTTCAGGAATATATCCTTACGGCAGAGCCGGTGAGTTCCCAGAAGCTTGTTGAGAAATATCAGCTTGGAGTAAGCTCGGCAACCGTTAGAAACGAGCTTTCATCACTTGAAGATCTGGGATATTTGCGACAACCCCACACTTCAGCCGGGCGCATCCCCACCGATGTGGCTTACCGTTTTTACGTCGACAGCACCGCCGATAAACCCGGCCTGACCATCCATGAGGAAAAATCCATCATAAGACTCTTCTCGGCTCTCAATAGGGAGATGGAGGGTCTTCTGCAGGAGACCACGCGCATCCTCTCAAAACTTACCAACTACATTGCAGTAGTTATGGCGCCGTCTTATAAAAGGAGCCTGCTGAAGCACGTCGACCTTGTCGCGCTCTCGCCCCGGCACATTCTGCTGGTTTTAATCACGGATAAGGGACAGGTTCTAAAGCGCACCGTGGGCGTTGAGTCGGGTGGGCAAAACATCGATATTATAGAGCACCTGCTAAATGAAAGGCTACAGGGTTTGGGCCCGCCGGAGATATCAAGTCTTAAAGAGGGCATTACCCTCCCCGAACCGAAATCGACAAAACTTATCCACACCCTAATCGACGAGATAGCAGACATTATGATGAGCGAAGACAAGGAGCGCGTTTTCCTGGGCGGTACCACGAGCATTCTTGGCCAGCCCGAGTTTGAAGACCTGCATAAAGTGCAGTCGCTTTTAGGCTCGCTCGAACACGGGTATCGACTCCTTCAGTGGCTGGAGGATTCATATGGAAGCGAAAAGGTAATTGTCAGGATAGGGTCTGAGAATGCCGATCAGGAGATCAAGGACTGCAGTGTCATTGCAAGCAGCTACCAGATAAACGGCGAAGGTCTCGGAACGCTTGGCATAATTGGGCCGATGAGAATGAACTACGCCCGGGCCATCTCATCCGTCGAGTTTATCGCCGACAATCTAAGCAAGGCTTTGAACGAATTAAGGTCTTAGCCGGTGAATAAATTTGGGGATATACTCAAACAAACCATTAAGCTATAATAATCGCTTGGGCGATAACATATGAACGAAATCATTAATCAATGTTGAGGTAAAAAAATGGCTGCAGATTACTACGAAATACTTGGAGTCTCAAAAAGCGCGACTCAAGACGAGATAAAAAAGGCATACCGGCAACTTGCCCGCAAGTATCATCCGGATGTTAACAAGGACGATCCGGGGACTGAGGCAAAATTTAAGGAGATCAACGAGGCTTATGAGGTACTAAGCGATCCGGATAAGCGCCGTAACTACGACATGTTTGGCACCGCTAAGGGGTCGGCCTTCGGTGGTGGTTTTGACGACTCCTCGGTGTTTGGCGGCTTCGAGGGGCCGTTTGGCGATATCTTTGATATGTTCTTCGGCAACTGGCAAAACCAGGGGGCCAGAGCGAAAAGCAGCGCCCAGCGTGGCTCCGACTTAAGCCTTGAGCTCACTGTTGATTTTGAAGAGGCTGTCTTCGGCGCGGAAAAAGAAGTCGAGATCGGCCGTTTGATAAGCTGCCAAGCCTGCAATGGCTCCGGCCTTGAACCGGGCACCAGCCCCGAGACTTGCCCGACCTGCAGGGGTGCGGGCGAGATAAGAAGCGAGCAGAGAACAGTCTTTGGCACGTTTGTTAGAACAGCGGCATGCCCGAAGTGCCAGGGCACAGGTCGGATTATCACCTCTCCCTGCAAGGAATGTAACGGGCAGGGAAGAAAACCAGTCCATGAGAAAATTAAAGTCGAGGTCCCGGCCGGTGTTGATAACGGCGTTACATTAAAGCTTGGCGGCAAAGGTGAGGCGGGCCTGCGTGGTGGCAGACCGGGCGATCTTTATGTCATGCTTCATGTAAAGCCGCACCCCGTTTTTGAGCGCAGGGGAGTCGACCTTTACTGCCAGCTCCCGATAACCTTCACACAGGCGGCGATTGGCTCAGAAGTCAAAGTGCCGACCCTTGAGGGATTCGAGACGATAAAAATTGCGCCGGGAACCCAGACCGGTACCAACTTTAAGCTAAAAGGCAAAGGTGTCCCATCGCTTCATTATAAAACCCGCGGCGATATCATAGTCCAGGCGGTAATCGAGACACCTCAAAAGCTGACCGAAAAGCAGAAGCAGCTTCTAATCGAATTTGCCCACGAGTCGGGTGAGGATATACACGAGACATCAACCGGCGGTATTTTCGGTCGCATAAAGGACGCATTTGGCCCTAAGTAGGGCCAAAAGGCCACTGATACTCGGGTCTAGATTGAGGGTTCGCCAAAAAGCCAAAAGGTGAATGG
>CADDYS010000141.1 GCA_902810715.1 bacterium | reverse complement strand
CCGGTGAGTTGCGAAATCTCTTAACTTCAGGCAATAATCGCAAGCTTTATCGTGAACAAATCGAAGAGATTGCTTCGTCGGCTGCTTCGCAGCCTCCTCGCAATGACGGTCTACTGACTATTCGTCATTGCGAGCCCTGACCACCCGACTTCCTAAATGCAAGCATACTTTTTTCGTCATTGCGAGCGAACGAAGTGAGCGTGGCAATCTCAGATATCCTATGGAGATTGCTTCGTCGGCCTAAAGGCCTCCTCGCAATGACGGCTTTCTTGCTGTTTAACAGCCTCCTCGCAATGACGGGAAAATTCAACTGGTGCAGGCTACCGCAGCTCATGTGCTCCTCGCAATGACGTTTAGGAATTGACACAATTAATGCTATATAGCGCCTAATTTGCAAGCCTATATAAGTCTATATACTACTGGGTCAGCACTTCTTATTCGCAAAAATGAGAGGTTGCAGGAGTTAGAAAACAATAATCGCAAGCTTTATCATGAACAAATCGTAAACTGTCTTTAAGTAATTAGAGTATTAAACGCCTATCCCCCAATATAGTTATCAAACCTCGTGAAGTGCTCCTGGAAGGTTAGTTTAATGATACCGGTGGGGCCGTTTCTATGCTTTGCAACGTGTATCTCGGCGATTCGTCTCTCATCTGCCGCATCCGGGTCATCCGGACTTCCATAAACATTGCGGTGGATGAACATGACAATATCGCTGTCTTGTTCGATGGCGCCAGATTCCCTGAGGTCTGAGAGTTGCGGTCTCTTGTCGCTTCTTTGCTCAACTGCGCGGGAGAGCTGTGAGAGTGCGATTACCGGGACTTCAAGTTCCTTGGCAAGAATCTTGAGTCCCCTTGATATCTCAGCGATCTCTTGCTGCCTGTTTTCTACTCTACGGTAGGATTGCATAAGCTGCAGATAGTCAACGATGATAATGCCTGGTGAGTGCCTGGCAAACAGACGCCTTGCCTTGGCCCTTATCTCAAGAATCCCAATGTTTGGTGTGTCATCAATAAAAATCGGCCGCTCAGCGACTTTGCCGATCGCATTAACAAGATCTCTCCAATCCTCATCGCGTAAGTGACCAGTTCTTAGGCGATGGCTGTCTATTCTTGCCTCGGCGCACATAAGCCTTTGAGCGAGCTGGTGCCGGCTCATCTCAAGAGAGAAGATTGCAACCGGAATGTTATTTAAACCTTTATTGGACGCAATGTTGGCAGCAATATTTAGTGCAAGAGCCGTCTTCCCCATGGCTGGTCTGGCAGCCAGGATGATAAGGTCTCCTGGATGAAAGCCAGTCAAGAGTTTATCGAGATCTACAAAACCGGTCGGTATACCAGTAACTTGCTCTTTTTTCTCGTACAGTTTCTCGACCATTTCAAAGCCTTCTTTAAGAAGGTCTTTGATATGGACAAATTTCTCAGTCATGCGCTTGTGCGCAATTTGAAAAATGAGGTTTTCCGCCCGATCAATTAGCCCTTCAACATCTTCTGGAGCTTCGTACCCAAGTGCGGCTATCTCGGTCGCCACCTTAATAAGCGACCTCAGAGTAGCATTTCGCTCAACTATCCTCGCATAGTATCTTGCATTGGCCGCACTCGGCACAGAGCTAACCAGAGTATGTATATAGGGCTTTCCTCCACATATCTCTAGATACCCTCGGCTGGAGAGAGCCTCGGCAAGGGTAATCGGGTCTATCGGATCTCCCCTTGCATAAAGCTCGATAATAGTTTCATAGATGCGTCTATGCGCTTCGGTGTAAAAGGCATCCGCAGCCAAAAACTCCAGGATGTCTGTAATTGCATCCGGCGATATAAGCATCGCTCCCAGGAGCGACTGCTCCGCCTCCAGGTTATGCGGCGGAACCTTATCAAAACCACCAAATTGCTGCGGTTTATCTGCCGCTCTCATTACTCCTCTTTGCTTGCGACAACATTAACCTTTACCGTGGCATCAACGCCCGGATAAAGCCTGATATGAGCAGGGTAAGTGCCAACTTCCTTTATGCTCTGGCCAACTTCGATCTTCTTTCTGTCTATCTCTACCTTAAGCTGCTCAAGGATTGCAGCTGCAATCTCTTTCGAGGTGACCGAACCATAAAGTTTGCCTTCTTCCCCTACTTTGGCTTCGACAGTTACTTCTTTGTCATTGATCTGTGCGGCTAGGGCTTCAGCTTCGGCACGCTCAGCTGCTTCTCTCTTGGCAATAGTTGCCCTCTTCTGCTCCCACTCTTTTAGAGCTCCCGGCGTTGCCACAACCGCCAAACCTTTTGGGACAAGATAATTACGGGCGTAGCCGTCCGCAACGTTTACAACATCACCCATTTTACCAAGGCCACCCACAGCCTCTTTCAGGATTACTTTCATCGTTCTCCTCCAAACAAGAAATAATCTTGGACATATAATGTTAGCATAACTATGTT
>CADDYS010000140.1 GCA_902810715.1 bacterium | reverse complement strand
AGCTTGAGCTTGAGGATTGCCATACCGTTCCCGCAAGGGTTCGGCCAAGCGTTCCGAGAACCGTTCCGCCAACAGCAGGTACGGTTACCTGCGACTTCCGTTGGACTTCCGCTGGAGTTCCGCCGGAATTCCGTTGGAATTCCGCTGGAGTTCCGCCGGAGTTCCGACGGACGTGCTGCGGACGTCCATCGGACGTCCAAAGGACGCCTGAGAACAGGCTCGCTGAGAACAGCGAGGAACAGCGGGGAAGGCGCGGATCGCGGAGGCGAACCGCAGGCGCGTCTTCAGGCAAGCCGAAGGACGCCTGAGAGCAGGCAGGAGCAGGCTCGCTGGGAACAGCGGCGGAACAGCGACGCCAAGCGCGCCTGGCCAGCGAGTCGGCGGGGTGGAGCGGCTCCGGCTTCCTTCGCGCCGGGGCCGCACCCGGGAACGCCTGATAGCCCATCAGGCGAACGCACCTGAGCCCTTGGCGCTGGCTGGTTCGAGGAGCGCCGGGTGCGAGAAGGGTGCGAGTTTGCACCCTCGCTCGCCGGGCCAGGGAATAGGTAGGCGCGGACGTCCATCGCACGTGCTGCGGACGTGCATCACACGTGCATCGCACGTGCTGCGCACACTATGCGCACGATCCGCCTCCGCGACGTCGTCTGCCTGGTCAACGTGCTCCGATGGGCTGGACTCATGCTCGTCTGGTGCTTGCACCGTGCTAGCACCATGCATGTGTGGTACTGGTAGCGGACACCTCGAGGGGGGCGCCCCTCGCTCTCGCTCGGGGCGTTCCCCCCTCGACCCCCAGCAGGTGCGCCGCTCCCAGGGCGGCTCACGCTCCCAGGGCAGCACCCCACGACGCTTAGGGGACGGTGCGAGAGTCCCCCGGAGCGCAGGGGAGTCTCCTCCGCACCTCCATGCGAACGCGCGTTCACACGAGAGTCCCCCGGAGCGCAGGGGAGTCTCCTCCGCACCTCCGGGAGCCCTCTAGACGGTCCTGGAGACGTCGATCGGCGCGAAAGAGCCCCCAGTCATCCCGGGGGCGTTCCGCCTCTCCTGAGGGCTTCTAGAGGCCTCCTAGGTCATCCCACGTACTCCCTGGCGGAGCGGACCCAGCGGTAGACGTGCTCCATCATGCCGCCCCCGCAGATCGGGCAGGCCTCTCCCGGGTGCTCATCCCCGATCTTGACCAGGTCGCCGTCTTCCGGTTCGACCAGCCGGAGCCGCCGCTTTACGTCCCGCAGCCAGCCCCCGAATTCGACCAGCCGCCGCCCGGCCAGCGCCCTATGGAGCACCGCCAGCCGTTCGGCGACCTCCTGTTCGGCGCCGTTCCCCAGCAGGTCGGAGTCCTTGACCGCGTACTTCGCCACCTCGCGGGCCGCCGACTCCAGAGGCCCCTTACGCCCGCGCGGCCTGACCCTGTGCACCTCCACACTCGGCAGGTAGTCCAGGTCCATGACCTCCGCCCAGAGACGCACCCAGTCCGCATGGCGCACGTAGTTCACGCTCCAGTAGCTCGGTCGCACGGCCAGGAGGGCGTGCAGGTGCGGATGCCAGGAGCCGTCCCAGGGGTTCCTCGTGACCTCCAGGACCCGCAACCAGCCCCAGACGCCCCGTAGTTCCGACCGCCGAGCGAGAGCCCGCCAACCCCTGAGAACCCGGTCCACTTCACCAGCCAGCTCCTGCCCGGGTACGTTCCGCTGGGTCAGGGTGAGCATCACCCAGCCCACGTTGGGCCGCTCCAGGGCCGCCTGGTGGAGCACCCGGTCCACCGTCCAGGTCAGCCGCATGCTCCGCCTCCACGCGCACATGGGGCACAACCTCTCGCGGCAGAAGTTCGCCCGCACCAGCCGCTTGTGTCCGTCCGCCCGGCACTCCTCGAAGACCAGGACCGTCCCACAGTCCATGCACCGCCGCGCCCGCTCGGCCTCTCCCAGGGCGAGAAAGGCCTGCGCCACCGCCGACGCTCCCATGCGCTTCTCCTTCCATGGCCGCCCTTGATCCTCGAGAACCTCGCCGGTACGCTCTCCCCGCACGGCGTCGGGTAAACTGGTGATGAGCACACCTGCTCGCCCGCCTTTCCATGGGAACCTGGACCAGTCCCCATGGTACGAAAGGCGGGCTCTCTCTGTCTATCAGCACCGACCGCAGGGTTGGGCGCCTCACGGAGCCGGAAAGCCGCACCCATGGCCGACTTCTGGCTCCAGCGTACAGCGGAGGACCCCGCAAATCCGCCGGACTTTTGCTTCTAGAGTCTCAAGACAAGTAGGAACCCGCGCGAGGATCGGCGGAGCGCGGCGGCACGCTCGGCGTGTTGATGCTCCTTCGGAGCATCAACTACTTGAGCTTGAGCTTGAGCTTGAGGATTGCCATACCGTTCCCGCAAGGGTTCGGCCAAGCGTTCCGAGAACCGTTCCGCCAACAGCAGGTACGGTTACCTGCGACTTCCGTTGGACTTCCGCTGGAGTTCCGCCGGA
>CADDYS010000139.1 GCA_902810715.1 bacterium | reverse complement strand
AAATTTACCAACCCAAATTAAATCTCTACAATAAAAGGGCCTGAACATAAGTCCTTATCCAAACAAGCCTGGTACATCTAAATACCGCATGATGAGATTGAATGTACCAATTATCCACAAAAAGGGAGTATCCCAAAATAATAAAACCAGGTGATTAGCTCACCTGGATGATAACTTATATTTTTGAAGTTTACGGATGACTGTCGGATGCGATACCCCTAAAACCTTAGCCGCTTGCCTGGTTGTGGGATAAACCTGCATTGTCTTGCGAATCAGTTCCTTTTCCAAGATCTCTACAGCGTCTTCGAAAGAAACCGGTTCGTTAACCTGAACAACGATGGGTTGATGCCTGGGAGCACTGACTTCAAAAGGCAAATGCTTAATCGTTAATACGGAATCTTCATTAATTACAACCAATCGCTCAATCAAGTTTTCCAGTTCCCGTACATTACCTGGCCAATGGTTGGAGCAGTATCATTTTAGTTGAGTCAGGAAACTCGTAATTCTGGAAATAATAACTATTAAGGAAAGAAGGAATCCAGATGCGAGATTATGACAAAGATTTCAGAGAAGAAGCCATCAAACTGTCCTACGAAATAGGACCCACAAAAGCCTCAGAGCAATTAGGCATACCCATAACAACGCTATATACATGGCGAGGCAAAGTCAAAAAACATGGAGCTATTGCATTTGTTGGTAGCGGACATCCACGTGTAGACCCTAAAACTGCAGAAATGAGAGCGTTGGAGAAAAAAATTAAGGAACTTGAATCAGCCAATGATATTCTTAAGAAAGCTTTAGCTTTTTTCGCAGAGAGCCAAAAGAAGTAGCTGCACGAGAACTTTTTAAGTTTATAAGGGCCCAAAAGATAAAAGACCCAACCAAGCATAGCGTTAAAGAAATGTGTAAGATATTAAAGGTTAGTGAAGCCGGCTATTACAAATGGTTAAAACTCCAAGGCCGCCCCTATAAATATGATGACCTTTTGGCTAAGATCCGTGAGATTCGTGCAGAAAATGAGGACTATGGACCCTATCGAATCTATTTGAATTTGAAGCTTTTTCACAGCTATACAAGGAGCTATTATTTGATCCTTAAGCTTTGCAAGGAGCATAATCTGATGCTCAAGAAAAAAAACCGTCCCCAAGGACTCACCAAGGCGGATCCTGCAGCACAAGCTAGTGAAAACCTCATTCAACAGGACTTTAGTGCCTCATCGCCTAACCAGAAATGGCTTGGTGACATCACAGAAATCCCAACAGCTGATGGCAAGCTTTATCTCGCTGCCGTCTTGGACTGTTTCGATGGAACCATCGTAGGCTTCAAAATGGCAGATCATATGAGAGCAGAGCTTTGTGTCGATGCCTTTACTTCAGCGGCCAAGAAGTATCATGCATATGGTATGATTTTCCACAGTGACAGGGGAAGCCAGTATACCAGCCGGATTTACCGTGAAGTCTTAGCTTCCCACGGAGCCATACAGAGCATGAGTAATACAGGGAGATGCTTTGATAATGCTCGGATGGAGTCCTTCTTCGCCACGTTAAAGAAGGAACGGGTTTACAAGGTTAAAACCGAAACCATGAGGATGGAAACAGTAAAAAGCATGGTATTTCGATTTATAGAAATCTATTACAACCGGAAACGAATCTATACGACCAACGGAGGTTATCCACCACTGATGAAGCGTGCAAACTATTATCGGGAACACTTGCCACAAGCAATGTAGAAGCGTTTTTCAGGGGCTTCGCCCCTGGAGTTTATCGCTGTTTGGTTCTCCTAAGGATAGAAATAAAGATACCAGGGCGATTAAATTTCCCTGGCTATCCTTAGCAGAACTCTACCGGCTGCTCGGGTTGCTCTCCAGCATCGCCCTATCCTGCCGATAGAAAAGAGCCAGTTATATTTTAACCAAAAATTACGAGTTTAAGGACTCAACCAAATTTGACAATTCCACTATACCCTGGTAAATATAGGATGACGGTTCCCACCACTTTCTTTAGTTAAAGTCTTTTGATGATTAAAATACAACTTTTTGCTATAAACTAAGTAAAATCGCTCTAAAGGATGTGATTAAATGCCTCTATATCTCATTTATCCCTTGTACACGGGAACGTTAGCCTTAATTATGTATTTATTAGTACCTTGAGAGTATAACGTTTGTAAAACTTATGCGGCATTATCGTCCTTGCTTGCCAAAGGTTCCCTGCTTTTCGACATAATTATTTGGTAAATCGCCGTATCGTGTAAATCGTGGAAATTATGATATAAGTTTTCCTGGATAACAGACTTGGTGGTTTCCTCAGATGGCACCTCGGAAGTATAGGTGCGCAACCAACCCCGGTACTTTCTCCAAATCATTTTTTCATTGTTGAGTGCTAAAATTTGCAGAATGCCCGTAGCAATGCAACCAAGTTGCACAAATACCTCAATGGCGTTTGTAGCCAGCGCAATTAAGCGTTGATTGCTATTACTTGTAACGGTTGAGAGATCGCTGGCGGTACGTTTACCGATCTTGGGC
>CADDYS010000138.1 GCA_902810715.1 bacterium | reverse complement strand
TCTGCTATTCTCTGTTTCCCTGCTGAATACGGTAGGGAAACAGAGCTTGCAACATTATGGAAAATGGAGATGCAAAAGTATGGAAAAATAGCTTGCAACTTTGTGGAAAAAGTTCTTGCAAAAAACACCTTCTTTACTGCATTATCTAAGGCTCTACTATAAGAAGTTGTCCCAAAGCTCATATTTACAACCTGCATGTGGTTGTCTACTGACCACTGGATGCCTTCAATTACATCGGAAATTCTGCCTGTTCCGGTCTTATCTAACACTTTTACTGCATAAAGATCAGCCTTTGGTGCTACCCCGATAACACCGATATCATTATCAGCTGCCGCTATAGTGCCAGCCACATGAGTACCGTGCCCGTTATCATCGGTAAAACTTGCCTTATGGTTGATTGTATTAAAGCCACCTTTTATATTTGGAGCTAAGTCGGGGTGAAAAAGATCGATGCCGGTGTCGATGACTGCAACCTTTACACCTGAGCCCACCGACACCTTCCATGCCAGGTCTGCGTTAATTCTGCTTATGCCCCAGGGTAGGATTTGGGTTGATTTAGTAACAGCTTTACTACTTGAAGCGGTGACCTTACCATCGTTTTCAATTCCGATGACGCCTGGATTTTTAGCCAAGGCTTTCTGGGCTTCTGATGTTAGCAAGGCAACTGTGGCATTTATTAAGTGCAGATGTTTTAGGCGGTATCCATATTTGCCTATTAGAGCATCCTGTGCTTCCGGCTTTGTATTATTGTCGAATAGAATGATTTTTCTCTCGTAGTGGTTGCTGCCATAAGCTGATATGGGGACGGTCAACGTTAAAATTATGCAAGCAAGCAAAAAGGAAACTACTATTCTTTTTAGCATTTTATACTCCTCTTAACTAAGTGCTTAGTAAGAAATTTCTTAATTTAAAATCAAGCTACTCATTACAAGTAGATACCGTAATATCGTATGTAAAGTGCAACCTCTAGTTAAAAGCTCCAGTCTTATTGCTCGCATTTTTCTGAGTACTAATCGGCAAAGTGGCTGATCCTTTAGTTATAGATAAACGAGGCCTAACTATAACCTCAAAAGCTATAGCGCAAAAGGCTACATAAAAAATTGAGGTCGCGCTTAGGCAAAGGTAACAGAGGCTTCTTGATACAAAAAATTGAGCTATTTGAAGATATATAGCAAAGCTTGTACATGTAAATGCGAGAATTACGATTAAATACTTTAAGATTTTGTATCGACTGATAAATATAACAATAACTGATAATACAAGCGAAGCCATAATGCCTAGCATAGCGATGTAGATGCTATCTATCTTAAGAAAGCTTACTTGATTGCAAGATGGACAACTGGAATTATATTTAGTCCATGCTGAGTAAGTAAGTAGGACAACATTTAATAAATAAAGGATAGCTATCTTACTAAACTTATTGGTTACCAATTGATCTCTCCTTATTAAACAGATTAAATAGCCCGTTTGATATGTGCATGTGCTAGACCGCTGTCTAGACAGCGGTCTAGCATCATCAGCATCAATCATTGGGTCTCTCTTAAACACTGCGAGCGTTAACCTTGCCAGAAATACTATGGGCTATTAGTAAACGTAGCTATATACTCCAAACCATGACACATGATCACCTGAAGGTATTAAGCTCGAGCTCCACAGATAATTTTTTCGATCGTTTGTATGTGCGCTGAACCGCACATATGTGCCATCGTTATAGGTCACCATCATTACATGGGTGCAAACGTTAGAGCTATTGAATAGACCAAACGGATATCCAGGATAGCAACTGCTTTGGTATGTCGCATATAAATTATATCTATTCCACATGTAACTAATCAGAGAATTAGCGTTTACCCAGGCAGTTGTATATGGCTGCCAAGTGGAGGAGAGAGGTACACCGCCATACCGCATTGCCTGTGATATATAGTTGGCGCAATCATCGCATATCCAATAACTGTAAGATTTATTGTAATAATAGGGGTTTTGTAATACATTGCTAGTACATAAAGCAGTGGTATTGGAGGTGTATGTATAGGCGTAATTACTAGCAGCAGAACGATTGTAAGCGTTGCTAGTAATTACTCTTTTTGAAGCTTTCGTCTTTTTGATGACATCGTTTAATCCATTGTAAGCTTCTTTTTCTACCTGCTGTGGAGATGGGAGCTCGTTTAGGTCTAACAAGCCGTATTGGCCAGGTAAAAAACCTTCACTATAAAACTTTACGGTATTGGACAAAGGCATACCACTGGCATCAAGTGCGGCAGTTACCTTAATCCGCTGAAAACAAGGCTCGTCGGTTGTGATGTATCTCTCTAGGTCACTTCGAAATCCCTCAATATCCTGATTAGTTATAGCTAGTTCGTCTTGTGAGAGTTTGTTTGCATTGTCTTTCAAAAAAGCTAGCCGCCCTTTCATCGCAGGTACATCATCTGCTGTGGCGTAGTTAAGACGAGTTATTCTCTCGACATCAAACACCACTGCAACATCTGCCCCCGAGCTCTGCTGGGCGGTTGGTGTTATTTTTTGACTAA
>CADDYS010000137.1 GCA_902810715.1 bacterium | reverse complement strand
CTTAAGCGCAAAACCACTCGATTTCACCAATCTTGTATGTTTCAAACCACTTCTTGTTGCCTTCAATAAAACATACGGTAAACGCTGTCTTGTGAAGATCAACCCCAATGAACCTGCCCATTTCTCCACTCCTCTCGGTTTTAGGGAGTAGATGTAATGCCGGTGACCACCATTCTCCTATCCAGGGTCAAATGCCCCATGGTGCCGTTTCAGCTATAGGTGCAACCATTCTCCTTTTCAGGGTCATTTGCCCCAGAAATAACATCCAGCCTATAGCCTATCTACTCCAGGTAGCTCTAACTATACGTTACCTGGAGCGGTCAGCGACTACTTCTTTCATAGCATCTCCTTTTAAATAACTCAACATTCCTCACATATTGTCTCCTAGTGGTTTAGAAGTATCGCAAGACCCACTATTATAAAAACCAAGCCACTTATAAAATATAAAACTTCGACCGTTTCTCTTGAAGGCCCTTGAGATATAACGCCTTCCTCATACCATTGTTTTGCAGCATGGGCGAGTCTTCGTCGAAATACGACGAATATGATCCCACCTATTATGAACAATACACCAATATACCTGTCATTCATGGCTACCTTTTCTTAGGCATACTTTTATTAGGTTTATATACCTTGGGTAGATTTATTTTCTTTTTTTGGGCTGGGCTCAATTTATCCCAGTTCTTCTTCGATATGTAAGTAGTTGCTTTTACTCTAGACGGTGCGACTTCGTATTGTGTTTTAACAACCTTATATCTAGATGTGCCATAGCTAAATGGACCTCCGACACCAACTTCAATAAAGCTATTCTTTGGATTCGTAAGGTCCTTTAAGTTAAGACCGCCCGAATATCCACTTTGCATTGCTGCAAAACCTACCGCTTGCAATCCATTATTCCAACCTAGGGTTGGATTATTCGGTGACCAAGTTGCCGAAGCGCTAACGCCAACTTTTCCCGGACCACCTCCATAATACCAGTAGATCCTATAATGATCATCTACTATTAAGCCAATTGTTCCCCCAACATAGAGGCCAGCTGTTACACCAAAGTTGACATAAGATTCCCCATCCGGATCCACCTTATTTACCGGATCCCCCTCACAGTAAGTATAAGGGTTCTGGCTGGCTGGTCTCTCCTCAAAGCCAGCAAATCTATCCCTTGAGGTGAACCGGCCTATCTCTGGGTCGTAGTATCTGCTCTTTAGAAAATAGAGGCCGGTTTCTTTATCATAAATATAGCCAAACTTGCCTCTATAGCCAAATGGGATATCAACGGTGCCGGTCTTAGTAATTAGGTTGCCCCAGTCATCGTATTTAAATGTGGCAGCTACTGCTCCGGCTGCATCGGTAAGAGCTACTACATCTCCTTTTGCGTTGTAGTGGAAGTAGTAGTTGTTACCACCTTTAGTGACCCTAACTGGTGCTCCCTTGTCATCATAGATATAGGTTGCAAGGACAGCGCCAGATGCATCTAGTTCCTGAGTTAGAAGGTCGCCATCACACCGATTGGCTAAAATTAAAAAGTAAAGGCCTGATCCTGCTTACTCTATTCAAGAAGCAACATTTATATTACAGCGCGCTAACTCCAATAAATCCTAAATGTTTTGATACCAGCTGCAACATAAAGCACTACCCCAAAAATATAATATGCATAGTAGGAGATTGGGCCAACAGATGTATAACTATTACGCACCCCTAGTTCGACTATGCCCCAAAAATTAAGTAGTGCCACAATAACAACTAAATCACCAGCTAATTTATTTCTTGTTCGTATATAGAAGTATGTTGCGTATATTAACCAGACGACAGGAATTATCTCTATAACATTTCCCCAGTTCATTGAAATGAAACCACCTTAATATTTGCGTTTTTTAGGTCTAGATCTTGAAGGCTTTGATTGTTTCTTAAACGTATTTTTATGACATTCCAATAAATAATTATTGGATGCTCGTAAAGTTGTCTTGGATGGCTCTTTCTTCCCATATTGATTGATATAATCTTGAACTTTCTGCATTGGCTCAATAATTTTTGAACCTACCCAGAGTCCTCCTATAGCATAAAGGGCGATAAGTAATCCTCCTTTTAAATTGGGAGGTCCATTAGGAAAAAGATTTTGACTTGAACCTTGGAACCCTAAATGATAGCGTAGCATCTCTGGCGGAATAGCACCACCATAAGGCGCGTTATTCCAGTTACCTACTGCAGTCTTGGCTGCATAAGTCACTACTAACGCGCCAACCAACAATACACCAAGCACAATTAAATCGTCAGCGACTACTACTTCCCCACTCGGATCCACCTTATTTACCGGATCCCCCTCACAGTAAGTATAAGGATTCTGGCTGGCTGGTCTCTCCTCAAAGCCTCTGAATCTATCTTTAGTTGTAAACCGGCCTATCTCTGGGTCGTAGTAGCGGCTCTTTAGAAAATAGAGGCCGGTTTCTTTATCATAAATATAGCCAAACTTGCCTCTATAGCCAAATGGGATATCAACGGTGCCGGTCTTAGTAATTAGGTTGCCCCAGTCATCGTATTTAAATGTGGCAGCTACTGCTCCGGCTGCAT
>CADDYS010000136.1 GCA_902810715.1 bacterium | reverse complement strand
GTCAGCGCCAATCCGGTAGGGCCTATGCATATCGGGCACGGCCGGTGGGCCGCGGTTGGCGATACCCTGGCCAACGTGATGTCGGCAAACGGCTACGATGTCAAGCGCGAATTTTACATCAACGACTACGGCAACCAGATGAACATTTTCGCCGAGTCTGTCGCCGCAAGATATGCGGAGCTTCTCGGTCGTGATGTCCACTTCCCAGAGGAGGGCTACCGCGGCGAGTATATAAAAGACATCGCACGCGAGATAATCGCCGAAGAGAACGATAAGTATATGACCATCTCAGAAGAGGACCGGACGGAGATATTCAAGGAAAGAGCTTACATGCAGGTGCTTGATCACCTGAAGAAAACCCTGGCCGAGATGGGTGTGATTTTTAACTTCTGGTTTAGCGAGCGGGCACTGCATGAGCTCTCTCTGGTCAAAAAAACAATCGAAGAGCTGAGAGAGCGCGGCTACGTTTACGACTCCGAGGGCGCGGTCTGGTTTAAGACCACCGCTTTTGGCGAGGAAAAAGATCGTGTTTTGGTTCGTGCAAATGGCGAACCCACCTACTTTGCCGCCGATATAGCATACCACCGCAACAAACTCGAGCGCGGGTTTGACAAGATGATAAATATCTGGGGTGCCGACCACCACGGCTACGTCGGGCGCATGAAAGCCGCAATCCAGGCCCTGGGATATCCAGAGGACAAACTGGAAATTATCATTGGCCAGCTTGTAAACCTCCTAAGAGGCGGCGAGCCGGTCAGGATGTCGAAGAGAACCGGTGAGATGGTTACATTAGACGAGCTTTTAGAAGAGGTCGGCCGTGATGCGGTGCGCTTCTTCTTCCTTATGAGAAGCACGGACAGCCCGCTTGATTTTGACATCGAGCTTGCCAAAGAGCAGTCTAATGAAAACCCGGTCTATTACGTGCAGTATGCACACGCCAGGATATCGAGTATAATAAGATATGCCGAAGCCGAAGGAGTCGATCTATCCGGCAAGATCAACTACAACCGGCTTGAAACCGGGCCGGAGCTTGACTTGATAAGAAAGCTTACCGAGTGGCCGGAGATACTTGAGCGGGCTTCCCGCCAGAGAGCTCTTCACCCGCTAACCGCTTACGCTCAGGAACTTGCCGCCGCGTTTCATTACTTTTACACTAAGTGCAGGGTCGTTGGTGAAGATAAAGAGCTCTCGACCGCAAGGATGTCGCTCTCCGAGGCAACCAGAACTGTTTTGCAAAGCGTTCTTCATGTGCTGGGAGTTTCCGCCCCTGAAAGAATGTAAGTCAGTAGCTTTGCTTACTCCGTTTGGGTGAATTGACAAAGAATAGACGTAGCGTAAAGATTAAATGATACGTAACGTATCTAAGAAAAATCCTAACTATACCAATATCAATTCCAAGGTTGCCCTCTAATATTTGGAGTATTAATATTAACAGCAAGAGTAAGAGAACCAGGAGGTACTAAATGGCAAAGAAGACGATACGGGTCAGAAAAAACCGGGTAGGCGTTGGCTCGGGCTTAGGCGAACTCGAAGCGGATATAATGAGCGTTGTATGGAAGCTGGGTAATGCATCCGTAAAGGACGTTTTTGAAGAACTCTATCCGGGTAAAAGGCTCGCATACACAACGATAATGACGGTGATGAGCCGCCTGGCCAACAAAAACGTTCTAAAGCAAGACCGAAGCGGCACCGCCTACATCTATACACCAAACGTCAGTCAAGAAGAGATGGCCAGCTCCATGATAGGCCACGTTGTTGAGAAGGTATTGGGCGGCAACATCGCCCCCGCCGTAGTTTATCTACTTAAGAGAGGCGAAATCGACGTAAATGAGATTGAAAGAATCAAGTCGATGATCCAGGAGAAAAAAGGAGAGCTTGTAAAAAGCTAAGGATTAGTCTACTTCAACAATTGAATAAATTGCGCCATGTGCTTAAAACATGGCGCTTTTTATTATCATTCAATCGACCATTCTTCACTTTCGTACTTTAGGAATGCCCTGTATTTGGCATTCCGTAACTCCTGCTGCCTTTATTGTCCCCATAGGGTCTTTGGAGATACTACTTGCTAATTAAGAACGGTATTTGTTGCTTTGGCAGTTTTTTCTGTATCAGATAGTAGAGAGATCAAGTCGAATTAAGCTGGGCGCTTGGTGAAGTGATTATTAAAGACAGGTCCCAGGAACACCGATAATGATACAAATAACATGGCATTTACGTTTTCTATCAGCAAGCGCCTAACCATAAGTTTATTTTATCGCTGAAACTATCTTATGGGAAAAGGCTTTGCTACTTAAGGTAAATCCTAGGAATTACTGGCGGTTAAATCCGCGGTGACAACAGGTCCGATTTTGTCTCTATAAGCAACCCTTGGAGGTGTATAAGTGGCAGGCAAACTCACAAGATTTCGGCCCCTGAAAGGCATTCTCTATGCATCCATCCTTTTACTAGTCATCTTAATAAACCAACTTGCCATTACTCCATGCATTTTGTTTGCCGCTGAAAAATCGGTTAGCACCATCTCCAGAGAAGAAGCGGTTAAGATCGCGAAAGAAGATAATCCGCTTGGA
>CADDYS010000135.1 GCA_902810715.1 bacterium | reverse complement strand
TATTAGAACCTATGCAAGAGGCAAAGGGCCAGACGTTAGGATATCTGAGCCTGAAGGCACTTGCCATTATAGGTTTACTTTTGCAAAAGAGGACGGCCGATGGAAAATCTCTTACGTAGAATTTAATTTCTTACCAGGTGAAGAGCCTTAGTCATCCTTATGGCCAGGCGTGGAATCTCTTATGAAGAATTTGACGTTCCCCCCAGGCTCAATTTAAAGCTTCGCGGAAGAAGCGATTTGACGTGATCCACGTGCTTGGGGCGCGTGGGTCACTTTATTACATCGTAAATACCCGACTTTATCCCTAAAGTGTAATTCCCGAACAAGTACTGTTTCGTAATTGTTTGGGAATAATGCTGATAGCTTATCCAATGACCTTCCCAAGAAAAAGTGATAAAATACGTAAGGATTCATTATAGTGCGTATTCCGGCCCAAATCGGCCACCCATTCCGGAGTATTCCGGCCACCTATTCCGAAACAAATCGGCCACTAATTCCGGAGTTAATCGGCCACTTTTTTTGAACGATCGGAATCAGTGGCCGGAATCAATCGGAACGAACTAACGGTATAATTCGTTAGTAATTTAAGAGCAAAGCTTGACGCTGGATAACTTAAAAAGTATACCCTCCTTTACTAGAGAAAAATTGGTAAAGGAGAGAAAGTATGGCAAAAGAGAGGTTATCCATGCGAAAGATTAAAGAGATATTGCGACTTAAAAGTATGGGACTAAGCAGTCGCCAGATTGCATTAAGCGTGAAGATAGCACGCTCAACGGTAGCTGACTATCTTGAGCGGGCACAAAGGGCAAAGCTCACCTGGCCGATACCCGCTGACTTAGATGACGTAGCCTTGCAGGGGATGCTCTTTAGCGATGAAGAAGTAAAACCAAGGTTGCGCGTTGAGCCAGATTACAACTCCCTGCACGACGAGCTGAAGAAAAAGGGCGTAACCTTGCAGCTTCTGTGGCAAGAGTACCTTGATTCATACCCCGATGGCTACCGCTACAGCCAGTTCTGCCAATTGTATAGGGATTGGCAAGGGACAATCGATCCGTGCATGAGACTGCCGCACAAAGCCGGTGAGAAGGCATTTATCGATTATGCCGGCATGACTATGCCGGTGGTCGATAAAGATAGCGGCGAAGTTAGAGAGGCCCAAATATTTGTTGCCGCCCTGGGGGCGAGTAACTATACCTATGCCGAGGCTACCTGGACCCAGGAACTCTCCAAAAACTCTCAAGTCTTAGCAGAAAAGATATCGATGGTCTGATGAGAGCACAAATACCATCAATTATTGAGAAAAAGGAGCAAGGAGATACCTCAATTCGCTGGGACGAGGCATTCGTAGAGGGCACTTTAAAGACTAAAATGCCAGATCTCTATACAGCTGCTACTAAGCAGGTAATAAAAGATAAAAGGCGGCTATAGTTACTAAAGCGCCTTTTGCAACGGCATCTGTTGCCCCCGGTAGCAAAACACGAACATTTAGTGTCTATGCGTATCATTGGACAGGTTATACGATGTGGGGATTCTTTTCAAGGCTATATTGGGTATGGGATAGCTCTAAAATTACATCTGTCTCAGCATCAACGTGGGGCGAGGTCTATGACCCATCCTGGTTTTATGCAGGAATCATCTCAAACTCACAATATTACACAAACTCATCCCATACAACGTTCTATAAATGGGTCAAAGGTAAATTTGGCTGGCCATCTATTGGCCCAATCCAAGGCTATGATTATCCATGGCTAAGTATCTATCTATATGCTGGCGGCAATTCTTCATATACGTCTGGTATTAGTCGATATTTAAAGGTTAGCTTACACTAACAACATAGCTGAAACCTAGCAACAAAGAATAGGCGCTTACCTTCAAAAGCGTCTATTCTCTTTTTCATGCTAATGGATTTTTTGATGACCTGTTTCTTGTAGGGTTGGCCATTCAGCAAAGGCAAGATAGTAAATAATCAATACACCAAACACAGGAACCAATAATACCAGGCTAAGCTGTCCTGGAAAACCTGCCTTTATAAATATTTTCCAAAAAGGCACGATTACCAATATTGCCATAATGGCAATGAGTTCCGGAAAACCGACATGGCCCATATTTTTTCACCCCTCCTTTTTCACTTAAGATAATAGGCATATTTTGCATAACTTATCCTATATATTAACATATATTAATTTCCCAACAATATTAATGCTATATTGTAGTAAAAGAAGTTCGCAGATAGAACAACGTAATAAGAATGTCGATATCCTTATTACGTTAACCTTCTCTATTAATAAGCTACAAACTTTTTGGCGATATTCTTAAGGGCAATTGCATAGCTGATTGGAGGGCCAGATGAAAAAGAGAAATCTTGTTATAGGCATAGCCAGTATGCTACTTATACTAATGGTAGGTGCAATCGCATTTACACAAACACAATTCTTAAAGACGGGTCAGGATATCAAATCAATCAAGACCGATAAAAAAGCTAAGGAAGCTGTTGCGAAAGTTAACGGTGAGGCGATTGATTGGCAGACGTTTAAAGTCGAACAATATGTAAGAAACCAGGGGTCAAATGAGCCTGCAACCCCAAAACCTTCAGGTGAGGCTGTAATTAAAGAAGTAG
>CADDYS010000134.1 GCA_902810715.1 bacterium | reverse complement strand
ATTAAAAGGTGGATGTGGTTTGGCATCAGGCAGAAGCTATAGAGTACAAAGGGAAGCTCGTCCTTTACCTTGGCAAGTAGGTTCAGATAGTATTGATAGTTCTTTTGTGTGACAAAGATAGGCTGTCTGTTGTTTCCCCGCGCTATAACATGATAAAGAGCGCCGGGACACTCCACCCTTGGCTTTCTTGCCATTGGCCATCCCCCTTAGCTGTATACCCATAATTAGTATATATAGCATATTTGTGCTTATGAGCAAATGTTATTTTTAGAGATGGCCAACTTTTCGCAATCTTTCAATCTTTCAAGAACGGCACCCTGCTCACCCTGCTCACCCGGCTCCCTGCTCACCCTGCTCTAAGCTAACGCTCTGGCTTGCCGACTTAATGCAAGTGAGTTAAGTGTAACCGTAATCGTGCTTGCGGACATTGCTATTGCGGCGACCTGTGGACTTAGCAGTAAGCCAAAGCCTGGGTAAAGAACACCTGCCGCTATAGGTAATGCGATTGCGTTATATCCTATCGCCCAGGCAATGTTTTGCCTTATCTTGCCTAAAACTAGATGACCGAGATGGATAGCTTTAACTACATCCCTTGGATCGTTTTTCACGAGCACTATCTCACCCGACTCAATTGCAACATCGGTCCCCGCCCCGATTGCAATACCCAGGTCGGCCTGCACAAGTGCGGGTGCATCGTTTATGCCGTCTCCGACCATCGCAACGAGCCTGCCCTGCTCTTGGAGTTCTTTTACTTTCTCGGCTTTTTGAACCGGCAGCACTTCTGCAAAAACCTTATCTATACCAAGCTCTTTTGCGACCGCCTCGGCGGTCGCCTGGTTATCCCCGGTTATCATAGCAATGGTAATCCCCATTTCTTTTAGCTCTTTTACCGCTTCTTTTGACTCCGGCCTTATCCTGTCGGCAAGACCGATGATGCCACGTACAGTCCCATCCACAACAATATAAATCAGCGTTTTATGCTCTTTTGCTAGTTTATCCGCCTCAGCATCAACCTTACTTGTGTCGATTCCTTCTTCTTTCATAAAGCCGATGTTTCCGACCATGACCTCGCGCTCCTCGATTCTACCGACCGCACCGCGACCCGGCACCGCCCGGTAATCCTTGACCTGCGGCAGACTTGTTATCCCCCGCTCCTTGGCAGATGCAACTATCGACCTGGCGATGGTGTGCTCAGAGCCCACCTCAAGCCCCGCCACAAGGCGAAGCAGCCCGTCTTGTGATAGGTTGCTTGCCGAGAAAATATCTGCGACTTCGGGCTTTCCGATGGTTAAAGTGCCGGTTTTATCAAAAAGAACCGTATCGATCCTGGCCACCCGCTCCAGAGCAAGCGCGTTTTTGGCGAGGATTCCGCTTCGCGCCCCTATCCCTGTGCCGACAACAATTGCGATTGGCGTTGCCAGCGCAAGCGCGTCGGGGCAGGCGATCACAACCGTTGAGATACCTGCGGTTAGCGCGAACAAGAGTCCCTTGCCCGTAAACCCAAGCCAGACTAAAAACGCAAGCAGACCGCCACCGAGGGCGACCGGCACAAGGTAGGACGCTACCCGGTCGATAATTCTCTGGACCGGCGCACGTGTCATCTGCGCCGATTTTACAAGAGTGATGATCTGGCTAAGTGTAGTGTCCTCCCCGACTTTGATCGCCCGCATACGAAACGCGCCTTCCTGGTTAATGGTGGCACCGATTACCTCATCGCCGGATTTTTTAGGCACAGGAAGCGACTCGCCGGTTATTGCGGCTTGATCAACCGTTGTCTCACCCTCAACAACTTCGCCATCGACGGGGATTTTCTCGCCGGGGCGCACCAGAAGCAGGTCATCTTTTTTAACCTGATCGACGGGGACTTGCTTAATCTGATCGTCCACAATGAGATTTGCCGTTGGAGGAACCAGGTTAAGAAGCGACTCGATTGCCGCGTTCGTGCGCCCGCGGGCGGCCATCTCAAGCCAGTGTCCCAAAAGAACAAAGGTGAGAAGCATGGTGGCGGCCTCGTAAAACGTCTCGGCGCTGAAGATAAAAGTCGCCGCCACACTGTAAAGATACGCCGCAAGCACGGCGACCGAGACAAGAACGGCCATGTTGGTTGTGCGAAGCTTTATCGCCCGCCAGGCCCCGGTAAAGAAGAACCAGCCGCCATAAATTACCGCAGGAGTTGCGAAGATAAAGTGAAAAAGATTGCGGTCTATTGGCAATGCAATCTTGCGACCGATGATCGACTCGCCGATTGGGGATGTAATAACCACTATTGCCGCCAGGATTGCGGTAACTATAAAAGCATTTCGCAGAGTATTTACCATCTCGGTGCCGTGTGCGGCGTGCTCCAACTCGAACCCGTACTCCGACTGCCATGCCGGCGCGACGTGGTTGTGCGCCTCGTGTTTTGCCGCCTCATGATGCACCTGAGGCTCAATCACCGTGCTCCCGGGATGGATATGCCCGTGGACTTCGCGTCCGGCGTCCAACCGGGTCTCATCGATTATTTGCATAAGCTCGTGCTCGGTGACGCCGGCCGGGTCGTAGGTAATCGTCACCGTCTCGCTTGGTAAATCGACATGCGCGGATGCAACGCTTGGGTAACGCGCGAGCCTGCTCTCAAGCAGGCTTGCATATTCTTTGTCATCCGGTAGCGATTTAATCCCTAGCCGGACTGTTTTTTGTTCTTTATGCTCGTGCGCATGCTCATGGGGATGATCTTGCATAATAGTCACCTGATTTATTGTACCCAATATTGCCTGTCTGGAAACAAGCGATAACC
>CADDYS010000133.1 GCA_902810715.1 bacterium | reverse complement strand
ACCTGAATATTTTCCTTGTTTCTATCATCATCGCTCTTGCGACAACCATGCTCTGCCTTATCTTAGGCTATCCGTTCGCTTACATCATCGCAAGGGCAAGCGGCCGCAATAAAAATATCCTGTTGACGCTTGTTATGCTGCCTTTCTGGACCAACTCCCTCATACGCACATACGGCTGGATCATGCTGTTGCGTACCAACGGCACCTTCAATACATTGCTTCAATCCGCACACCTGATCTCCGAACCGCTTCAATTGCTCTATACCAACGGCGCGGTCATGGTCGGTATGGTTTATACCCTTTTTCCATTTATGGTACTGCCGCTCTACAGTTCCATCGAGAAGCTTGATCATTCCCTGCTTGAAGCCGCGAACGATCTCGGTGCAAAACCACGGCGGGCCTTTTTACGGGTGACACTCCCACTCACCGTTCCGGGTATCTTTGCTGGCTGTATCCAAGTATTTATCCCAACTCTCGGCTATTTCTTCATCAGCGATCTATTGGGGGGCGGCAATTCTGTACTGGTTGGCAACCTCATTAAAAACCAGTTCCTCTCGGCAAGAGATTGGCCGTTCGGTGCAGCGTTGTCTATCCTCCTGATTCTATTCACCATCGTGCTGATAAGAACTTACAATCACTTCGGCGGCAGCCTTAAAAATATGACTTAAGTCCTTCGGTAATATGTCAAGACCCTAATTGAGCCAAATTTTTACTGAGTTATTGCTTTAAGGCTAAAAAAGGCAACAAAAAACCCTCTCATTTCCTAAAGGCGGTGGAAACAAGTAACAAAAATGGTAACGTAAATTACGCGGTTAAATTGAGAAGGCATTACCCCCTGCTGCCATGTGGCACATAAATTTGGTTGCTGCGTAGCAGGGCATCAACCATACGGACGAGTTTACGTGCAGTGAGCACGAGAGCACGGCGATGATGGTGAGTCTTACTTTCCGCATACTTGCGTTCGTAGAAAGCCTTGTATTCCGGTTCCTTCTGACGAACGCTATTGGCGGCCTGAATGATATAACTGCGCAAATAAGAGTTACCGGTTCGGGTTAAAGGTGTATCATCCGCCGTAAAATCTCCTGATTGGTGAGTACGCCAGGTCAACCCAGTAAACTTGGCCAGAGCTCCTTCATTTGGGAACCGGCGGATATCTCCAATCTCAGCAATAATACCTGCTGAGAGCACGGGTCCAATACCGGGGATGGTAATCAGCGTATTCGGAAAATGCCTGATTTCCGCTTCAATCGCTTTATCGATCTTCTTTGCTTGTTTCTCTAAAGCGCGAATCGTTTCTATGCTCGTGGCTAGGATGAGATTAACCGGTTGCAAAAGGCTCCCGCGTAAACGATGGGCTTTACGGGCAGCTTCCTTTAACTCCCTGGCTGTGGCTTCCGGATCCTCGAAATGCTTCCTACCTTTCTCCATGAGGAAATCAATTAGTTCTTCAAGCGGTCGAGCCGCAACCTCTTCTGGAGAAAAAAACTCAAGTGTCAAGGATTCGGATGTAGCGCCGAAAGTATTACTAAAGACCGCACCCTGGGCGAGGGTGCTAAACTTTAAAAACAAGTTGGTGAGGAAATAGTTCTTCTCCCTGGAGATCATCTCTATTAAGTGACAACGAAAACGCGTGAGGCGCTGTAAAGGCAGATAACGGAAATCAACTTGAGAACCCTCCGGAAGGCGGCCGAACCGTAAACGTTCGGCAATTACCCAGGCATCGGTCCAGTCGTCCTTAGAAAGGTCCACATAAACCTTTTTGAAATTGGCCACGACCTTGGGGTTAAAGGAATAAATTTGAGGCTGCATAGGGGCTAAAACGGTGTCTTCCGCTAAAAACATCTGTAAGGGCCAGCTGTACACCGAAGTGGCTTCCAGACCGATGACCAGCCGTTCCTCTTTCAATTTAGTGCAAGCTTCAGCAAGATAGTTGGCAACATGCTCGCAACCCGGGTGATCATTCAAAGCCCGTAGGCGTTTAACCGGTTCATTGCCACGATCATCAACAACACGTACCTTAAAATCTTTGGAACTCACATCAATTCCGACGAACAAACTCAATTTGAATCACCTCACTTTCCAAGTTGGGATATTTAAGATTAACGTTGGACCAGGCACCACAACAGGTCAACAACCTCGCCGAATCAGCACTTGTCTTAAAGAGACCATAGATCCAACCGACCTGCTACAACTATCGGAGGGGCTCTCTCTAAGCTGTGCAACCTTCGCGTTAAAAGCTCAAATTGTGGGCTGGCAGTCAGACTTAAAAAGAGGTCAAAGCCTCAAGGGGGAAAAGGCCTTGCCAGAACGAACCTCACGATTCCATTTTGCCTGGAAACCCAACAAACTTCACTACCTTTTTCTATTTTCAAAGAACAAGTATTTTCAAGTAGCCTTTGGAGAAGGCATGCGTGTGTGCCTTATGTGGAAAAGCCATTTGAAGTAGTCCTTGAAAGAGCTTTCCCACAACGGCACGCCCCGCACACCTTCGACGAACACTGGGGTATGCGTTATCCTGTGCGACCTTGTTGTTGATGCATAATTCCCAGCAGAATTTCCAGTTCATATAGGGCTACAAAAAGGCTCCACGTTCCCTAAAAACTGAGGACTCGTGGAGCAGGGATTAAATATATCATACGAGGGGGTCGGGCATAACATGAAGCAGGATATATTGCATACCGAGAATTTTATGAAAGGTCTGACAACCTTAACAGGACTGCCCTACAAAAAGGTTCAGCAGTATGTAAAAAGAAACAACCCCTTTAACATCTTAGAGCATCCCCACATCATGGATCCAAATGAGAAGCAGCTTGAAAAGATAGGGCTGCTCAATGAATTCATTGCCTCTTATAACATTTTGAAAATCTATGAAAGCAACGAAAAGGT
>CADDYS010000132.1 GCA_902810715.1 bacterium | reverse complement strand
ATAAAGCTTCAAGAAGTTAATCAGGTAAATCCACCTACAAAGGTTGAGTATGAAAAGGAGGTGGTTGTTTCATAGACGACAATACTCGGGCTGCTCTCCTTTTTACAGGAGAAAATGGACTTGACCGCAGGTAGCGCACTACCGAGCCGTCTTTGTTTTTCCGGGAGATCGTTCACAAGTACATGCCTATATGCTACAACATCTAGTGCTTGATAGTACAGGTAATGATTACCAAACGTGTGCCTACGCTTTTTCGGCGTTTTGCAGGGTGCTTACTATTCTGGCCTGCGCTTTTACATTTTTTGAGGGGTAAAAATGCCTATTTACTGCGGAACTCCGGTTTTATGCCTGAAAACAAAGACCCCTGTAGGACTCAAACTTTCAAATGGGCTTTCAACTTCTGGAGGTGCACGAAGAAGTCATGATAAAAACAACGCTTGGTCCCAGAAAACATAGATATTGAAGACAGAGTTATTGGCAAATTACTACTAAAGCGTCATAACGCTTTACCATCGAGCTGTCATAGCTTTATTAAAGCCACATGAAGTCTTTACTTATTAACAGTTCCTTCATCTTGGCATGATGAGTGTTCTTCATGGCAACAGTTTTTGCGCAAAACCCATGTTTGAGGGCCAGCTCTTTAACTTCTTCAGTGTCGTCGTAGGTGATTAGACAGTCGCCCTTTAAGTTCTCTGCGATATTAAAAAGGCCCTCGTGGTCTATATTTGGGTAGGTGTAAAGACGAGCTCCAGCACGTTTTCCCGATACTGTGTAGGGAGGATCAATAAAGTAAACGGCGTTTGGATCGCCTTGGTACCGCTTAAGAATTTCTAAGCCATCGCCTTCTATAAAGGTGATCCGATCTCGCATTCTTGTTATCTCGATAATCCTTTTTCTAAGCGTACCTGGATACCAGCGGGAAGATAAGCCTTTGCCGTTTTCGCCATGTTTTACTAAACCCGCTCCCGGCGCTAATATGCCTCCCCGATTAACACGGTTTTTAAGGATTGTCTTAAAGGCGATCTCCCTGGTAGAGCTAGTATCATGGTCTAAAGCTTCCCTTACCGAATTAGCTGATAACTCAAAGTTGATGATTTTTTCTGCAAGCCACTCGCCGCCACCGCTATCGTTAATGATAGTGTGCCATACGGCGGCCACTTGTTCATCAAGCTCAACCACTATTGCATGTTTAACAAGCCTCTCTGCAATAGCGGTTAAGCTCACGATACCGCCGCCGGCAAAAGGCTCAAGCATTAATTCTGGACTCGTTGGCTTAGAATATAACCATTGTCTAATGTAGGGGACCAGCCAGGTTTTGCCGCCTGGATACCTGAAAGGGCTTCTAAGTGGCACGGATGCAACGTTAATAACTCTTTCTGTGTCGTTTCTTTCTAAGTCTTGCCATAAGGATATTTGGTGCATATATTGTTACTCCCAGAACTTTGACGGCTCGATATCCGGCTCCGTTTCGCTCTCCGGCGGCGTTCCTAATCTCTCGCCGCTATCGACTCTCTTTTGCAACACCGAGATAAAGTCTTCTACCGGACTTGGCTCTGCTTGAATAATTTTATTTAACGCCGGCTTAAATTCAGTATATACAACTCTCGATAGCTTTAAGCTATAGATATTATTCCCATTATCGTAGTCCAGGCCATAGATAAGCCAAGCCATATCTGCTTTATCTTGACTCACTTCTGGTAGCGGGGGAAGGGTGCTAAAGAAATTGTCCTGAACCGCGACCGCCATTTTCTTTTGCCAGGCACTTAAAATCCCACCTTTATAGATGAGCTGTGGGGCTAATCTCTTCCTTGATGACGACAGGTAATCTGGCCGCGGATAGTTTGGTCCCGGCCATTCCATATTGTAGCGAGTCTCAGGTTCTTCCATGTAGTGCTTAAAAGCCCCGCTAATATTGCCAGAGATGTAGACAGCCTGGATCTCTAGAGCGCCAAAATCGACTACCCGCTCTTTATCGTCCAACGCCACCAAGACAACATCGATGTTACCCGCCGACTTGCCGTTTTTGTCATTGATGCGAACTTCCGTAAGCGACGTGTAGGGAGTCCCTGGTGCAAAGAAGAATGCAGCGGCATCAGCAGCGATTTTCCAATCTTGTCGGAAGCGTACCGGACAAGTTATCGCAGGGTGGTCGTTTTCAAACATGCTGCAAACCCCGAGAGGATCTCTCACACTGTTTTTTGTGCATTTTGGGCCTGTTGAGTTATGAAAGGGACAGAATTTTTCCCTTCTGTTTCTGACCGCATTTTCTGAAAAATTATCTGTTGGGAAGCCGAATATCTCTGCAAGTGGGTTCTTGGGCACCTTAACTCCTTAACATTATAACTGCTTTGCAGTTTAACGATGTATATCTATGCCGTCAAGGTTTATATCGCTTTGCTGTTTTGGCAGCAAAACAGTATAGTGTCGCTAGAAAAGCTGTACCAGAGATTCCAAACTGTTGGCTTACTTTTAAATCGTGATATTATATTAGAGCAGCTCAGGTACGCAATTAGCAACCTTTCTTACTAACTCAGGGTTCCAATAACGTCCTATCAGGCCCACACCGCTTTTGCCCTCGTGATTATGGCTTTTACGAGGGATTTTTACGGCCAAAAACAAGAACCCCTACAGGATTCAAACCAATGTATAATTCTAAAACTCGCGCCGGCACCAAAACTCAAGGTAGCTCCCACTTTTAATTAAGCGATTATGGTTTAAAAGTTGCTTTTTTGCTGCTTAAAGACGATAATTATAAGTGGTGAATCAATATGGCAATAAAAAAATCGGATGTAATTCACAAAGAAATAAATAGCAAACGTATAAAGCTTGAACCCAAGGTGTCAAAAGAGACAAAAGAAGCAATTGACACTATAACTACGCGTTATGCATCTGCATGGAGAGAGCTTGCAAAACATTAGCTATCTGTCG
>CADDYS010000131.1 GCA_902810715.1 bacterium | reverse complement strand
ACCGAAAGTTGCAAGTTAAAATTCCATAGTATTGCAATTGGAAATTCCACAGTATTGCAAAACCATTGCAGGCATAAAACATACCATCTATCTTTGTATCTGATCAGAGGATGCAAGGAGGAAAGGAGCATGCTTACAATGGATACGGTAAGTGATATCAGATTCCGCTTTTATGTGAAAGGAGAAAAAATTTCAAAAATCAAAAATGACATGCACTTAGACTGGAAGACGGTACAGAAGTATGTCGATATGACAGACTTCAACGAACCACCTCCCAAACCGGCTTCAGAACGGCGTTTCTGCCCCAAGCTGGATATGTACAAACCGACGATTGACGAGTGGCTTATGGGGGACAAGCAGGCGCCCCGTAAACAACGGCATACAGCCAAGAGGGTCTACGACCGTCTTAAGAAGGAAGTCCCGGGGTTTAACTGTTCATACAGAACGGTTGCCTCCTACTATGCCGTAAAACACAAGGAAATCTTCAGCAGTGCCAAAGTAGGGTTCCTTCCGCTAGAACATCGTCCGGGCGAGGCGCAGGTGGATTTTGGCAAAGCGGATTTTTATGAAAACGGCAGGCGGCTGACAGGAAAATACCTTGAGGTGTCGTTCCCTTACAGCAACAAAGGTTACCTACAGCTGTTTTATGGGGAAAATATGGAGTGCCTGCTGGAAGGTCTGGATGCCATTTTCCGCCACATCGGTGTAGTGCCGGGCGAAATCTGGTTTGATAACACCACAACCATCGTAACAAATGTTATCCGGGGAGGCGGGCGTGAAACCACAGAACGCTTTGAACGTTTTCGGGAGCACTATCGTTTTCAAGCCGTGTTCATGAATCCCGGTGAAGGCCATGAAAAAGGCAATGTGGAGAATAAAGTCGGCTACCAGAGACGAAACTTCCTTGTCCCCCTGCCGCGTTTTCTTTCGCTTGCGGATTTCAACCGACAATTGCTTGACACGTGCGAGGAAGATGCCGACAGGGAGCATTACCGCCACAATGAGACCATTGAAGGACTGTTTAAGGAAGACCTGAAGCATTGCCATCGGCTTCCCGAAGTCGAGTTCGATCTCAGCGGTAAGGGGCACGCCACCACCAACAACTGGGGCAAGTTTTATCTGAACAAAGGGATGCATGAGTATTCGGTCTCACCGAAATATACAAACACGGTGGTAAACCTGAAACTGACATCCTCCCTTGTCACTGTGATAGATGAAAGCTACCGTGAAATCGTCAGGCACCGCCGCCTTTACGGTAATACCAAGCTGCAGAGTATGGACTGGCTTCCCTATCTCAGACAGCTCTCTATGCGACCACGGGCATTAAAATATTCAGGTATCTATGCCATGATGCCTGCTGCGATGAAACAGTTCCTTGAGGGCTGTTCCAATATGGAAACAGGCAAAGTCCTTAAAGTCCTGGCGGAACTGACGGACAGGACGGGATTTGACAGTGCGTTAAATACCGTAAGACAGGCCCTCTGTTATGGGGCATCCGACGCAGACAGCCTGCAGAACCTCTACAGGCGCATTTACGCCGACATACCGGAACTGCCGCCGATGCCGCTTGGTCCGGAAATACCAGATGTGCAACAGATGCCAACCAACCTAATAGCCTATGATGTCTTCCTGGAGAAGGGAGGTCGTACGAATGTTTGAGGAGCAAATCATCGGCTGCTGTAAAAAGCTGAAATTAAGCCGGAACCTTGCTGATATGGCACAGACAACTGATGGTCCAACCCATCAGGAGTATCTCTACAAACTTCTGGCTGCTGAGTTGAAAAACCGGGAACATGGACGTGCTTCCAAATTAATCAACAGTGCCGGTTTCTACAGTATCAAAACCTTTGACGGCATCCGTTTTGATGAGATCACCCTTCCTGGGGACCTGACAATAGAGAGCCTGAAATCCCTCGACTTCATCAGGGAAAAGAAAAATATAATCATGTACGGCAGGACAGGCACCGGCAAGACCATGCTCTCCACTGCGCTTGGCATTGCTGCCTGCCAAAAGGGTATTCCCGTCCGGTTCTACCGTACCGCAGCACTGGTCAACCAGCTTTCGGAGCTGAAAAAATCAGGGACACTAGGGACAATCCTTAAAAAACTGAATAGGGCATCTGTCATTATCCTCGACGAGTGGGGGTACGTCCCCTACGACCGTACCGGCGCCCAACTGCTCTTTGACTATCTCTGCGATATCCATGAGCAAAAATCCATCATACTGAACACTAACCTGGAGTTTTCCCGGTGGGTCAACGTGCTCTATGACGAGCAGATGACGGCCGCCCTGGTAGGCAGGCTCATGCACCACTGTCATCTCCTCCTGTTTCCAGGAGAAAACAACCGGTTAAGAGAGTCCAGCATCAACGACCTTTACCGTTCCATAGCCTCACCGGACAAGAAGGAGGATAATTGCCATGACCATTAACAAAAAAATGTTCAAAGAACTTGAAGCTACATACGGGAAGCATTTTCCCGATGAACTTAGACAATATCTGCTTGTAAAATACGGACAGGAACCGTTCCCATATGAATTCAGTGAACAAGACCTTTACACAAACATCGACCATGATATCCGTGCTTATGAAGCCGGTGAACTCGATGTAACTGTAAAAAGCCCGTCCGAACGCTGGCAAGAAGAGCGTGAGTATTTGCAGAATCTATATAGTGCAAAAGCCTGCGAGGCACGTGAGCTTTCAGAGTATGTGGATGAACTGGAACGCATGCTTTCGGCACATACTCTTGAGTCTTCCCAAATGGCAGATAGACGGGATGAAATATCAATAACCACGGCTTTTTGATTGATAAAATCAGGTGTTTTAGTCTGCTATTCTCTGTTTCCCTGCTGAATACGGTAGGGAAACAGAGCTTGCAACATTATGGAAAATGGAGATGCAAAAGTATGGAAAAATAGCTTGCAACTTTGTGGAAAAAGTTCTTGCAAAAAACA
>CADDYS010000130.1 GCA_902810715.1 bacterium | reverse complement strand
CGGAAGTTCACCGTAAGAAAACATGTCAAAAGGCAGACTGGCCGCGGATTAGCGGCCAGTCTGCCTTGCTAAGATTCTGGCTACACCGATAGCTTGACACCGAGCAGGTCAAGAATCTTCACCTGCTCCTCGTTTGGGGTAGTCACCACATCGAAGGGCACCCCGTTTAGCTCCACCTGGTTCTTTTGGACGGCGGCCAGGCGATCCAGGAGCAACCGCAAGCTCACTCGTTCCTTCGGGTCGTCCAAGATGGGCTTCAAGGCTTGGCGCAAGTGCCAGAGGACATAGTAAGCCAGCATAACCAAGAAGGCATGCGCCCTAACCCGGTCCTCCAAGCGATGGTAGACCGGCCGCATATCTAATTCGGTTGTTTTCATGGAACGGAAGGCTTGTTCCACCCGTTGTAGGCTTTTGTAGCTCTCCACCAATTGCTCAGATTTCATCTCGTTAACCGGGACGTTACTGCGGATAACATACAAGCCATCCAGCTTGGCCTCTTTCTCAATAGAGTCCAGTTTGCGGTGGTAGTTGAAATGCCCGTCGGTGATCTCCAAGGTGAAGTGCTTGGCCATCTTCCAGCGATTGATGAAGCGCCCGACTGCCAAGCCGATGGCCGAGGCTTCCTTCAGCCGGCCCTTTTCCACCCGCTCCTTAATTTTCTTCAAGGCTTCCTCGGTTTCGTCCAAGAGCTCTCTACGCTTACGGCGTCGCTCCTCGGCCACCAGCGGGTTCCGGCAGACCACCAACCGTTCCCCGGGTCGCTCCGGATCGGTGATCTCGAAGAGATCCCGCTCGTCGAAAAGGGTAAGTTGAATGGCGCCTTGCTGGTCCAAGCGTTGGATGTCCTTGGCCTTGAGGGCGGTGATCCAACCGTAACCGGCCTGCTCAATATCCGGTATCCGCTTGGAAGCAATCATCCCTCGGTCCCCAACCATCACCACCCGTTGCAGGTGGAATTTCTCCCGCAACCGTTGGATTTGGGAACCCAGGGTAAGCGGGTCGCTGGTGTTGCCCGGAAATACCTCGATGGCTATCGGGCATCCTTCCAGATTAGTGAGAAGACCGTAGTTGAACTGGCGTTTTCCCTTCTTGCCGTCCCGGTTGTGACCAAAGGCCGCTAGGGGGCACTTGTCCCCTTCGAGGTAGGTTGAGGAGAGATCGTAGAGGACCAGGGCCCCCTCCTGTAAATGCTTTTCGGCCAAGCTATCTTGAATCTTCTCCTGCTGGGCTAGAAGCTCGTCCATGGCTTCGTAAAGCGGATTGGGCCCTTGCGCCTCCCGCGGTAAGTCCAACTCCTCCGGCAGGGTGGTATTCGACCACCAACTGCTGGTGAAGAGCTTTGATTTTGGGCGCAACACCCGGGCGACGATCATCGCCAGAGCCAAACGCCGCCAGGGTAGATCCCGGGACAAAAGCATTCGATCCAACCCCAGGCGGCGTATGGTGGTCAGCACGGCGTGGACCGCACCGTGGGAACGGGAAGAGGTTATTTTTAGGGCCTTGGACAGGCTGACCATGGTTTCACCGCGAAGGCTGCTGCGTAGCACCTCCAGGGACTCCTCCGGCAATTCGGAGAGGTTGGCCAGGGTGCGGTGCTTAACCTTGCCGTCTTCGCGGAAGGAAGTCCGTAAGAGCCAGGAGTAGTAGGTTTTATCGCCGCTACGATGCGGCACCTTTTCGAGGTGGATAGAGGGTCCGCTTTTCCGCTTCATGGCAACAGTATATCATATACCGCCAACCATAGTCAAATAATTCTGCGTACGATTACTGGCTACATAATGCAGCAAAAAAGGGGCTCCAACCCTTGATGCTATTGGGCTGGAGCCCCTTCGGCTAAAGTGAACTTCCGATTAAAAAGGGCCGCCAAGCAGGCGAAATGAAAGAGCGTCCGCTCACTGCCCAGGAGTTGTTAACGTGGGCTGAAGCACACACCGTGGCCACCAAAGCCCATCCGGAGCCGCTCTGGGGCTTTGCTACGGTTTGTCCGCAAGCGCCCACGATCTTCCGTCGGGCAGCGATCAACGCTGCTTCTGGAGCCGTAAAAGCCTACCTGACTAATTACAAGAGCTGGGAGGTTGCAGATCCTACGAATAGAGGAAAATCCCGCTCGTTCCCTCGCCCGCACCCCCACTGGTGGCCTACGCCGGTCTTTTCACTGTACGTTTGGAGGATTTCCAAAATGGTTTTCTGCGGCTCAATCTGTGGGATGGGCAATCTTGGAGTTGGCACAATATCCCTGTAGAAGGTCCAGGCTATGCAGCGGAGCTCTTTGCCGAATTGGAACAGGAGAAGGAGCGCATTCGGCAGGAACGGGTCGCCCAAAACCGACGTCTTCAAGCCGAAAGGAGAGATAACCGAACGGACGAGGAGAAGGAACCCCTGCTACCGAAAAGCGGGGTCTGGGTGGCCAAGGCACCAGCATTGATACCCAGGGGTGGTGATTGGTGGATCTATGTAACCTTCGAAAAGCGGGTGGCCATCCAGGGAAAAGCCGAGGAGCGCCGGGTGTCGGAGCTCGAACGCAAGGTGGGCACCTTCGACTTGAACGCGGATTCCAGCGTGGGGGCCGCCTGGGAGGGCAAGCGATGCGTTGGGATCAAGGCGATTCGGCACGCCCGCGAGAACGCCAAACGGGAGAGAGTTCTACAGAAGGTTGCCAGAAAGCAGAGAGTGTCGGGGAAACCAGTCAAAGGCGAGCATTCGAACCGGTCTATATGGAATTATGTGAAGAATCTGGACAACTCCTTGGCCTGGCAAATAGCCAGTGCCATCGTCACCTGGGCGATCCTCCTCGGTCTCCAGGCACTGGTCTTCGAGTACTTGCGGCCTTACCGGCCTCAGCGAGGACTTTGCTGGAGTCGCCGCACCAATCGTAAGCGCTCCTACTGGTTGCGGGGAAAGGTGGAGTGGTGTCGGAAATCCGGTAGCCCTTGTCCCGTGGCGATTTGAGCATTTCGTTTCGAGCCCAATGTCAACGAAATAGCGGCATCGGCATAGAGGAATATATGGCCATGTGACGGGTTTATCGCC
>CADDYS010000129.1 GCA_902810715.1 bacterium | reverse complement strand
CCGTTATCACTGTCCTGGCCGGCGTGTTTTACTCAAGCCAGGTTGCAGACAATTGGATTAGGTGGAACTACTCGGGATATGAGGAAAAAAGAGGCTGGAAGAGCTTTAAGGAAATAAACGATTATATATCTAAGCTTCCCCCGGGGAGAGTTATGTGGGAGCACTCGCCAAAAACCGATGAGCTCGGTACGCCGCGTGCCTTCGAGCTTCTCCCCTATTTCACCGGACATCCCTCAATGGAGGGGCTTCTCATGGAGGCGTCATTTACAGCACCTTACCACTTTATAAATCAGGCCGAGCTATCCAAGGAGCCGAGCTGTGCGATCCAGGGGGTAAACTACCCGGGCATGAACATCCCCGACGGCGTTAGGCACTTAAAGCTATATAACGTAAAATATTTTTTGGCGCTCTCTAATGAGGTAAAGCGTGAGGCAGGCAAAGATAAGGACTTGAAGTTGCTCAAGGTGTTTGCCATCCGCAACAGTGACTTAAAATACGCGCTTTATGAGATTAACACGCAGGGCTACGTTGTAATTCCAAAGTACGAGCCGGTCTTAACAAACACCAAGAGCTGGAGAGAGACCTCGCTTGCCTGGTACAAAAATCTGGGCCTTTTAGATGTGCCGCTGATTGATGCAAGCAGGGCAAAGTCGCTTACCGGGAAGTTTCCGCTAATAGGCAAAGACATCCATAACCTACCCAGTGTGCCAATTAAGACAGACGGTCATGTCACCGACGTTAAGATCACGGACAGCGAGGTCAAGTTCACCACTACGGCGATCGGGGTGCCGCACTGGATCAAGGTATCTTACTTCCCCAATTGGAAGGTTAAGGGAGCCGATGGACCCTACCTTGCATCCCCCTCGGTTATGATTGTGATTCCACGACAAAAAGAGGTCACGCTCTACTTCGGAAACACCTTCTTCGATATATTCGGCACAACGCTTACCACAGTCGGGGTACTTTTAGCCATCTCCTACATAGCGATAATTTCCTGGCACAAGATCACAACAAGTGCGTCATCAAGCATACTATGATTTGTCATTGCGAGCAAAGCGAAGCAATCCCGGGAGTTGCAGCTAACATGTGAGATTGCCACGCTCCTTTCAGTCGCTCGCAATGACACCCAGATTGCCACGTCACTTCGCTCCTCGCAATGACACCAGTCAACTCATGCTTGAAGGAGTACTAGAGAGGTTAGTACCAAACCATTGTTGTAGATAATCGATTTAATATGGGTAATATCTCTAAGACACTAAAAAATGAAGAGAATGATTAGAGACCAATGGCAGATAAAAACAAAACGATAATTAAAAGACTAATCGTACTAGCGCTTTTAGGAATCGCGATATTTTTCTCCCTCAAATTCGTCTACGATGAGGCGTATACGAATTTTAACATAAAGGATTTACAAAAGAACCTGCGCTATAGTTGGAATAAACTAACCGATAGAGGCAACCCCAGGACTCCGCCAAAACCCGTAAAGAAAGTCATAAGCATGCCGCAACCAACTACGACTACCACTACAACTACGACACCACCCCCGGCAAAGCGGGTGCCTGTAGCCAACAAAGCTCCTTTTGCGCGGATAGTTATCCCTAGAATCGGGCTTGATGCAACAGTATTCGAAGGCACCGACGAGGGCGCCTTGGCATTTGGACCGGGACACATGGAAAAGACCGCCTGGCCCGGCGAGGATGGCAATATGGTTATCTCAGGACACCGGGTTACCCACACCCACCCGTTCTATTACCTCGATGAGCTTAAGCCGAGTGATCCCATCTACATATACAAGGACTCGAACCAGTACATCTATTATATGACCGGAAACAAGGTTGTGCCCCCAACCGATATGAGTGTCATCAATCCAACTGGAGGCAAGACTTTGACTCTTACAACATGCAACCCCCGACACAGCGCAAGGACCCGGCTCGTTGTCTTTGCCAGGATGTAAGCCACTCCAGCGAGTGAATTTTTAGATTTTTCGAAAATATTTTCGAAAAATGCGCGATTTTTCACAAGTTATTTCGTTTAATACTTATAGAGGTACAAGATACCCCTATAACCTATACATATTATGGGATAATATCTAACTTTTGGTCAAAGAAGGTGCGTTTCCTAAAGTACCTTTACCCACTCCAAACACGAAACGGAGGGATGCCTATTGTAAATATATGTTAGAATGTAGCCGGTTACTCTTGTTTGATAGTGAGGGATTTGTTTTGAAACGTAAGAGCATATTGTTTACTGTGCTGTTCCTGATGGTGTTAAGCCTGTTGTTATATGGTTGCAGTTCGGGATCAGGTGATGCTGGTGGCCCCAAAGCTTTGCTGGACAAGTACTTCTCGTCTGCAGTAAAGCAAGACTATGCGGCAGCATACTCCTGTTACTGCAAAGCCTATAAGGACAAGATCAGTCAGGAGGATTATACCAAGCATCGCAAAGAAGCATCAGTTCTGCAGAGTTACAAAATCCAATCCCTTAAAGAGGATGGAAACACTGCCAAGGCGGAAGTGACTCTAACCTTCGCCCCCTCCAAGAGGCTTAACAGAGACAAATCGGTTACGCAGAAGGTTACCGAAGATCTTGTCAAAGAAAAAGGCGAATGGAAGATTAAGGTCTGGTAACCTGGTAAGAATTCTAAAACTATCTTGAAGAATCAAAGGAGTCAAAGATGAGAAAAGCAGCAATCGTGCTCTGCTTAATTGCTGTATTTTGCCTCGCGCTAACAGGTGTTGCTCTAGCTGGAGAACCTGGCCCTACCGGCACAATTAGCGGAAATGTAAAAGATATTAGTACTGGTGCCGCTATATCTGGAGTCACAATAAGTAACGGTACAGTAAGTGCAACAACAGACGCAAACGGCAATTACACGATGAGTGTGGCCACCGGAAGCCAAACACTCTCCGCAACGATGAGCGGATACCAGACGACATGGCAGGTCTGCACTGTTAACACCGGTGCAACCACTACGGTTAACTGGAGCCTAACCAAGGCATACGGCAACCAGGCAATTCCAGCCGCAGGTATGGATTACA
>CADDYS010000128.1 GCA_902810715.1 bacterium | reverse complement strand
TTTTTATGCTGCAGGGACGCTACGGCGATGCCATACGTAAGATTTTGTCTCTCTAAAAGGTTGCCCAGAAAGAACTGTCAAGTTTAGATGGTAAATCTGCGGGTAATAAACAACTAAAGGGGGCGAAATTGATGGAGGAAAAAGGCAAAATGACGGTAAGCGAAGCGGGCCGCAAAGGCGGAGAGACCACTTCGAAAAAATATGGACCCGAGTTTTATGAGGAGATTGGACACAAGGGTGGGGAAACCACCTCTAAAAAGTACGGACCGGAATTTTATGAAGAAATAGGTCATAAAGGCGGCAAAAAAGGCGGACAGGTAGTCAAGGAGAAATATGGGCACGAGTTCTACGAGGAAATCGGGCATAAAGGTGGTCAGAAGGTTAAAGAGCTTATTGAGCGCGGTAAGATGGCTGAATAACAGCGGGCGGCCAATTGTAACAGAAACGGCAGGCACAAAAGCCTGCCGTTTCTGTTATTTTAAATTTCGAGCTAAAGGGTTAAATTAAAGTTATGTTCAAGGATCGGGTTGATGCAGGACGCCAGTTAGCAAAAAGGCTTGAGGGTGAGTATAAAGATACCGATGCCGTGGTGCTCGCTATTCCTCGCGGTGGTGTGGTTGTCGCCGACGAGGTTGCAAGAGCCTTAAATCTTAAGTTGGATCTTATTATCCCGAGAAAGATCGGAGCTCCCGGCAACCCGGAGCTAGCTATCGGGGCGGTCGCAGTAGGCAGGGCTATGATAAATGAGCCGGTTGTGCGCGAGTTGGGTGTCCCCGATTCGTATATCGAGTCCGAGACAAAAAGGCAGTTGGAGGAGATTGCCAGAAGACGCAGGCTGTATCTAGGCGACAGGCGGGCCATACCGCTTAGGGGCAGGATAGCGATAATTATTGATGACGGTTTGGCGACCGGATATACGGCACTTGCCGCGGTAGATGCGGTAAGGCAACAAAATCCGAGAAAAACGGTTCTTGCGGTTCCGGTCGCCCCTACGGATACTTGCGAGCGGCTCAAGAGGGAAGTCGATGAGATTATTTGTCTGGAAGCCCACGATTTGTTTTTTGCGGTTGGGCAATTTTATGAGGAGTTCAGCCAAACGACAGATACAGAGGTCATAGATATACTTAAGAATTACTGCTAGGAGGCCGCTTTCTTGGGAAGTAATGGAGATATTAAAAACGTATACATTGAGATTGTGCCTATCGGCAGGGTAAGCCAGGAGGTCATCCTGCGCGCGTTAAAAATAATCGAGGAAAAGTTCAAAACTTTTGTAATGGTCGGCCAGGTTCTTCCCATCCCCGTAAAAGCGTTTGATCCGGAGCGCAATCAGTATAATGCCAGTATTATACTGGATGAAATACGCAAGACGAAATCAAGTAGAGCGATAAAGACTCTTGGGATTATCGATAAAGACATTTTCTCCAAAGGTCTTAACTACGTCTTCGGGCAGGCCATACTTGGAGGGTGCTGCGGCGTTATCTCGCTCACCAGGTTACGTATAGGCGACGGCGAGCCCGCCGGCAAGAAACTGTTTCTTGAGAGGGTGGATAAAGAGGCCGTCCATGAGCTTGGGCATACTTTTGGTCTGCGGCATTGTCCCGACCCGAAATGTGTCATGTTTTTCTCGAGCAACATTGCGGATACCGACCGCAAAAACGTCGATTTTTGCGATAAATGCGGCCATCCCGCTGTTATTTCACAAATTAGCTGAAAATAATAACCGTTTGCTTGATAGGCGGTTGGTATTTGCTTAGAATTAATAAGATAGTCTAGTTTAGTTTTGTTTAGTCTGGTTTATTCGACGCTTGTTTGGGGGATATTCAACCCTATACGTGAAATGGGCTTAAAGTTTAGCGCCGAGTTCTGCGTGGTATAACTGTCATAAATACTTCTGGAGGTGCCATGGTGGATTTAAAAATTGAGAGTAAAGAGGTCAACGGTATCGGTGTGATTGTCCTTGAAGGAGAAGTTGATGTTTACACGGCGCCTAAGCTAAAGAGCCGCCTGATTGATCTAGTAGACGAAGGAAAATACAACATCATAATTGACCTACAGAAAGTCGAGTTTATGGATAGCTCTGGCTTGGGAGTTCTGGTAGGAGGCCTTAAAAGAGTCAAGTCGCATCAGGGCTCTATCTCACTGGTCTGCACTCAGGAAAACATCCTCAAAATTTTTAGGATAACCGGGCTTGTCAAAGTATTTCCCATCTACGCGACAGAAGAAGAAGCTGTTAATAGTTTAAAAGGGCAGTAAGTGAAAGACTACAACCAACCGACTAGCATAAAAATTCCAGCCAAGCCGGAATATATTGGAGTAGCAAGGTTGGTCACAGCAGCCTATGCCGGCTTCTTGGGCTTTGACAGCGAAATGACGGAGGATATTAAAATCGCTGTTTCTGAAGCCTGTACAAACGCCATCCTTCAGTTGCATAAGGAGGCCCAGCCCGAGAGTAGTATGGTCGAGGTTCTCTCCTACGCTGAAGATAGCAGGCTGATAATCGAGGTTAAGTATCCGACCAAAGAGGCTATTCCCGCTGAAAAAACGCCTGCCCAGCTTTACGAGAGGGACTTAGGGATGAGCATCCTAACCAGTATTATGGACAAGGTCGAGATAATGAAGTCAAAGGACCGCAATGTAATTTTAAAGCTCGTTAAAAAAATCCCACGCTAACCTACTAGCTTCGCCCGATGAATCGGGCAACAAATTAGCTCATAGCATATTAGCTCACAGCTCACAGGGTGAAAGCAAGAGATAGGGGCTCTGTCATTGCAAAGCGAAGCAATCTCGGGAGTTAGAGCTAACGTCTAAATTGCCACGTCACTTCCCCTTCGACTACGCTCAGGTCTTCGGTTCACCCTCACAATGACAATCCCTTTAACCCTTTCACCATTTCACCCTTATATGTAGACTTAATGTATGCAGGTTGCTATACTTGTTATGGGAGGTAGTATATTGCTGGGCATGGGTCCATCCGAGTTAATAGTCATATTAATACTGGCCCTGGTCATCTTCGGCCCGAAAAGATTGCCTGAAATTGCAAAATCTATCGGCAAGGCAATCGGGGAGCTTAAAAAAGCGTCCCAAGATATGCAGTCTGCGGTTCAGAAAGACCTCGTTGAGCCCATCACCGCCATCGGCGACACCGTGAAGTTAGAAGACACAAAAGAGGGTAGCAAGGCCGATGATCCCCATTAAT
>CADDYS010000127.1 GCA_902810715.1 bacterium | reverse complement strand
CATAATGCCCCAGAATAGGAGATGTAAAAATCTTAATTCTGGAGGTATAAAACATGGAACGACGAACGATTAGCCAATTAGCCAGAGGTGCTCTAGAAGAGCTAGAGAAACAATGCTACGCGAGGATATCAATCATACACTACAGGCAAGCGTTTGCCAGGATTGCGAGATATTCCGCTAAGACCGGCGAAGCGTTTCTTTCCGATAGCTTGGCAAAAAGCTATCTTCTCGACGATTATGGATGGGACATGAACTACAATGTTGCGCCGTCCGCACATATCAGCAGCCAACTTCGTGCAATCAGGATATTAGCGTGCTACGAGGAAAGCGGTTGCATCCCAGGAAGGCTCTCTCATACCAAAGAACCACCGACATGCTTCAAAAATCACTATGACCTGTATATATCAGAATGCGCCAGTCGGGGCCTTTCTGACGAAACTGTCGCTGGCCGGTCCAGTGATGTATGCAACCTGCTTGTACATGCGAAAAGTAAAGGTCTTGCAGGCGTCGCCGAAATAGACAAAAAATTTCTTGATGAGCATCTGTCTATGTGCAACGGCAAGATGCCCGGGGCGATGCCCCGAGTGCTCTCATCCCTGCGCTGCTTTCTGCGCAGTATGTTCTCGAACGGCGTTATCCAAAACGACTTGTCACTCTTCATCCCGTCGGCATCGCGGTATCCGACAAAGCCTGTCCAGAAGTTGTGGACCAGGGAGGAGGTCGAGGCACTCCTCGGCTTTGTGGACAGGTCGGACTCCAAAGGCAAGCGTGACTATGCGCTCATGCTCCTTATGGTCAGATATGGCATGCGTGTGGGCGACATACTCAACCTCAAGCTGACAGATATAGATTGGGAGTCCATGGCTATACGGTTTCGCCAGGAAAAGACGTTTGTAATGAACGTGTTGCCCATCCTGGATGATGTTGGTTGGGCGCTGGCTGACTGGATCACCAACGCACGGCCTAAACAGGCGAATACGACTCATGTGTTCACGCGCCTGACAGCTCCGTATTGTGGGATGAAGAGCTTAAATGATATGTTTAGCAGGCGTATGGTGACCGCAGGCATATCCAGATCCGGCTGCGGAAATGCAGGTCCGCACTCGCTCAGGCATGCGCTTGCCTCCAATATGCTCGCCGAGCAGGTACCCCTTCCAGTGATAACGGCGGTGCTGGGCCATTCGACATCGACATCGACAACAGTATACCTGCACAGCGATATCGAGGGGCTCAGGCAATGTGCTCTTGACGTAGAGGATGGCCGACAATGAATGACATGCCCGTTTTCGCAAGCCCGCTTGGGGGTCTGCTCGAACAGTACATCGCGCACAGGAGGATGCGTGGGTATAAGTCTGCTGGCGGTGAAGAGGACGTCCGGCAGTTCGATGTCTATGCGGCAGCCTCGCCAATCACAACAGACCGGCTTACAAAGGAGCTGGTTGAGGCTTACATCGCTCGCCGTCCCGGAGAGAAGCCGTCGACACAGTGCCACAGAGTCTCCACCGTGCGGTGTTTCGGCAAGCACCTCGTCCGCTGCGGTATGGATGCTTATGTACTCCCAAATGATGTACTCACTGTCAGCAAATACGGCTTCGTGCCGTACGTGCTCAGCACAGAAGAAGTGGCGCGTCTCATGGGTGCGGCCGACTTATTGCCGTATCGCGCCTGCTCACCGCAAAGGCACATCGTGATGCCCATGATGCTTAGATTGATCTATGGTTGCGGCCTGCGGATATCGGAGGCCATCAAGCTGCGGGTGGAAGACGTGGATCTGCAGACTGGTGTTCTGCTCGTTCGCGCTGCCAAGTTCAATAAGGATCGATATGTGCCAATGGCTCAGTCCCTGCTTCAGCGCTGCCAGAACTATGCCGCACGCCTAGCCGTGGGTAGCAATGCCAAGTCGCCATTCTTGCCATCTCCAGCTAGGGGCTTGTACAGCAAAAGTACGATAGGGCATGCGTTTCGCCAATGCCTGGTGATTGCAGGCATACCGCATACTGACGATGGCCCGACCGTGCATTCTTTGAGACATTCTTTTGCTGTCCACAACCTGGTGAGATGGGGCATGGACGTGAACGCTTTGCTGCCGTATTTGTCCGCGTACATGGGCCATGAGAACCTGCTTGGCACAGAACGCTACCTGAGAATGACGGTGGAGATGTTCCCGGAGATGAGGGATCGCATCAGCGCCGGGTGTTCCTGGATAATACCGGAGGTGGGCTGTCATGAAGGTTAGAAACGCACCGACCAATTTTGCCAGATGCATCACCCGCTTCCTTACCAGAAATTTGCCAGGCGAGAGGAATCTGAGTTCGCAGACCATTAGGTCTTACAGCCTGGCCTTGAAGATGTACATCGGATACCTCGATTCCTCTGCCGGGATCAAACCGGAGCGTATCGAGCTTAAAGATATCACAGCAGACAGTATAAAGGGGTTCCTGGCATCAATGGGAGATTCGGAATGCATAAGCCCTAACACTCATAACCAACGTCTTTCAGCGCTTAAGTCATTCGTGCGCTATGCCATCTTGGAATATCCGGCCTTTCTCCAGGATGGCCAACGGATACTTGCTATTCCATCTAAGCGGAGTTCCACGCACGAGATAGTCTACTTGGAAAAAGAGGCTATGAAGGCATTATTGGTGGTTCCTGATCAGACGAGTGTCCGCGGCAGGCGAGATCTCGCGATAATGGCCATGCTTTACGACACAGGGGCACGGATACAAGAGCTCATTGGCCTTAAAGTGAAAGATGTCCGTCTTGTGAAGCCTGAGACAGCAACGCTACTCGGCAAGGGCAGAAAAATGCGCGCGGTGCCGATCATGACCGAGACCGCGGGGATAGTTGAGTCGTATATGCATGACCGAGGATTCTTGGAGCAATCTGCCTGCGGCGACCTCCATCTTTTTAGCTCTACGAATAGAGCGCAATTTACCAGACCTGGGATAGCCAGGATTCTCAAGCGACATTTTGCCATAGCCAAGGCTGCTAATCCGACAATCCCATTTCCGAAGAACATCCACCCCCATGCCATACGGGCCAGTAGAGCTATCCATCTTCTCGAATCTGGGGTCAACATCATCGCAATACGCGATTTCCTCGGTCATACCAGCGTTACAACGACCCAGGTCTACCTACGAGTAAACAACAAAGCTAAACAGGATGCGATTACCCAGGCCTACCCGCCATTAACAGAAGCAGTCCCTGCATGGCGGGAGAATAGTGACCTCATGGCATTATTGAAAAAGTTGTGCTCTTAATCGGTAGTTAT
>CADDYS010000126.1 GCA_902810715.1 bacterium | reverse complement strand
TACTTTTTGCCGTTCGGTTTTTGCCATAAGATAATCCTCCTTAAAATACGTTTTACGCTTATTTTATGAGGAAGATTATCTTTTAATCTTATGGGTTGGACCAGGTGGGGATAGTTTGACGCTTACCTTACAAGATAAAAATGGAGGGAGATTCTATGCGAAAACATGATCGAAAACTTGACTGATTTCGTCCACTCATGAATTAATTAAGTACCAGCGTCGCTAGCGCTCCGATTGTGGACGAATTGGACCGTAATCGGTGGACGAATTGATCGGAATATGCAATTCCATAGATAAAAATCATACTCTTGAGGTAACCGCCCACATCTCTCAGTTGTATTGCCCTGCAAATCTTTTATTTTGCTTATATCTATACCTAAAAGACCATTTCCTATTTCTTTACTTTTTTCAATTTCGTATTTCACCCATCGACTACTACAAGTTTTTTCGCCTACTAAAACAACTGTTACCGAGGTCCCTTCTAGCTGTTTGTCTATCCAGTTTTTTATTGCTGCATCCCCTTGTCTTTTTAGTTTTTCAAAATCAGCTGCATCAATAAAACCAGCAGCTTCTTTACCTTGACAGACCCAACTATTTCTAACAACCATAGCTCTTGATACATCTTGCTTGTACTTGAAACTAAAGAAAACTCTTCTTGCCATAATATAATCTCCTTTTAACCAAGAAACTTTAAATACAAAAACAAACCGCCCAGAATGATGATTATAGGTAGATAAAACCTGCCTATGGTGGTTGATCTAAATGCATTCCAGTACGAGTACTCACCTTTAACATATAAATCTGGTTTCATTGCAAAACGCTTAATCTGCTTCGGATTCTCTGATATGCCTGCAACATCATTGTATAGTCCTCGGAATTTTCTCTCTTGACGTAAATAATAAGCATCTAAGAACCAAAACATTACTGAAGGAAAAATACCTACAAGGATGAAGTGATTATTTTTTGTAGAGGCAAATAATGCTAAGGTTGCTGAGACCAGAACAACAGTCCATTCTTTGATTTGAAAACTATTTGCATTCATCCTGTTTATTATATTTTGAATGAGCTCTAAATGCTTAGCAATACTCTCGCTCATAAGATTGCCCCTTGATACTAATGCTTACGTAATTATATCAAAAACACTTGTTCGGTAATAGAAGTAAAATTACTCCCATATAGAATCGTAGAAAGGATCTAGCCTAAGTGTTCTTGTTTTCCCTGGATCCCCTGGATCGGGCGATATTAACTGTTGGAAGACATGGTAACGTATTGCTTAGAGCTTCCATCTTTAGAGGCTAATGCTCGAACTCCCAGCCTTTAAGTAAATTAACGAAGAACAATCTCCTAAAAGGGTATTTCATCTATCGCCGGTTCTTCTGACTTGCAAGTTGTCAGAAGGGTTGCCTTTATCATATTAGCTATTTCTCTTATGAACTCTGGACAATAATTAGGAAAAGCTTCTCTTGCTTTTCTAGCAATATAAAGTGCTATCTGTCCTTTATTTTGATCCCCAATCGGTTTTATAACATCGCGTGCTTCCGCAAGCCATCTATCTAATAACTCTGTCTGATCCGCGTGATTACTTAGAAAATCCTTACGTACAGCTGCTTCAAAATTCTTTTCAAGTACTAAAATGGGTGTTTTTGGATCTGAGCCACTAACTAAAACCTTATAACCATCCATACCATCAGTAACTTCAGTTAACTCGAAATCGAAACATTTGGCTAGGTTTAGATTCGATTTTCTCTTGCTATTCGGCTGACCATTACCAGCAAAACCATCGTCATCATTATCAAAAACAACAAGCAGAGGGATCTTAAATTTACTAAACAAGCGCCAGTATTTTGGAATTTGGTTTTTACCTTGCACTGCTATAATTGATATACCCTGCAAATCACAATCGACATCTTCAGATAAAAGATACTCTGGTAGGGCTAATTCTTCTGTTTCACCCTCAACTAGAATTAGATACTTAGCAAAGAAGCCTTCATTGAGCCTGTAATTTGATGTAGTTTTATAAAACTCAGCAATATTAGCCTCGGTAACTTTTTCTGCCGGAACACCGGTGTTAATGCAATGGTCAACAAGGTTTTTCTTTGAAACAAGCGTTATAGTGCTATGCATTTTATCTGGTTCTTCCTCATCTTGAACTTTCAAGACTTGGCCTATTGAATCAAAATATTCAGTATCAACAAAAGAGCTAGAGTGCGTAGAAATAATTACCTGGATACCACTCTCCGCAATTTCCCTTAATACTTTATGAAGATGCCGTCTGGATTGAGGATGTAAATATATTTCTGGTTCCTCAAGTGCTAGAATTCCATTAATTTCATCGAGTGAATTCCTAAAATTGACAGCATAGCTACGCAATAAAGCTAAAAGAATCATATTTCTACTACCCTCTCCAAGCTCAGAAATATCAAGCAGATCATCACTCTGATTAGGATCGGTAGCCAATATTTGCATTGTTTTAAAATAATTTGCTGGCGTAAATGGCTTAAAGTCTATAGATAACTTAGCTGGCGTATCAGCTTGCATTTCTTGAAAATATCTCGAAAAATCGGCCTTAAAACTAATAAATCCTTCAACGGCATCGAATATATTAACTAACTCACTATATTTTGCCTGGAGTTCGTGCTGCAATGGGGTTGCACGTTTATGAAAAGCTTTTCGGATTTTGCCCAGGAGAGTCCAATCATAAAATGAAAGATGCTTTTCAAACGTTCTGTCAGCACCTAGATAAGTACACGGGCACCGTTCCTTAAACTCATTTGATAGGTATGTATCACCTCCTGATAACCGTCTATAAAAACCTCGATATTCACCATCCCTATCCCACCGCTTAAACCCAGCCGTCTCACCGCTATCAAAGGTTAGTGCTATTTCGATTTCGTTATCTCTGTTTCTGCAATAGAAATCGTGATCTTCAAGCTTATCGCCACTAAACCAATCACTGCCCAAAATATTGTTTATTGCTCGTATAACATTCGACTTGCCAGCATTGTTAGCACCAACGAGAACCAAGAATCCGCTTTGCGGAAACTCAAACCTCATTTCTTTTATTGAACGATAATTCTTAATATGTACATACTGGAGCTTCATATCTATAGCCTAGCTCAAAATGCGCTGGCTAACAATACAAGCCATAAATAAACTGGCTTTTGTTTTAAGCATAACCAACTAGTTAAAAACTCCAGAGTAAACTACTACCGGCTATAAGCCGGTAGCTTTGTTATCGGCTGCAAGCCGACTAAAGCTCCTCACCATCGATCTTAAAATCTGCATCCGGGGGCTCGTGTCCTTGTTGCTCGATATACTGCAT
>CADDYS010000125.1 GCA_902810715.1 bacterium | reverse complement strand
GTCAAACAAGGAGCGCAGTATCTAAGGATGGCCTTACATGGACAAAAGAGCCGGGTGTGAGGCTTTCCGGCATCGCTCATCCTCATATTCTAGAAATTGCTAAGGGAACTTATCGAATGTACTTTGAATCTGCCGAGGGTGCTGGTAGCGCAATCTCGACTGATGGCCTGAATTGGATGACAGAGTCGAGAGGGCAAATTGCAGGTGCTTTGGACCCTATCGTCTTGGAACTTCCTTCGGGTAATTACCGCATGTACTATCGAACTGGAGATACAATTAAGAGCGCGATTTCACCTGACGGCTTGCGGTGGACTGTAGAATCAGGTGTTCGAATTTCTGGTGCGGCAGAGTTTGCAGCTATACGATTACCTGATGGTTCAGTGATCATCTATTATGCAGAAAGCGATCCAGGGTACACCGAGATTTTAAGCGCACATTCTTCAGATGGACTTAACTTTACTGTAGAACCTGGTGCACGTCTTTATCCTGGGCCTGCAGGTTCGTTGGATGGAGGGCGGATTCTTACAACCTCAATAGTGCAATTTCCAGAGGGCGTTATCCGTATGTATTATCAAGCGTCTTCTGGCAGTAATATCAACGGCTATTCCCGGGTATTCAGTGCGGTCGCAGCTCGTATCGAGTTACCGGCACCACATGCTACTGTCGATCTTGACCCCGATGTGGTTGAAGTTAGAGTTGATCCTGGACAGCAGGCAATTGAGCCAAGAGAACAGCTTATCACCGCTTTTATAAAGCCGCCGGCTGGTGTAAATGCAGAAGATATTAACCCTAATACAATAAAGTTATCGGTTAACAATGTCACGTTAGCGATGGGTGAGTCTTCTCTAATAATGGATAACCTTCTCAAAGTTAAATTCCGATTGACGTTAGAGAATGTTAGCGCAATTCTCGGTATCAATGTTATCGGGGTAGATGTGGACGAGTTGCATAATAAACTTAGGGTTAAAACAACTTCCGCCCCAGCTCGACAAGTAGATTTGGTAGAGCTAACAATCTCCGGCAATATAATTAATCTGGGCAGTTTCATTGGTAAAGACGCTGTACGAGCTACAGTACAGCAGGATACTATGGCTCCAGATACACCGATAATTGGTAGTATTACGAACCCAATAAATAAAGGTGATGTGAAGACCGTTTTAGTTATTGGGACAGCTGAAGTTGGGTCAATTGTACATGTGGCTGCAGAAGACAGTATCAATAAGGTAATTGCGAGTGTTCCATCAAACGGAATGTTCAGTGCGATACTTGACCTGTCTACCCTGGTAGACGGAACAATTAAATTTACTGCGTATGCTGAGGATATGGCCGGAAATACGAGTCCAAATAGTCTACTTGTTCAGGTGAACAAAGATACTGTACCACCCGTTGTTTCAAAAACTGATCCGCCAGATGGCGAAGTCAATGTGCCGAAGGACAAAATTATCACCGTTATGTTTAGTGAGAATATTCAGACTGGAGCTGCCTATAATGGTATAATGGTGAAGGATGCTAATAACAACTTGGTTGCTATAAATAAGAGTATAGGCGGTAACACTCTCACAATTACGCCTGTAAAGAAATTATCACACAAGAGCACTTATACGGTTTCCATACCAGCTGACGCTATACGAGATACGGCAGGCAATGCCCTTGAAATATATTACACCTTTAGTTTTTCCGTAGGTCGGAAATAGGGGAAGTTATTGCGCCACAACGCGAAAAAGGAGCCAGGGCCTGGCTCCTTTTTCTATGTGCGCCCGGCATGGGCGATAGCTTGGCGGTGAAAGTCCGCTATGGGCTTGGCAGCGGGAACCATTAGCCAAAAGCAAGGGTGTCCACCATGAGGTGGAATCTGAAAGAAGCCAAGAGGCAAAATCCCATACCGACGAACAGAAATCACATATGAGGCTGGAAGAGGTGGGCGAGTTTACAAAACAAGGCAAAAAGTGCAGTAAATACCATTGACAGTATGGACGCTGCGGCATATGCGAGAGGGTGAAGCCAATCTGCATTGTTTACAGGGCATATGTGCTTTGCGGCATTACCTATGATAGAAGGAAACAGGGTGTAATAATTTACACTCTTACATCACGAACCACCGGGTGCATTTAAAGTGCGTCCGGTGATGTGGGAGGATGGGGGACGTCAGACTGTGTAAAAATCCTTCCACAAAACTGACCTAGGAAGGGATAGCTCAGACTCTTCTTGCTATTTATCTGCCCTTTAGTTATGGTTGTATACTACCTTTATGTAACAGCTGCAATTAAACCCTTTATTCCAACTATGTTTATCGCTCTTTTTATGTTGTAGGCAATAGCGGAGAGGCTAATTTCGGTATTTACTTTTTCAAGCCCTCTAAGAAGCATAAACCCCTGATCAAAAGGCCTTTTTAGTGTCCCAAAAGGGTGTTCAGATAACCATTGTCTAACTCGTACCTTGTCTTGGTTTAAAAGTACTTGCTCTTGCATTTTCTCAAGTACTTCTTCGTGCTCCCACCTGGTAACGGTTCTTGTTAAAGCTTTGGTGCACTTTTCTTTCAACGCGCAACTTGGGCAACTTTGACCCCCATAAAGGCGCATCTTCTTTCCGCGATCACCCGCCTTTTTTACAAAGACAAGCTCACATCCAGCAGGGCAGGTGTAGGTATCTTTTTCATGGTTATATGCAAACCGATCCTTGTGATAGAGTCCGTCTTTGCTGCCTTTCGCTGTTGGCTTTGGGATGTAGAGGATAATTCCTGCATCAATTGTCGCCTTTATCTCTTGTGCGTCGTAGTAGCCTTTGTCAGCCGTTACTTCTAATTGGTCGGCTTCAAGTACTTCTTTTGCCCTTGTTGCCATATTGAAAAGCTGGTGCTGATCCGCCGCTTCATTTGTTGCTTCAAAGTCGAGAATGAGCTTTTCGTTTTGAGTCAACCGTTGCCTGGATATTGTAGCATGGCTCAACTCTTTGGTTGTTCATCCATTTAAGCGTGCATCAGGGTCAGTTAGCGAGATATCGCCTTTGTTTTCCTCTTGCATCTCTTTAAGTAAACCCTCGTAGCTATCCTTCCTTGTCTTTAGGACATCTATTTTCTCTTTCAGCTCTTTGGCTGAAAGTTTTGGGATATCTGCCTCGTTCTGATCGTTTTGGTCTAGCTCGGCCATATAGTCATCAATCTTGCTCTCGATCTCTTTTAGGCTCTTCGTAAGCTTTTTTTCGGTAAAGCTTCGCTTCTTTGCGTTTGATGCTCTAAATTTAGAGCCGTCGATTGCAACTGTTTCAGCCCCGAAAAGATCAAGTCCCTTGCACAGTAATGTAAACTCTTTGAAGACGGATCTTATCGCCTCGGTGTTTTTCGCTCTAAAATCAGCTATCGTTTTAAAATCGG
>CADDYS010000124.1 GCA_902810715.1 bacterium | reverse complement strand
TAGTTCCCCCTGAAAAATACCATCACAAGAGAACCATATCCTATGCCGCTTAGCGTCAATTTTTGCTCAAGCGGGATTCTTCGCTCGATCTTTCTCCAATCAACCCGTCAAAACCGACAACCGTCTCAAGTTATATGTCAGGATAGACCATCCAACCCATATCTTTGCTCCACTATGGCCTCTAAGCCGTGTTCTTCTAAGGCCGTATTTTCGCTTCAGCACGCTGATGGTGGCCTCACCACCGGCTCTGAAGCGCTGCAACCTCCTAAACCAGCTTTGTTTCTGATAACCCCTGCGCTTTTTACTGAGCTTTCCTTTTCTGGGGATGCTTACCTTTTTAATGCCAAGGTTGGTGCATATAGTATCATTGGCCTCACTTCCAAAACCCCTATCAGTTGCCAGAGCTCTTGGGGCTCGCCCAAGCTTTTCCTTTGACCGAATAAGGGTATCTTCAAGCAGGGTGTCATCGTTCGGGTTACCGATGAGGCATTCATAATCGATAATGATGCGCTCTTCTGTTTCGGTGAGGATCGTCTTGTAGCCAAACTCGGTCTCTCGTTTGCCCCGGCAGATGGGGCGGGCATCCTCATCAACAAGCGAGACGATGCGATCTTTGATGCTCTGGCCCTCTTCTACGTGCTGTGTCTGCTTGATAATCTTCTTGGTTACGTCGATTGCGTCTCTAAGTGCCTGATGACCAGTATTGCCAATAATCCGTTCTGCTTCAGCTACAACTTCTTGAGCCGTCTTCAGTATCTTTCTGGTGATCGCCCTGACTTCAGCTACCTTATCATTGGTTCTTCTTTTTACTTGCTTGGCGATCTCAAGGAGGCGATATTTGGTTGAGCGAGTTCTGTCACGGAAGGTACCCTCAAGCTGGCCGCTTCTGGCAAGCTTTTTAACCTCTCTTGTGATCACCACAATTCCATCGGCCAGGAGGTCAGCATCAGTTGGATAGCCGATATCTGATTCAACCGCCGTGGTGTCCACTCGCAGCTTGCGACCCCGCACCACCTTTTCGCTGACCGCTTTTCTTGCCAGGGCCTCGTTTAACGCCGCAATGGTTGTATCGCCGTACTTGTGGGTGAGCTTAATCAGGGTGGTGGCGTCGGGTACTTTTGCATCTAACGGTATGCGGCAGAACGTTCTCCACATCAGGGAATCTCTCACTTCTTGTACCAGGCTCTCATAGCCAAGTTGGTAACGAAACTTTAAGTACATGAGGCGAAGATACGTTTCAACGGGGACGGTGGGCCTGCCCTTGCCCTCGGCAAAGCGCTCTACAAACGGTGCCGTGATCGCCTCGTCACCGAGCAGTGCATCGACCCTTGAGAGTTCCTCGTTGAGTTCAAATACTTGTTTTGGAAGCAGCGCCTCATACAGATTCATCTGGGTATCGGCCTCTATCCTTAACATACGCCCACCCTCTTTACGGGAAGGGCTCTTTCGTTCACACTATTCATATGGAATTCCTTTCTACAGTAGCGCTTTTGTGTCTTTGCAGATAACACTTAATTCGCTATCTGAGCAGGGAATTCCTTTAATTTTAGCCTAAATCTTGACTCAATTGACCCTGACTTTTTCAGGGGGAACTAGCTAGCCAATCGATAGCTCGCATTATACTTGGGTTAATGCAAGATCGAGATATGCAGCTTTTGCACCAACATGATTTTTCTGCGAGTTTGCTTACCACTAGGATAGTATCACGTTATTACCCTGTGGTTTTAACAAACCATACCGGGGAGTTCTTGCATTTGAAGGAAATTAGGCTCACTAGACCCCTACTTAGATTTGCCCTTAGTCATTACTCCAAAATAATTGGACCAAGTCAAGAGTTAGCTGATACTAAGTATTTTCCTAATAAATCCGTATATATTCCCAATGGGGTTGACACCGACTTCTTCTTACCAGTTGATGAAACAGTTCGAGTTAGATTGCGAAATGAGCTTGGCTACTCACCACAGGATTTCATCGTGTTATGTCCACGTCGATGGGCGCCCACCAAAGGTATTTTGTATTTATGTAAAGCAATGCGTTCTATGGTAGGATTAGTCCCCAATATAGTTTTTTTGTTCGCTGGCTCAGACTATCAAGGCTATCCTGCCTATCGCAAGAAAGTTCTAGCTATACTTCACGACTTAAAGTCTACCGGTACAATTAGTTTTCGGTTACTTGGTGACATAGAAGCAGCACGACTAAAATTATTTTACCAAATAAGTGATGTAGTAGTTATACCTTCACTTTTAGAAGCAACAAGTCTTGCTGCATTAGAAGCTATGTCAACTGCATGTCCTGTTATAGCAACCCAAGTTGGTGGAATGCCCACATTAATACAGGATGGCGTAACTGGCTTTCTTGTTAAACCAGCTGATCCTGAAGGCTTGAGGAACGCGTTGATGCAAACTTGGTTTCTTGGAGACCAACGAAGGAAGATGGGCCAAGAAGCAAGGAAGTTTGTGCTTGATAATTATCAATGGCGAAAAATTGCTGAAGCTACTCTTGATGTATATAAGTCAGTTTTGAGCTGTGGAGAACCAAATTACGCATAATTTGTTGATTCACCTGGCAGAGTAAATTTAACGATAGCAGTATTGCCATTTTATGACGACACATGATTACACTATGAACACCGGTAAAACAATCGCCAAAGCCAGTATATTAATACTAGGTCTTACACTACTAGCCCGTTTCCTGGGGCTAGGTAGAGAAATGTCTATTGCCTATAGCTTTGGGGCTACAGCAGCTACCGATGCTTTTCTAGTGGCTTCTATTATTCCTTATGCTTTTTATGGCGTAGTTGGAACGGCGCTTGGTGCTGTAATCGTGCCGATATTTGCAGAATACAATGCCCAGGGCAGGAGAGAGGAAGCCTGGTTGGTAATGAGCCTGGTCACCAATGCTGTTTTTGTAGTGATGGCAATCATTGCATTACTTGGGACATTAGGCGCGCCGTTAATCGCGTGGGCGATGGGTGCCGGTTTTTCGCCTGAGGTTCTGCAATTGGCTACTAAGTTAACAGCTGTAATGATGCCTTCCATTATCTTCATGAGTCTAGCTGGTGTATTTGGTGGCATTCTTAATGCAAATAATATTTTTGGCCCACCTGCATTTGGGCCGGCAGCAATGAACTTGGTATTCGTTTTTGCCGCTCTGCTTGGTGCTAAGTCGTTTGGAATCTATAGTCTTGCAGTAGGTGGTGTCATTGGCTCACTAATTTTTGCATTGGTGCAATTGCCCGCCTTACGGCACATTGGTTTTAAGTATTCGCCGTGCTTCGATATTCTTCATCCCGAAGTGCGACGAGTTGTATCGATGATGCTGCCAGTGGTGTTAACCTCAAGTATTGGTCAAATTTATCTGATGATTGACTGGAGACTTGCCTC
>CADDYS010000123.1 GCA_902810715.1 bacterium | reverse complement strand
ATAATATCATCCAGCGATTTAATGTGGTGATTTTTGATTTCTTCTTCATTATCCACAAGTCTGCAACCATATCTACAGGCGGCGTTAACAGATTGTTCCCACACCTGCTCCAAATTTTGGGCTGGATGTTGTTTCTCTCCCTTTGAAAGCAACATCAGGAAAAACGGTAGTACCAAACCCTTTAGGTTATGCCCATAGCTCCAGCCTAATGCCCCTTGGTTTTTGCAAAGATCGTACGCTTCCTTATATCTACCCGCTAATAAATACGCCTGATTTAATAAGTTTTCAGAAGCTGTAGCTTCCCAGGTGTCACGCTGTTCCCAGGAAATGCGGCTTTCATACCCCTTTTCTTTCTTCATTAGCGAAATTATCCTATCAATTGCCGCTTCGATTTCTTCACTGCGACGCTTATTCTGTTCGGCTATTGAGACAAGTGATAAGAGATTGGCGAGCGATGGATCGGAATAAAATGCTTCACGACAGCCCAGCAATTGCGCCTCCACATTGCCGAGATGTTTACCAGCCCTAACCAACCCGCTGGCAATTTTTGCACGAAGAACAAAATCTTTGGGTACCCCTTCAACACCTTCTCTTGCTGCACTAAGCATCGCTTGAAAATCTCCCTCTTTCTCTAGTGTTTCAATCCATTTTATATACGCCTTTGGGTTAATTCTTCCTTGCTGGCGAGCAAGCTCCGCAATAGCCGGAATCCCGCCCAATAACATAACCGCTTCGCACAAGAGGTAACGCGCCGCATCATTGTTTTCAGTTTTTAATACAGCAATCCAACGAGTTAAAAATTCAGTAAAATCAGGCAAGGGTTCTCTTTGGGCATTGACGACGCCCTTCAAATTAAAATTATCACCGATGGGATAATTAAGTTCCTGCATTGCTTCTAAGAGGCGAACGGGGCGTTTATCAAGAGTTGTCGATAAGTAAATTGCCCGAAGGTAATGATCTCTTGCTTCTTCAAGATCGGTCTCTAACATAATCGTTGGGTCAGAACTCCCCGGAAGATGCCCCGGCTCCTCACTCATCTCTAAGATTTCAAACAATAGTGAGTAAGCGTTTTCAGCCAGCTTATAGTGACCATTGACAAGGGCATCGTGGGCTTTGCTGAAAAATTCATCCACTTCTCCCGTCCAGCTTTCATCGCCAAAGTCTCTCTCCTCATAAATCTCATCATCCCAACCCCAACCATCACAATAATCGCCATTTTCAACCCGTTCAGCAAGTTCTCGAATCTGTTCCAGCAGTTCTTTATCTGGTGGTAAAACCTGCTGCTGCGTTGAAGTGGGAGTGAGTCTTGCTAAGAACTGGTGTCGATCCGCGCTTGGCGTACTCTTAGCCCATTCCATGAGTATTTGCCTTAACGTCTCTGGTGAATATTCGTTAATATGCTGTTCAACTTGTTCTATAAACTCTTTAAAGCTGATTTTTTGCATACATCCTACACCACATATAAGAATTTCTAACCCTAAAAATCCCGCACTATATCGTGGAAACGTAGCAGGGTTTCGATGCGAGCACATATTCGATCAAGGATAACTTCGGTGCGGCAGTTATCGGTATGGTTTGCTTCAAAAGCAATCTCTCCCATGAACTCTTCAAAAGCGCCAAGCGATGCACGCAATTCAACCTCTTCTTCGATTAAAACGGCACTGTAGAGGATCGCTTCGCTTTCATCTGAAAGTATCATGGGTTTCATAAGCTCTTTTAATTCGTCCTCGGTTATCGCAAACTCGATAATATCCTCTGACGCCAGGTCCGAAACCGCATATTTTCTCCTATCCCAGTAAGTCCCTTCCCAGTTATGGATAAAGCCATTGTCGCCACATAACGGGCACTGCCACTCAATCACACCGTCATCCCGATGGGCGATAAGAAGATTGCCAGGGCATGGTTTGCGCTCGGGGCGGCGCCTGCAGCGCAACGCTGAGGGCACAACTTCACCCTGCGGGTGCAGCGATGCCGCAGCTACAACCTTGCCGAAGAACTCGCCAATGCGACCGGCTGGCCCTGAGTGTACCGGATAGCCGTCTTCGTCAAGGAAGTGTGTTATGTTGGTGATATACGGCATATCGCTCCTTTATCATTACAGCTTCAAACAAGTTCTGCGTTAAATACTTGCAGCGATTCAAAATTGTTTATTTTTGAGAAGATTATCATAAAGTGTGACCCGATCCAACATTGCACCGCACTCCCGCATTGCCCTTTAACAGCCTTTAATGGCAGGCTGCTGATGCTGTCTACCCCGCAACCTGTTGAATTTCACAAGCGTACACTTTCTAATCCGCATTACACCATTCCCGCTGGTAGATAATCCGTGCGGTGTCAGGCACCAATCTTGGTTGCTTTCGATCTATGGAGGGTGCACGGGTATTTTGCCGTATTCGCGGTTATTTATCGACGTGTTGCAAACAAGGTGTTAGTTCATCTCAAGCTATGACGCTTGTGTTTGAAGGGGAAATGTCTGACTTTGTTTAAGTGGGGCATCGCCTTATGGTAAAATACGCTAAGTAGTTACAATTGTCGAAACATTACGCACCTAACGCTCGAGCTCAGCGGCGGCGCGTAAGCGACATCCGCTGCAGCACATTGTTAGGCAGTATTTCATAAGTCATCCGGTGTAAGCCCTATACGCTTGGCGATACGCGCCAGCATACGAGGACCAATTTCTTCTCTATCATGAAAATAAAATCTGACCACCCAGAACGGGACAGGACGCGGTGTGATGTGCCAGATTGACGCTTGATCGTCCATCCAATTCGTAACAAAGCAGCCATACCAATCGTGCTTTGGTTGATGGCCATTGACTCATGCTGATACCCCAAAGACGCCGTGGAACTCTGGAGTTTCTTCGCCGTGTTCTAGCCGATCGGCCAACACCCGCAAGGCCAAAGCCTTGACTTTGGAAATTGCTTCCTTTTTGCTCTGTCCATACGCCATAACGCCAGGCAAATCAGGCACTTCAGCTATCCACCGGCCATCTTCTTCGCGTTCAATTTCGATATTCATCGGTTACACCTCCAACTTTTACTGTATCCAATTCCGTCCACATGGACAAGTCCTCGTTTTAATGGATCATCCTATCGGACACCGCTATGGCTATAGGCTATCTGTTGATAACGTCTTATTGAGGAATATATTCATGTAATAAAGAAGCATGGGAGAGGTCGAAAGCGTAGAGGTAGCTATTGCATAACACCAAGATTACCTGCTCTTAAGCCAAAACAAGTAATCAAAGCATTAAGTAAGGCTGGCTTCTTTGTTGATCATCAGGCAGGTAGCCATGTAATTATTACAAGGATGATTACGGGTATCATGGATAATAGCCGGTCAATCTTTTGGGGTGAATTATTTCATGCAGATTAGTAAAAAAGAAATTCCGATTATAAAGTCGGGACTTGAAATGAAAAAGAAAACGCTAA
>CADDYS010000122.1 GCA_902810715.1 bacterium | reverse complement strand
GTGCTTTAAAAGCTCCTCGACGGGCAGTTGATTAAGATCCACCAGGGGATTTTTCCCCATTAAGAGAGCCGGGCTTAAAAAGGGAGCCGTCAGCCACTGCCGTACATCCTGGTGCAAAGGACGGATCGTAAACTTTCAGTGAACCATGTCTAACGGTACTCAGCCAAGCGCCGGTCTCCCCCTGTCCAAACGACGACCCCATTGGCAAACTGCAATTTTAGTCTATACATTGCAGAATTCTTGCCTTATAATATACTTATGAAAAAAAAGCCCAGCAAAAACCTTTCTAAAAATATCAACAAGCTACCGGCCGCTAAACCTGAGCAGCCACTTCTCTGTTCAGACCAAATTTCCTGCACCGGTCCCTGCCCTTGTCCGGCGTTCCAGGCGGCCCTTGATGAGATAGCCCGGTTGGAAGCGGAACAACGGGAGCTTAAACGGCTTCAGCAAATACTGATTACCAGAAAAGATTCCCGGTAGTACCAAAAAAAGTGTCATACTACGTCCCGATACGCAACATCTCGCCAGCGGGTGCTAATCCTTACTGCCGTTCGATAGTGGTCGGAAACGGGCCGGGACATTTCTGCTTTCTTGTTGCATAATAGATTTATGGACAAGACAAGCACAGCCAGAAACCTATCCGAAAATCTGATCATAGAACAAGTGCCCTGCGGAAGTGATTGCTTCCCGTCAGCGATGTGCCCCTGCGCCGCATTTAAAGACGCCATCCAGTTGATCGTGGATCTCAAGGCCGAGAATACTGGGCTCAGAGAAGCCTTCCAGCAGGAGATCGCCCGGCTCAATGCCCAGAACGCCGAGTACAGGCACATGCTGTTCGGCCGGGCGTCGGAAAAACTGACCGTGCTTGGCAGACCGGGTGATGCTGAACCTCCCGCTACGGTAGACGGAACTCCGGCAGCTGAACCGGCTGGCGCACATCCTGATGAGACTCCTGATTCCTCCGCTGAAGGGCCGGCCCCTGAAGATCGGGCTCAGAAGGAACCCTCAAATACCGAAGCGGACAATATTCCGTCCAAGTCCCGCCGGGGTGCCAAGTTCGGGCATAAGGGCCACGGCCGCCGCATCCCGCAAGAAATCCCCACCATCAAGGTATTCCTGCCGGTCCCCGAGGAAGGGGCCCAGTGCCAGACTTGTGGCAAAAAGGGCATCCCGGTGCCCTTCACCGAGGAGTCGGTCCAGATCGATGTCCGGATCTCTCCGCTCAAGGTTGTGTATGTCCGTCAGAAGGTAAAGTTCGACTGCGGCTGCGCAGGCCAGCCCCGCTTCGTCACCGCTCCCGAGCCGCCCCAGGCCGTCAACAAGAGCAAGCTCAGCCACTTGTTTATCGCCTGGATCATCTACCTCAAGTTCCTCCTAGCTATCCCTCTTTCCAGGATCTGCAGCATATTCTCCATGGGGGACTTCGTCCTCTCTCCCAGCTCGGTTACCGGTACTCTGAAAAATCACATGCGCTTGCTGGTTCCCCTGTACGAGAGGCTGGCGCAGGAGATGAAGAAGGAACCCCGCAAGAACATTGACGAGACCGGATGGAAGAGCTTCTTCCGGAGAGAGGGCAAGGAAAGCTTCCTGGACTGGATGTGGATCTTCGGATCGAGCAGGGTCGCCCTCTATGTCCTTGATACCTCCCGGTCGAGCAGCGTTCTGGTCAAGTGGCTCGGCCTGGATGCCGAGGGAGTGATCAACTCCGACCGCGCCCACGGCTACAAAAAGTTTGCCAAACTGGCGAAAGGGGTCATTCTGTCCTTTTGCTGGGCGCACTTCCGGCGCGACTTTTTGAAGGCCTGCCGGGGATACCCCCGGCTCGAGGACTGGATGAAGCTCTGGCTTGAGCGCATCTCCTCCATCTACCGGTTGAACAGGGCCCGCCTGGCGGCCCTGGATCAGCCGAAGCTTTTCGCCAGGGCGCAGGCCGAACTGGAAGCGGCAATCGGTGAGATCGCCCACGCCATTGAGGAGGAACTGGCTGATCCCGCTCTTCTTCCTGCCCAGAAGGATGTACTCCGATCGGCCGTCAAGCACTGGGCCGGCCTGACGGTGTTTGTCAAAAACCCCGCCATCCCGCTTGATAATAACGCCGCTGAGCGGCTATTGCGCACCGTGGCGCTGGGAAGGAAGAACTACTACGGGTCGTTTGCCGCCTGGTCGGGCCAGTTTGCCGCCATTTGCCTGTCCATTATGCAAACCGCCAAGCTGAATGGGCTGCAGCCGGTCGCCTACCTCACCTACTACCTGGACGAGTGCGCTAGAGCCGGGAGCGTTCCCGAAAACCTCGATCCGCTCCTGCCCTGGAACATCTCCCCTGAGGCCCTCAAGCGGTACCAGATGGGAGGAAGGGAGGAAGGCACTTGCGTATAAGGGAAGAGAACCTGCCGCTCCGCCTCTTGGCGCGGGTGATCACTCCGGAAGACCTGCAGTTTATCCGCCTCCTGCTCGCCCAGCACCCGGACTGGAACCGCAACCAGCTGGCTTTCGAGATCTGCCGGACCTGGTCCTGGAACAAACCCAATGGCACCCCTAAGGATATCAGCGCCAAGCAACTCCTGATCAGGCTGGATGGATCCGGCCTGATCAGCCTGCCGCCGCCCAGGAACCGGCGCTCCGTCTGCAAGAGCGCTCCGCGCACCCCGGTCGGGGAACCCAAACCGAAGATGAAGGTTGTTCTTTCCGAACTGCTGCCCCTTGAGGTTCAGCGGGTGACTGCCCAGGCTGACCGCAACCTGTGGCGGGAACTGATCGACCGCTACCACTACCTCGGCTACAACAACGGCGCCGGTGCCCAGATGCGCTACTTCGTGCACTCACCCTTAGGCATCGTGGCGCTGTTCGGCTTCGGCGCCTGCGCCTGGCATGTGAAGGACCGCGACCGCTGGATCGGTTGGAACGAGGAACAGCGCCTAAAGTTCCGGCACCTGGTGGTGGCCAACACCAGATTTCTGATCCTGCCCTGGATCAGATGCAGGAACCTGGCCTCAAAATTGCTGTCGATGGTGACATCCAAACTGCGCGATGACTTTCGGGATGCCTACAACTATACTCCTGTTCTGGTGGAGACATTCGTAGATCAGGAACACTTCTGGGGCACCTCCTACAAAGCGGCCAACTGGAGGTTTGTCGGCGCCACCCAGGGCAGGGGAAGAAACGGCAGTAAGAAGGCCAAGCTCGCTATCAAGTCCATCTATCTCTACCCCCTAACCAGAGACTTCCGTTTCGTCCTCACCGGCAGGAAAATTCCTGATTGACCCCGCAAACTTTCCGTATGATTTACCCCAGGCACACGGTTTACTGAAACATTACAAACCCACAATTGAGGATAAGGTAAACATAGCTTACAAATGGATATCCCTTGGTTACCCTGCTTCATTTGTATTGCGAGTTATCAGACTCAGCAGATCAACCTATTATCACAGGTTACGATACAA
>CADDYS010000121.1 GCA_902810715.1 bacterium | reverse complement strand
GCTTAAAAACGAAGAAAATATAGATTTAACCGGGCTGATAAAACACGGCGCTGTTGTAAAAGTCAAGGGTGACGGGGGCAATGCTCTATACAAATTTGCGATGGTAAAATCAGATAATACCGTCGCATGCCAGGCGCTAGGGCAGCCGCTTCCCGGAGGCTGTGTAGTTGGGGGTCTTCTGCACATCACATGGCATACAGAAAAGGGTGATTGCACTTTGCCCGTTAAGGTAACGGGTATTGGCGGCAAGGGCGAGGTAATCGTCATGTCGCCGGTGGGTGGTCTGGAGTGTGCGGAGAAGAAAGATACCACCAAGGTCAGGCCCGCCTCCACCGTGCATCTAAGGCTTCAATTTGAGGGATCAAACAGCAGATATAACAGCATAGAAGTCTTGGAGATGAGCAGCAATGGCATCACCGCTACAATTTATTCAAGGGTGCCGATTGGTGTTGGCCTGGAAGGAAGGCTTGAGATAGACCTCTACGCCACACAGGCAAGAATTCCGGCGCGCGGTGTTATCATCCGGAGTACGATGCATGATTCTAACTCCAACGAGCATCTCGTCGAAATAGAGTTTGCCGATATCGAGCAGACAGAGCAGCAAAAACTCATCGAATATATTGCCTGGGAGCAAAGAACGCAGGCCGACGAAGTAGAAAGAACGAGGCAAAGAGTGAAAGAAGAGCGGGATAAAGAGAAGGAAAAGCTGCAAAAACAGAAGGAAAAAGAGAAAGAGAAAAAGAAGCAACAGAAAGAACGCGAGAAAAAAGAGCGGCAGGAAAAGCAAAAAGGCAAACCGAAAAAGCCAAAAGATAAAAATCCCCTTAAGATCAGCCAATAGCCAAATAGCCAAGCAGCCAATAGCGAGGAGCCTGAAAGGCGACACGGCAATCTCAACCTATCGCTTGCAATATGCAAACGCATCTAAAATCCCCTACAATAGACTTACTGTGAGTGTATTTAAAATCGAAGCCCCCTACGAGCCCAAAGGGGATCAACCAAAAGCAATAGAGAAGTTAGTCGCGGGCGTGCGCTCCGGTTTAGACTACCAGACGCTTCTTGGAGTTACCGGCTCGGGCAAGACCTATACAATGGCAAAGGTAATTGAGGCGGTCGGAAAGCCATCCCTGGTTATCGCGCCAAACAAGACGCTTGCGGCACAGCTCTGCAACGAGTTTAAGTACTTCTTCCCCAACAACGCGGTCGAGTACTTCGTGAGTTACTACGACTACTACCAGCCCGAGGCTTATATCCCACATACCGATACCTACATCGAGAAGGACTCGTCCATCAACGATGAGATAGACAAACTCAGGCACGCTGCAACAAGCGCGCTGTTTACTCGGCGCGACGTTGTTATCGTCGCATCCGTCTCGTGCATCTACGGCTTGGGGTCTCCTGAGGACTACCAGTCAACCACCGTTTTCCTGAGCGTAGGCGAAGACTACAACCTCGATGAGATACTCAAGAAGCTGGTTAAAATCAAGTATCAGCGAAACGATATCAACTTTACCCGTGGCACATTCAGGGTGAGGGGGGACATTCTTGAGATATTTCCGGCTTATGACGAGATAGCAGTTCGCGTGGAGTTCTTCGGCGACACCGTTGAGCGTATCATCACCATCGATCCGTTGACCGGTGGGATTATAAAGGTCCATGAGCGCGTGGCGATATATCCGGCGACACATTTTGTCACCATCGAAGAGAAGATCGAACGCGCTTTGCTATCCGTCGCAAACGAGTTGGATGCAAGATTGTTTGAATTGCACGAGCAGGGCAAGCTACTTGAGGCGCAGCGGCTTGAGCAGCGCACGAAATACGACCTTGAGATGATTCGTGAGGTCGGCTACTGCAACGGCATTGAGAACTACTCCAGGCACTTCTCGGGTAAAGCCCCCGGCGAGGCGCCGGATTGCTTAATAGACTACTTCCCGGATGACTTCCTGTGTCTTATTGATGAGTCGCATATCACGATACCCCAGCTAAACGGTATGTATAACGGCGACAGGTCGCGTAAGCAGACTCTGGTCGACTACGGGTTCAGGCTGCCGTCCGCGGTGGACAACCGTCCCTTGAAGTTTAATGAGTTTGTTGAGAAGGTGCCGCAAATTGTTTTTGTTAGCGCGACACCGGGGCCATATGAGGACCAGGTTAGCAGGCAGATCGCCGAGCAGATCGTCCGTCCAACCGGCCTTATCGACCCGGAGGTTATCATCATGCCGACCAAGGGGCAGATTGATGATCTATTGGATAAGATAAAGGAGCGCGTCGGCAAGAATGAGCGCGTGCTGGTTACCACATTGACCAAGAAAATGGCCGAGGACTTAACCGATTACCTTATGGAGATGGGGGTTAAAGTGCGCTACCTGCACTCGGATATCGATACGCTGGAGCGTGTCAAGATACTGACCGATCTGCGCCTCGGCGAGTTCGACGTTCTCGTGGGCATCAACCTGCTGCGCGAGGGTTTGGATTTACCCGAGGTATCTCTAGTTGCGATCTTGGATGCCGACAAAGAGGGCTTCCTGCGGTCCGAGCGATCGTTAATCCAAACAATAGGTCGTGCGGCGCGAAATGTTAGCGGCCAAGTCATCATGTATGCCGATCAGATGACCGATTCCATGAGGCGCGCCATCAGTGAGACCAACAGAAGGCGCAAGCTGCAGATGGATTACAACCGCGAGCACGGCATCGAGCCGCAGACCATCCGCAAGGCCGTAACGGATATCATACAGACCGCCGTCGCCGAGTCGGGCAAGCTCTACAAGACCCGCAAGGCCGGCGATGTCGTCCAGAAGATCCCGCGAAAAGAGCTAGAGGCTTTAATCAGGGCACTGGAGGATGAGATGCGCTCCGCCGCCGAGAAGCTCGACTTCGAAACCGCCGCCTTGCTGAGAGACGAAATTTTTGATCTCCGCAAAGAACTCGACGTCATGGAAGGCATCGCCAAACCCAGCCTAAGGATAGTAAAATAGTTACCCGATTTATCGGGCGCTCCACGGTACGGGTGAAATGGTGAATAGGAAAAATGTGTTCCGTCACTAGGGACAAGGGACTTAGGACTAATCCAAAGAGGATTTATTATTTGTGCTTTTGGGTAAATTTACCTTGTTAAAATAAGAAACCTGACTATTATAGAACTATGGACGAAAAACCAATCATCAAAAAACTAGAAGAGCATGATGAGAAACTCGATTCTATCGATGCTAAGCTTATCGAGCATGATGAGAAACTCGATTCTATCGATGCTAAGCTTATCGAGCACGATGAGAAGTTCGACGCCATTGATAAAAGATTTGATGAGGTTGATAAGCGGTTTGACGAGGTCGATAAGCGATTTGAGCAAGTTGATAAGCGGTTTGACGAGGTCGATAAGCGATTTGAGCAAGTTGATAAGCGGTTTGACGAGGTCGATAAGCGATTTGAGCAAGTTGATAAGCGGTTTGACG
>CADDYS010000120.1 GCA_902810715.1 bacterium | reverse complement strand
AGATATTAAATTACAAGAGGCAGGTAAAATAGATATCCCCACCCTAGTGGAATTTTTAGGCGGGCTGTTCGTGCTGGAGAAGGATTTTACCTTCGAATCAGAGCTCCAGGAAACCGCTCTCTTATCCTGGTAAGTTTCATTAAACGACTATAAAGCCCGGCTTCCGTTTTCTGGCTTCCTGTCTCTGATTTTATCCACCCGTACAATTCCTCATCAAACCACTTTGTTCTTCAGGCTAAAGAATATCTCCCCCGGCAACCCTATTATTGAAAACCATAGTAGACATTCAAAACTAGAAATCCTGGTTCCTGGACTTTTCAAGCTGGGCTTCGCCCAGGTCCCGGACCCTAAAAAAAGGAGGTATTTATCTATGAGACAGATAGCAATTTATGGAAAAGGTGGAATCGGTAAATCAACGACCTCGCAGAACACTGTCGCCGCGCTGGGCGAGATGGGCAGGAAGGTAATGATTGTCGGATGCGATCCAAAGTCCGACTCCACAAGGCTTATGCTTGGCGGCCTTGCCCAGAGGACCGTCCTCGATACTCTGAGGGAAGAGGGGGACGATGTGGACTTGGATGAGGTTATGAAGACCGGGAGCTTTGGCGTTAAGTGCGTTGAATCGGGAGGCCCCGAGCCGGGCGTCGGTTGCGCAGGAAGAGGAATCATCGTCTCAATAGGTCTTCTTGAAAACCTGGGTGCGTACGAGGACTCCCTCGATTACGTCTTCTACGATGTCCTCGGCGATGTCGTCTGCGGAGGGTTTGCCATGCCGATCAGAGAGGGAAAGGCAAAGGAGATATACATTGTTGCTTCGGGCGAGATGATGGCCCTCTATGCGGCCAACAACATCTGCAAGGGCGTCAGGAAGTATGCAGAAGCGGGCGATGTGAGGCTCGGCGGCATTATATGCAACAGCAGGCAGGTGGAAAACGAGAAGGGGCTTTTAGAGGCATTTTCCAAAAAACTCGGCACCCAGCTTATTAAATTTTTACCCAGGGACAACATAGTGCAGCGGGCCGAGATTAACCGAAAAACCGTTATTGAATACGATATGGATGCCGAGCAGGCGGCACATTATAGAGAGCTGGCAGAAAATATTGATAATAACGACATGTTTGTGATTCCGAACCCGATGACTCAACCAGAACTTGAAAGCCTCATGATGGAATTTGGAATTTTGGACTAGAAAATTTTAGACAGGGATTTTGAACCTTTTAAACAGGGAGGATTGCCATGCAGATGATTAAAGCTATCGTAAGGCCCGAGAGGGCGGAGAAAGTAGTCCGCTCGCTTGATGAGGCGGGCTTCCCATCCATGACGAAGATGGACGTATTTGGACGGGGCAAGCAAAAGGGTTTAACCGTTGGAGACATCCACTACGATGAGCTACCAAAAGTGATATTCCTCATTGTAGCGGAGGATGAGAAGGTCGATGAGGTTGTTGACATCGTTATCGATGCCGCAAAGACCGGAAATTACGGCGACGGCAAGATATTTGTAATACCGGTATCAAAAGCTTATACGATAAGCACGGGGAAGGAGGAGCTGTGATGAAGGAAGTTGTTGCAATCATAAGGATGAATAAACTCCAGAAGACCAAAGCGGCTCTTGCCGATGAAGGTTTCCCGGCTTTTACGGTTTTTCCCGTCTTGGGGCGGGGCAGACAGAGGGGTTTTCTTCATGAATATACCCACCCGATTCCTGCCGAAAAAGAACCTACCGCCAAGAGGTTTATCCCAAAAAGGATGATCATAATGGCCGTGAAGGATAAGGACGTGGACAAGGTTGTGGAAATTATAATGGCGATCAACCGGACGGGAAACCCCGGCGACGGAAAGGTGTTTATCGGCGACGTTAAGGAAGCCGTGAGAATAAGGACCCAGGAAAAAGGCGAGGAAGCGATAGTGTAAAGGGGAGGGTTGGATATGGATGCGATTATAAATGACAGGGAAAAAGTTCGGGATAAGATACTTGAAGGTTATCCCCGAAAGGTGGCGAGAGAGCGCGAGAAGCACATCCTTGTCCTTGACAAGACAAAAGAGCAGAAAATAGAGGCAAATTCGCTGACCGTCCCCGGAGTAATCTCCATGAGGGGCTGTGCTTTCGCGGGAACCAAGGGAGTGGTCTTTGGTCCGATAAAAGATATGGTTCATATTGTTCACGGCCCGATCGGTTGTGCCTATTATACCTGGGGCACGCGAAGAAACAAGGCGAGAACAGAACCAGGCGGCCAAAACTTCATGGCCTATGCCTTCTCGACCGACATGCAGGAGAGGGACATTATCTTCGGCGGGGAGCAGAAACTGCTTCAGGCAATTCGAGAAGCCTACCGCATATTTAAGCCCAAGGCCATAGGTATCTACGCTACATGTCCGGTTGGTCTTATTGGAGACGACCTCTACAAGGTTGCAAGGCAGGCCGAGGAAGAGCTGGGAGTAAAGGTAATACCCACGCACTGCGAGGGATATAAAGGGGTAAGCCAGTCCGCCGGGCACCACCTGGCAAGCAATACCCTCATGCAGTACGTGATAGGCACGAAGGATTTGAAGGAGCCGGGCCCATTTGATATCAACATCTTCGGCGAGTACAACATAGGCGGGGATGCCTGGGAGATAAAAAGGCTCTTTGAGAAAGTCGGCTACAGGATAGTAACATTTTTCACCGGCGACTCATCATACGAAAACATAGCGACGGCGCACGAAGCGAAACTGAGCCTTCTTAATTGCCACCGCTCCATAAACTACACGAACAGGATGATGGAGGAAAAATGGGGCGTGCCGTGGCTTAAAGTTAACTTTTTTGGGGTTAAAGCATTCTCAAAGGCTCTACGCGATACCGCAAAGTTTTTTGACGACCCGGGCCTTTATGAGAAAACGGAGCAGGTCATCGAGGAGGAAATGGCTCGCGTTTCTCCAATTCTTGAAAGATACCGAAAAAGGCTTGAAGGTAAAACCGCCATGCTTTTTGTCGGCGGCTCAAGGGCGCATCATTTTCAAACCCTTTTTAAGGATATCGGCATGAAAACCGTGATGGCCGGATACGAGTTCGCCCACCGGGACGACTACGAGGGAAGAAAAGTTATCCCCGACATAAAGCATTCCGCCAGGAGCAAGGCGCTGGAGGACATTTCGTTTGAGAAGACGGGAGATTGCCTCTGGGACACGGAGTTTATAGCGAAAAAGAAGGAAGAGCTCCCGGAGCTTATGGACTATGAGGGGATGATGCCCCACATGGAAAACGGCTCGTTTGTAATCGACGATACCAATCACTATGAGATTGAAATCCTGATAAAAGAGCTAAAGCCCGATATATTCTGCTCGGGGATTAAGGACAAATACGTGGTCCAAAAGCTGGGCGTCCCGTCGAAGCAGCTTCACTCCTACGATTACAGTGGCCCGTATGTCGGGTTTAACGGCGCCGTTAATGTCCATTTCGGGGATTGGGAGAAAATCCCTCGCCTTTAGGCGAAGACTTTAGTATGCTTGCGGCATGGAGCACTATAGAAGATCAAGCCATACCGTATATGACATAAAGTATCACCTGGT
>CADDYS010000119.1 GCA_902810715.1 bacterium | reverse complement strand
AATAAAGGCCTGCTTTGAGCAGGCCTTTATTGTTTTGCGGAGGTGCGTGGGAATCGAACCCACCAACCGAGGTTTAGCCCGGCCGACTGGTTTTGAAGACCAGCTGAGCCACCAGGCCCAATCCACCTCCATGAAAAACGGTGGTTAATATAACCACCACTGCAAACATCTATATTTTGCCAGGTCTCAGCCCAAATTACAAGGTTAGCGGACAACCTGTTAGCGGACAATCCGCGTTTCCCCCACGCGGCGTGTTACGCCGATCATATCGAAATAGCTTAGGATCGGGATAAGGTATTTTCTGGACGTATCAAGTATCTGACGCGCGTCTGATGGGCTGATTTGCTTGCCGGAGAAGCTATTCTTTAACCCCGCCTTGGCCTGCTCGATGAGATCGGCGTCAAAGTACATGTTGGGCGCAATACGCACCAGCTTGTGCTCCCTAACCAATAGATCTGCCAGGGAATTTACCTTCTTCAAATCCAAACCCATCTCTTTTGCCAGCCAGGAGGTCTCAGGCGGGCCGTACTTGCCGTCCTTGATCTTCTTGGCGATGGATGAAAGGAGCTTCTCATCCTCTTTCCCAACCGTGACCTCAGCTTTGGCGTGGGCGATCTGTGCCTTTTCGACAACGATTTTGCCATTCTGCTGCAGGCCGGCAATAAAGGCGTCAAACTCCTTATCGCTCATCCAATCAAATAGCTGGGACTTTACAATTTGCCTACCAACCCAGGGGTTAAGGGAATTTTTCTTGAAGTTCTCGTTCAGGTAGTTCTCCAAGTTCTTAATGTGCGCATCAAGCGCATCTTTTAATATATAGTTATCCTGCTTATCTATTACTATCGAGGCCAACTCCCCGCTCTCTTTAAGCTTGGCAAGGCTCTCTTTTACCTGGCCTTCCTCAAGCTCGGACCTCACCCAGAGAGCTTTTGCTGTTAAAAACCCCTTTGCCTCTTTTAAATATAGCCCGATAACAGACTCGGGATCGCCGGTGGCGAGGGTTTTACACCGCTTGCCAAAATCCTTCATCGATGCCCTGAACTTTGCCGGGTGGCTGTCGAGAATACGCCCGCCGCCGATGGTCTGGATGGGGGAATAGCTTCTAACAACAAAGTTGTCACTATACTTGGGAACTACCGGTTCTTCGAGCCGTACCTGTACAAATGCGGTATCCCCAGGATTGAGAACCTCGCGGTCGGTTAAGACTACGCGCCCTAAGACTTCGCTTGTTCCATGGTGAAACCTAACCCGCGCCCTGTTCTTCAGTTCCCTGGGGGCGCTATCCAAAAGTTTGAGTTGCGCATCAAACATGTAGCTTGGCGATAAGAAGCCGGGTGCCAAAACAACCGCACCGCGCTCGATATCGTCTTTATCCAACCCCACCAGGTTAAGGGCAACCCTCTGCCCTGCAAGGGCGACGTCCTGCTTCTTGCCGTGCACCTGGATACTTCTTACCCTTACCTCCTTGTCGATCGGGTAGATATGGGCCTTATCATCAAGGTGAATCTCGCCCGACCAGAGAGTCCCCGTAATTACGGTTCCCGCGCCGGACATCGAAAATACCCTATCCACCGGCAGTCTAAACGGTGACTTGTCTTTCTTAGGCAAGATGCGCTGGGCAATTTTATCAAGCTCTTCTTTAAGTTTATCCAGGCCCATGCCCGTTTTGCCGGACACAGGTATAATCGGGGCATCCTTTAGACTGGTTTTTGAAAGGATTTTGCGGATTTCATCCTCGACGAGGGGAAGCCAATCCCCCTCAACGATGTCCGCCTTGGTAAGCGCAACTACACCCTCTTTTATGCCAAGAAGGTCTACTATCGCCAGGTGCTCCTCGGTCTGCGGCATGACGGAGTCGTCTGCAGCGACAACTAAGAGCACAATATCGATGCCGGTCGCACCGGCCAGCATATTTTTAACAAAGCGCTCATGCCCCGGTACATCGACCACACCAAGCTTCTGCCCACTTGGCAGCATAAGATGGGCAAATCCAAGCTCAATAGATATGCCCCGTTTCTTTTCCTCTTCAAGTCTATCTGTATCAATACCGGTCAGTGCCTTGATCAGGGTCGTCTTGCCGTGATCGATATGGCCGGCAGTACCAAGAATTAGCTGTTTCACTAGCCTTTAAGCTCCCGCTTTACTTTCTCAAAAGCTTCTACTATTTCCTTCTCTTCCCCATCCTGAATCGTTCTTGGGTCGAGAAGGACGGCATCTTCTTTAATTCTTACTATAACCGGAGGATCGTTTCGACGAAGAGCCTCCTCAAGTGCATTTGCAGTGGCGGATTTGGTGCGCACCGAGATCACGGTTGTTGCAAGCTCGGCAAGCGGCAGGGATCCGCCTCCGACCCTTGAGACCTCAGGCTCGGTGGTTACTACAAAGCCGTCCTCCAGGCTCTTTACAAGCATCTTGGCGATTTTATCAGCCCGCTTCTTCAACTTATCCGCCGGGGTTGTAATCATCCGAATTGTTGGGTTCTTATGGTGCACTGCCTCCATGTCCAGATACTCTCGAAGCGTTGCCTCAAGCGCGGCCAAAGTCATCTTGTCGACGCGAACCGCCCTTGCTAAGGGGTGCTTCTTCATCTGGTTTATAAACTCGGCCTTGCCGACGACAAGGCCGGCCTGCGGCCCGCCTAGAAGCTTGTCTCCGCTAAACGTGATGACATCAACGCCCGCGTGCACGCTTTCATGCACTGTTGGCTCATAGGCCACGCCATACCTGGAAAGGTCGATTAAAACGCCGCTTCCCAAGTCCTCCATGATGGGGATACCAAGCTCCCAGCTTAAGTTCACCATCTCTTCAAGCGATGCCTCGTGGGTGAAGCCGATAATTCTGAAATTACTTGTATGAACCTTCATAAGAAGGGCGGTGTTCTCCGTTACTGCGGCGCGGTAATCGGCGATATAGGTTTTGTTCGTCGTGCCGACCTCGCGCAAAATCGCACCGCTTTGCCGCATGACGTCGGGGATTCTAAAGGAGCCGCCGATCTCGACAAGCTGGCCCCTTGAGACGATCGCCTCTTTACCGGCTGCAAGCGTGCTAAGCGCAAGAAAAACTGCCGAGGCGTTGTTGTTTACAACCATGCCGGCCTCGGCCCCGGTTATTTTAGTTAAAATCGACTCTATATGGCTGTGGCGCGAGCCCCGCGCCCCTCTATCCAGGTCAAACTCAAGGTTTGAGTAATTCGAGGCGGCCATCACCACCGCGTCAATCGCCGATTTGCTCAAGATTGAACGGCCCAGGTTCGTGTGGATGACGACGCCGGTAGCGTTTATCACCCTTCTTAGGCTGGACGCGTACTGCTCTTTTAGCCAACCCTCAAGCTCTTCTATAAGTGCCTGCATCGAAAGCTCAATGGATACTAAGTCCTTCTCCTGAAGGGATAGGATTACGCTTCGCCGGTTATCAATAACATGGCGGATCCCATCCACGACCATTGACCTCGGATAAGCCCCCGCTAGCAGCCTAACGTCGGGCAAGTCGAGAACTTCATCGACTTTCGGCAGCTCTCTTAAATATTTGTTTTTTGAAACCATTGATTCACCCCACGGCAAGTTCTCGAACTTGATTGCTAATCAAATTAAATAGGTTTTCG
>CADDYS010000118.1 GCA_902810715.1 bacterium | reverse complement strand
GCCTATGGTCGCCCCGATTTTAAACAACATTGTGGTGATAGCGACAGTGATAGGGCTTTATCTACCGTTTAGTAAAAGCAACCCGCAATTTGCTCTTACCGCGCTTGCCGTTGGCACAACAGCCGGCGTTGTAGCGCTGGCGGTCGTACATATCCCATACGTGATCAAGGCCGGTTTAGGCATGCGCCCGGTGTTTAACCTTAGGCATCCGGCGGTCAAGCAGGTCGCAAAGCTAGGCCTTCCAATGCTTGGTTTCGCAGCAACCGTACAGCTTAATAACTATGTAATATATATGCTCCTGCAGGAACGCACGGGTGGGGCGATGGCTTACCAAAATTCCCTCGCATTTTTCCAGCTGCCTTATGCCATATTTGCCGTCTCGGTGGCAACGGCTATTTTCCCTGAGATCTCGCGCTATGCCAACAGCAATGATTTTACGCGTTTTAAAAACACGCTGTCGCTGGGCTTGCGCTCGACATCCTTTATCATAATACCCTCGGCCATCTTCATCGGTATCATGGCAAAACCAATAATCGGTCTTACTCTGCAGCATGGTAAATTTGATGCAGCGGGAACCGAAATAACATCGGCGATGCTCATATCCTTTGCGTTCGCGCTGCTCCCTTTCTCACTTTACAACATGCTTACCAGAGTTTATTATTCTCTGCAGGACACGAAAACGCCTCTGAAGATCGGCGCCGCCACGATTCCGCTGCAGATCGCATTCAACTTCTTGTTCATCGACGTTCTTGGAGTCAAGGGTCTGCCGCTTGCTTACGGATTATCGCTCGCGGTTGGCGTTGTAACTCAACTTTACATATTAAGGTTGAAGATAGGCCCAATAGGGGCCTCGATTATATTAAGGGCCATGACTAAACATGTCGCGGCTGCGGTGCCGGCCGGCTTGATAGTGCTTTTGGTGCACTATGTTCTCCAGGGCATGGAAATGCCGCACACCCTCGGGCTTATGCTTGAAATTGCAAGTGCGGCTGTCGTAGCCATTATAATTTATTTGGGATTGGCCCTGTTGTTTGGCGTCGAAGAGGTCGATTTTATTAAACAAATATCGCGAAGGTTTCTTCGCGCAAGGGTGAAACCGGTTTAATGCAGAAGAATATAAGAAATTTCAGTATAATTGCACATATAGATCACGGCAAGTCAACGCTGGCGGACAGGCTGCTTGAGGCGACACACGCCGTCTCAGAGCGTGAGATGATGGACCAGGTTCTCGACTCGATGGATCTCGAACGCGAGCGCGGTATTACAATTAAGGCGCGTGCCGTTCGGATTAACTATAAGGCGAGGGATGGGCGGGACTACATCCTGAATCTTATCGACACACCCGGTCACGTCGACTTTACCTACGAGGTATCAAGAAGCCTTGCCGCCTGCGAGGGGGCTCTTCTTGTCGTTGATGCCGCTCAGGGAGTGGAGGCCCAGACCCTTGCCAATACCTTTCTTGCCCTTGAAAACAACCTTGAGGTAATCCCGGTAATAAACAAAATTGATTTGCCGAGCGCCGACCCCGAGCGGGTTGCAGGGGAGATTGAAGAAAGTCTCGGAATTGACACAAGCGATGCGTTGAAGGTTAGCGCGAAAACGGGCGAGGGGACGGAGGAAGTACTGGAATCGATAGTTAAGAAAATCCCTGAACCTAAAGGTAACCCTGAGTCATTGCTAAAAGCCCTGATATTTGATTCGCTCTATGACTCCTACCGTGGGGTTATCGTCTATATAAGGGTGGTTGATGGCTCGATTAAAAAAGGCGATAAGATAAAGATGATGGCGACGGGTCGTGTCGCCGAGGTTGAGGAGATAGGCGTGCTACGCCCTGCGATGGATGAGGTAAATAGACTTTCCGCGGGCGAAGTTGGCTATATGATCGCCGGCATAAAAGATGTTCGCGACAGCAAGGTTGGGGATACGATAACTAATGCGAAAGGCGGAGCGATCGAGCCGCTTCCCGGCTATCGCGAGGTCAAGCCGATGGTCTTCTGCGGGCTTTACCCGGTTGACGGCAGCCAGTATGAGGACCTAAGAGACGCTCTGTCCAAGTTGCAGTTAAACGACCCTGCGCTGGTGTATGAGCCCGAGACATCCTCGGCTTTGGGGTTTGGGTTTAGGTGTGGCTTCCTTGGCCTTCTTCATATGGAGATCATCAAGGAGAGACTTGAGCGCGAATACAACCTTGAGCTGGTTGCAACCGCTCCAAGTGTCGCATACCGTATTACCAAGACGGACGGCTCGCAGATAATAATACGTAACCCGTCTGAGATGCCGCAGCCTCACCTCATCGAGAAGATGGAGGAGCCGTATGTTTCTGCGGTCATCCTGCTGCCAAATGAGTATGTCGGCACTGTAATGGAGCTTTGCCAGGACAGGCGCGGCGAGTTTAAAAACATGCAGTACCTAAGCGAAAATCGCGTTGAACTTCAATACGACCTGCCGCTGGCTGAAATACTGCTCGACTTTTTCAACCAATTGAAGTCGCGTACGCGTGGCTACGCGTCTCTTGATTACGAGCACAAGGGATACAAAGTCACCGAGCTCGTTAGATTGGATATCCTGCTTGCCGGCACACCGGTCGACGCGTTCTCCTGTATTGTGCCGAAGGAGAAGGCCTACCCGATAGGCAGGGAACTGGTTAATAAATTAAGAGAAATAATCCCGAGACAGATGTTTGAAGTTGTAATTCAAGCAGCTATTGGCGGCAAAATTATTGCGCGAGAATCGGTTAAAGCAAAAAGAAAAGACGTTATTGCAAAGTGCTACGGCGGCGACATCACAAGAAAGCGCAAGCTTCTTGAGAAGCAAAAAGAGGGCAAGAGGCGTATGAAGCAGGTCGGCCGTGTTGAAGTACCGCAAGAAGCCTTCATGCAGGTTTTAAGGGTTGAAGACAGGTAACTGCACCAATCAACTTTCAATGGAAAACGACCATGAGTCGATCAGCAACTTGCCCTGTCTGTTTCTGCCCGTCAACGTGATTGTATAAAGCCCCGGTCCCAGCACCTGCCTTATAGAGATAGAAACTCCTTTTTGCTCTTTTGCTATCGCTATAGGGACGTCGGCCTTTTTGGGTGGTTCGCCTTTTCTTTTGGGATCTATCATATAAGTGAGGTCTTTGGTCTCGACGCTCCCGGTGTCCTCTATGACAGCCGAGATCAGGGGCTGGCCATCCTTGGTAACCGAAGCATCTTGGGGGCTAAGCTGCAACGTGTTAAACGGTCTGCTTTGCACTTCATCAACAAAATTCTCAAACTTATCCTTCTTAAGGATCATAAACCTCTTCAGGAGTAAGCTTGATTGCCCGCCCTTGAAATTCACACCCTTGTTAATAGTAAACGCGAGCCTATAGCCGGCATCGGTAACCGCCCTGACCGTAAAGTCGTCATACACGCCGAATGGATACGCAAAATAATTAACCTTCTTACCCAGGTTCTGTTCGAGCCACGACTTTGATTGTCTAAGCTCCACGGCAGTTCTGTTTTCATAGTGCTCAAAAGTCTCACCTTGATGCTTGATGAGGCTGGGGTGGGACCATGTGTGTGATTCGATATCGAATCCCTGCTTGTTTAAGTCCTGAATATCTTGGATGTTCATGTAATCGCTGCTGTTATACAT
>CADDYS010000117.1 GCA_902810715.1 bacterium | reverse complement strand
CGGCAACCCTCTTTACGTAAACAGAGAAGATGTGCCCGACGACGTTATTGAAAAAGAGATGGAGATATACCGTGCACAGGCCATAGAGGAGGGCAAACCGGATAACGTGCTTGATAAAATCGCAACGGGTAGGCTTGAGAAATACTACCAGCAGGTGGTCTTAATGGAGCAGGCGTTCGTAAAAAACCCGGACATCACAATCAGAGATTATCTTGGCGAGATTGCGGCTAAGTTGGGCGAAAACATCGGCGTAAGACGGTTTGTGCGCTACGAACTCGGTGAGACGATCTAAAATGACAAAATATAAGTATAAGAGAGTACTTCTTAAGATAAGCGGCCAAGTTCTTGCCGGTAAGGGCGGATACGGCATAGATACAGAGGTAATGCTCTCGATAGCACAGCAAATAAAGCAGCTCTACGACGATAACATTGAGTTGGCAATCGTTGTGGGCGGCGGCAACATATTCCGCGGCTTTGAGGCCAGCGCCAGGGGCATGGACAGGGCCACGGCAGATTATATCGGGATGCTTGCAACTGTAATGAACGCCCTCGCTCTTCAAGAGGCGATGGAACGCGAAGGGGTGGTCACAAGGGTCCAATCCGCTATCACCATGCAGGAGGTCGCGGAGCCGTACATAAGAAGACGTGCGATGAGACATCTTGAAAAGGGCCGGGCGGTCATATTTGCCGCCGGTACCGGCAACCCGTTTTTTAGTACAGATACCGCAGCCGCGCTGAGGGCTCTTGAAATAGGGGCTGAGGCGATTCTCAAGGGTACGAGGGTTGATGGAGTATACGACTCAGACCCGGAGAAAAACCCGAACGCCAAAAGGTACTCTTCCCTTACATATATCGACGTGCTAAACAAAGGGCTGCGTGTTATGGACACGACGGCTATATCCCTCTGTATGGATAACAACATACCTATTGTAGTGTTTAATATAACCAAACCCAGCAATATTAGAAAAGTTATGCTTGGTGAAGATATAGGTACTGTGGTTGAGGGAGGTAACAAATAGCATGGTTCAGGACGTATTTACGCAGTCTGAAGACAAGATGAAAAAGGCCGTGGCGGCGATAAAAAGCGAGTTTGCGGGCGTAAGGACCGGACGGGCCTCAGCTTCATTGTTCGACCGGATATCCGTAGACTACTATGGGACAAAAACACCGCTCAAACAAATAGCTAGCGTAAGCACGCCGGAGGCGCAGCTTGCAATAATACAACCGTGGGATAAGTCGGCGATATCAGCAATTGAAAAGGCAATCATGACATCGGACCTCGGCGTCAACCCGTCAAATGACGGCAACGTCATTAGAGTCCCGTTCCCGCCGCTTAGCGAGGAGAGAAGAAAAGACTTCGTAAAAGTTGTAAAGAAGATGGCGGAAGATGGGAAGGTGGCCATAAGAAACGTCAGGCACGAGGCAAGGGACGATCTGAAAGACCTTGAGGATGAGAAAATGATCTCGGAGGACGATAGGAAACGTGCCGAGAAAAAGGTCGATGAGCTAACGGACAAATATGTTAAAGAGATAGACGCACTCTTGCAACATAAAGAAAAAGAGATTATGGAAGTCTAGCAAATCGCTAAGCGATTTGCTAGAGAATCGAAAATAGAAAATAGAAAATCGATTGAATTATTGAGGGATAAAGATAGATTAATGAGGGTCTTTTTGGCTCGAGCCATTTTAGATTCGGTCGATTCTCGATTTTCGAATTATTTATAAAGATGTAGTTGCCCGGTTTATCGGGCGAAAAGAAGGTTAAAAGTTTGATTGGAAGTAGATTGGGTCTTCGCAGGAAGGTTGAAAAATCTGGCGAGGGCTTTTCTATAGAGAATATTAAGAAAGGTGAAATCCCAAGACATGTTGCCATAATTATGGATGGCAACGGAAGATGGGCAAAGCAAAAAGGAAAGCCGAGAATTGCAGGCCATCGTGCGGGAGCCAAGGCGATTAGACAAGTAATCGAAGTAGCGCCCGAGGTTGGTGTAGAATATTTAACCCTGTATACGTTTTCAACCGAAAACTGGAGGAGGCCAAAGCAAGAGGTATCGGGGTTGATGAGGTTGTTTGAGGAGCAGCTTAGCAAAGAGATCGACGAACTTGACAGCAAAGGAGTCCGCATACGGGTTATCGGAAGGATTGAAGGATTGCCCAACTCCACAAGGGCGGCCTTTCTAAAAGCGCAAGAACGGACAAAAGATAATAAGACCTTAAATTTAAATATCGCACTAAACTATAGCGGAAGAGCAGAAATCGTAGATGCAGCAAGAGCTATCTGCAAAGCAGCAAAAGAAGGAAAAGAAAATCTGGATTTTAGTGAGGAAATCTTCGCCCAATACATGTATACTTCAGATATACCGGACCCTGAATTGCTTATCCGCACAAGCGGTGAGTTTAGGGTGAGCAACTTCCTCCTCTGGCAGATTGCATATGCAGAGATATGGATAACGGATAAGTTATGGCCTGATTTTAACAAACAAGATTTTCTTGAAGCGATTGCAGATTTTCAGACAAGAAGAAGAAGATTTGGCGGACTAGACGAAGATTAATGGTGGCAACACAGGAGCTGTAAATGCTGAGGGAAAGAGTTATTAGCGCACTGGTCATCGCACCAGTAATTGTCTTGTTTTTATTGTTGGGGAAGTACTTCTTTGCGTTTCTTATAGCAGTTATCGCAGCGGTAAGCCTCGACGAACTGTATTCAATTTTCATCCTGAGGGACTTTAAGCCGAGCTTATTTATTGGAATATTAGGCGGCATAGCCTTGATAGCGGCCGCTCTTTTTGGCGGTAAACCGGGCATCGTCCTGGTGATCTCACTGATTGTTCTTATATTGCTTGTCTGGCAGATTTTCACGCAAGGCAGCATAATCAATACGGGCTTAACTTTAGTCGGGCTTTTGTATATAGCGTTCACGTTAAGCCATATGGTTCTGCAGTACAGCCTCGGGTTTGGGCGGATCGGCGTTCTGCTGGTGTTTATCGGGACCTGGGTAAGCGACATATTCGCATATTTTATAGGAAGTGCGCTTGGAAAAAGAAAAATTGCCCCCACGATAAGCGCGAATAAGACGCTTGAGGGAAGTATCGCCGGTCTTATCGCCCCGGCGGTTGTGCTGGCGGGGCTGTTTTTACTACCCTGGTTGCCGTTTCTAAAGCAACAAGGGATACCGCTGACGTTGCTTAAAGGGTTAGGTATGGGGATTATGATAGGGGTCGTTGCACCTCTGGGCGACCTAATTGAGTCACGTATAAAGCGTGAGATGCGGGTTAAAGACTCGGGCGCACTGATTCCGGGCCACGGAGGGTTTCTAGACCGGTTCGACAGCGTCCTGTTTACGGCGGTGGCGGGATATTATTATTGGTTGCTGATAAAGTAATGAAAATTAAACAGACGCACTCTTGACGCACATGTCATTGCGATAGCGAAGCAATCTCGGGAGTAGAGCTAACGTGTGGATTGCCACGTCACTCCCCCTTCGACTACGCTCAGGACATGCTTTGCATTTTTAATTTTTAATGTCCATTTCGGGGATTGGGAGAAAATCCCTCGCCTTTAGGCGAAGACTTTAGTATGCTTGCGGCATGGAGCACTATAGAAGATCAAGCCATACCGTATATGACATAAAGTATCAC
>CADDYS010000116.1 GCA_902810715.1 bacterium | reverse complement strand
ACCCCGATGTCGTAGAATATGAGCGGTCCTTCTTTGAGGAACTCATGAGCGGTCCGGCGCAAAGCCTTAAGGCTTTTGTACGTCTGCAAACACTCGGACAGGAGTTTAACTTTCTACAATATGTACATGCTACATACGGCGCCCCTCAATATAGATACTATGGAGGACAGTAAAAATGCCTATTGACGTGTCCGCAGAGCCGGAGAAAAAAGGGCTCTTTGAGCTGCTCTACGGGGTGATCTCCAAACCCACCGAGACGCTCCGTTACACAGTTGAGAAAAAACCGGTGGCTCAAGCCATACTTCTTTTCGTGGCCATGATGTGGGTTGTTGCGATAGCCGGTATACCCAGTACTTATTACCAGTTCAGATTAATGCCCGACCCAACCGGGGAGAGCGCGTTTATTGCGCGTGTATTAATAATAATTTCAATTGTTGCAGCACCTTTTTTGGCCGTTCTTAACCTAACCATATTCAGCGCCATTTATCACGGTGTTGCCAAGCTCTTTAAAGGCGAAGGCACCTATGGCAGTATGGTAAGCTCGATCGGCTTTGCAAGCTTTCCAAGGCTGTTTGAGACACCCTTCTCCCTGCTCGTGCTTTTTGGAGGTAGACTCGGAGGCTCGGGCATATTTTTTGCGATGTTGGGTCTTTATTCGTTAGCCTCGCTGGCGTTTAGGATATGGTCTATCTTCTTAAAAGTCATCGCGATCCGTGAGAGTCATAATATTTCAACCGGTAAAGCCACGCTAAGCTACATAATCCCCTGGGCTGCATTATGGTTGATACTTGTAGCGCTTATATTCTTCATAATTATGTTCGTAGGGATAGTTGCCAGCAGCGCCGGCGGCGGCAACTTAGGCTAAGAGGCGTTTATGTTTGGAATACGCCTGCCGTAGGTTTTATCATATGTTCTAACAAATAGACCGGCCAATTCGGGATCAAACTGGGTGCCCGCGCATTTCTTAATCTCCTGCAGGGCATCCTTTGGTTTAAACGCCATCTTATACGGACGCGAGGACGTCATGGCATCAAAGGCGTCCGCAATTGCCATTATACGTGCGCCAAGCGGTATATCCTTCCCTTTCAGCCCATCGGGGTAGCCAAAGCCGTCATGCCGCTCGTGATGGTGTTTTACCATGCTCACTATGTGCGAGAGGCCCGGTATCCGCGAGACGATCTGGCTTGAGACATTGGCATGGTTTTTCACCAGCTCATATTCTTCATTGGTGAGTTTCGCCGGTTTATTTAATATGTGCTCGCTTATCCCTATTTTGCCTATATCATGCAGGTAGGATGCGATATGGACGCTCTCTATCTCCTCGCTCGATAGTTTAAGCTCTTCAGATAGCAGCAATGAGTATATAGATACACGCTCGGAGTGCCCGCGTGTGTAGGGGTCTTTTGCGTTTAAGGCCTCGATAAGCGCCATTATTGCGAAGGCGTTGTTTTTCTGGAGTTGTGCATTAAGCATACGGATAGTTTCTTGCGCCAACTGGTAGTGCTCGTTAAGCTGATCAACCGCACGGGCAAGATGATAAAGCCCGCTGGACACAGGGATATCCAGTCTGGATGGTTGTTTTCCAGCAATAACGGCTTCTGCTGTATCTATAATACGACTAACGATATTTTTCTGGTTCATCTTTAGCTATAGGTCCGGTTTCCTGTAATAGGTTCGATTAATATATCGTCGAGAGGGTGTAAAACTTTAGCATAAAGGGTGCTATTTAACTACTTCGCCAAGTGAATCGACGGCTTTTTTAAGCTCGGGGTACAGGTCTTTCGAGAGGGTTACACCTTTCTTGGTGGGTTTATATTCACCTGTGGCTTCATCCCTATAAAAAATTCGGATATCAATAAACTCACGACCGCTGAACTCGTTCAAGGCAACTCTAACTATTTCTCTTTCATTCCGCTGGATGTCGAACTCTTTAGTCATTTTTAGCTCCTTTTGTCATAACTTTAGATACCCGTCTTTTATGGCAACAAAAAAGCACCGCAATAAATTATACCGCAGTGCAACCCTGCACCCTAGCAGGATACTATTCGAACATCGATCTGTTGGAAAAATTGGCTAAATTCATCTCTGAGCTGCGATGATACTATACCAAGTTTATTAGGAAAATCAAGAATTTTGTATTTAGCTCCCTTTTGTTAAGTCTCGTTCGCTTCTCATAATTTCCCCCTAACACAGGGCAACTCCCCTTACAAGTCGATAACTTCCTATCTCAGGAGGATTGCGATTTGATATTTTGTCTTTTGGTTAGTAGCAAAAAGTAGAGCTCACCCAAAATTACGGATAATATTTTGAAATTGCCTGGTTTTTTTTTGCTTGTTTTGCACTAAAATGCGCTAGTTATTGAAATTTTAGTCTAAATAGAGAATTTATGTTCAAGTTGATGGATGCTTGCGTAACCGAGGAGCATTCGATTATTATAGAACGTAATTTTAGGTACAAGCATGCTTGCTAAGTATAGGCTACTTTTACGATTAAGCGAAGCTGCTGGTGAGCCGATATTTTAAGCAAGCGGTAACTTCTTGTTTAATGTATTGATCATGGGGTATACTGAAACTCTAGTGTAGGTACTAAAGTACTTTGACACTAGAAGGGTTGGTTTTATGGCATCGTGTGCGATTAACTTTAAATACGATGTTGAGAAGTTTGTAAATGCTGTTACTTATTTTGCCTCAAAAGAACTCCCTGGTTTAGACAAGCTAAAAATCTCGAAGCTACTTTATTTTGCTGATAAGATCCATCTACAGAAATATGGTCGGCCTATAACTGGCGATGACTATGGCGCATGGCCATATGGCCCTGTTCCAACGGCATCGTATGGTATTTTAGGTGAAGCAATTAATAATCAAGCTGATTATTTTGGAAGAGAAGACGCCGATGTGGAACTCTTTTTAGAGTATCTAGATATAAAAAAGAGTAATAGGACATATCCATTATTTAAAGCTAAGAAGGAACCATATCTAGAAGTATTTTCTGAATCGGAGTTAGAGACGCTCGAAGAGGTTGTTAGCTTATACGGCGCACTCTCAGGTCCCCAACTTATTGATAAAACGCATATGGAAAAAGCTTGGCTAAAGGCTAGAAAACAAGGCTTACGACACATGGACTATCGGCTATTTCTTGAAGATATGACAGACGATCAGGAAAAACAGGCTCTCCTTGAACTCCTAGAGATGGATCAGGAAGACCGAGATATCTTCGAAGACTAATGCCAAGATTCCCCCGTGAAGTTACAGGCAAAATATTCTTTGAAACCATCTGTAGAGGAATGGTAATCCGCACAGCAAAGCAATTTCATTCCCGAAAGATTACCAGTATCCTGGCGGTTATAAACGAGAGGAATGGTAATCCGCACAGCAAAGCAATTTCATTGGGGCAAAAAAGAAAAGTATCTGCTAATTCTCAATCTCGATTGCATAGATACAAATATCTACCACTTGCTTTTTACATCGAAGGTCGAATTCTATGAGAAACCGTCACACATAGCAGAACTCGCTAAGAAAAATTCCATTCTTATAGAGCCAGATGAGACAGAAATCTTTCCGCTTCAAACGAGATTAGACTGTAGAGAGGTCTACTCAATCGCAAGGGACGAACTACTGGAAAGGTTTCACCAAGGCAAAATGACTTTTGAAGGCATTCTTCCTGAAGAAATTATTAAGCGCACAGATAACAAATTGCGGAACTCAAGAGTAAACTACTACCGGCTATAAGCCGGTAGCTTTGTTATCGGCTGCAAGCCGACTAAAGCTCCTCACCATCGATCTTAAAATCTGCATCCGGGGGCTCGTGTCCTTGTTGCTCGATATACTGCAT
>CADDYS010000115.1 GCA_902810715.1 bacterium | reverse complement strand
ACACCCTATCCAACCGCACACCTCCAACACTTTTAAGCATTACAGAAAGGAACAACCGCAGTGGCAAGAAAGAAAGCTTGGATGCGATAACTTACTTGCAAAGTGCAGTTTCCTGAAGAGCGAAAACGGGTATAAATAATGACGCTACTTGCTTACTAAGAGAGAGGGGATACGCTTGCAAGACATCAAATGGGGTAAAGACACATCCATGATGTTAGGCGGGGTAGCAGAAACGTTCCGAGATCAAATATGGGCAATAGTAGAAAGTTGGATGCAGAAGTTAGCTTCAGAAAAGGGAGAACATAGCTGGAATCTCATAACGGAAGCTCAATTAGTAGATAATTTGCCGACGCTTTTAAGGGGCGTCTCGAAAGTGATTGAAAATCCGAGCCGCATATCTGATTTTGAGCCCGAAGGGGTAATTTACCGGGCCGCCGCCCAACTGGGCGCAAACCGTAGGGCCAGCAACTACAAAACGTCAGAGCTACTCCACGAGCTTGAAGTGCTGCGCGACACCATCTGGATGTTTTGCCGAAGGGCCATCGCGCCCTTGGAATTTTACGAATTTGAAAAGAGAATCAACCGACCGATAGATAAGATGGTGTCAACAATCATCGAAAGCTACATCGGTATCTACACGGCAGAACTAAAATACCTGGCGCGTAAAGACAAACTCACCGACTTCTTAAACTACGATTCCTTCAAAGAGGAGATAGGCCGGGAACTTCTGCGTTCACGGAGGTACCGGCACGCATTCTCGCTTGTGATGCTCGATATCGACGATTTTAAAAAATACACCGACGAATCAGGTATGTCGGCCGGTGATATGCTGCTGCTGGAAATCTCAAGGACGATCTCCCGCATCGTAAGAACGGTCGACATACCGGTAAGGTACGGCATCGATGAGTTTGCAATCATACTGCCGGAGACTTCCAAAAAGCAGGCGCGCAGAGTCGCCGAACGCATAAGAAGGGCCGTAAAGCTTGAGATGAGACACCCTGTCCAAGGCCAGGCAGAGCAAAAATTGCCGGTTACTGTAAGCATAGGCATCTCGACCTACCCGAAAGACACCGAGACAGTTGATGAGATGGTAAGCCTTGCCGACATGGCCCTTTTTGAGGCAAAAAAATCCGGCAAAGACATGGTGGTGTGGAAGTAGCGCGGGGCTTTAGCCCTACCTTGTAGCGCAGCCCTTTAGGGCTGCCTTCACTCAAGTTTATTCTTCACGCGCTTAGTCAGATCGTGCTCAATCGCCATCACCTTCTGCACGAGCCCGGATTTTTTGCCGGGGCGGCTTATAATAAGCCTTTGGTTGAACGATTCCTGGGCAAGCCATTTTTGCTTGTAGGGCTCATTGCCACGCAAAAAATTGAAGTTGCGGAGCCCGTCTTTGATTGAGTCCTCAATTGCTCTTGCTATTAAAACGGTCGAGACGCTTAAGGACCCCCAGTCTGGTTCAAAGCCGCCCAGGTAGTAGTAAAAAGTATCGCCGAACTGGAAACCGTAAAGCGCTGCCACCGGCTTTTTATCTATTTCCATGATATAGAGCCGCAGCCAGCCGCGCTTTGCGAGCGCCACCGCCAGGTCGGTATGAAACTTGCGAAACTTCGGGCTAAGGTACGCGCCGGGCTTCTTCTTGCTTATGAACCGCTTTTGGTGGAGTTTAAGAAAAAGCGACATATCTTTGGCGGCATCCTCGCCGCCGCTTAGTCTTATAGACGGCTCATAGTCACGTGAAAGGCGCCGTGCGTAGTATTGCACGTTCCAGCGAAACTTTTTGCTAAGAGCTGCAAGATACCCATCCCAGCTATCCGGCAGGACAAGAGTGTAGCAGTTATCCTGCGGGACTTGTTCGAAAAATAGTCCCGCAGATGCGGCCCTTGAGCCGATTATGCCTGAGGCGATGCTGCCCGAAGGCAACTGGTGAAGGTCGGCTGCGTCCCACCTCGGGTATTTAAGCAGTTCATCGGTAAGTGCGGCGGCGATTTCGGAGGCATCATGAATTTTGTGGCCGACTACTAAGTCCAGATAATCGGTCCCGTTCGTCCCCACAAATGCGGCCACCTTAACCGGCAGGCCGTAATATGAAGATGATATATAAAGGGGCGCTACCCCGGCCAGTTCTTGCCCGTCCCGTGCAATAATTAACCAGAGCTTTTTGCCTCTACTGTTTGCCCTCCACCAATGCCATGACCATTCCCAGGTCTGAAATATAGATAGATTAGCCTCAAAAGCAATCCTGTTCCAGTCTTCGCTTAGAGCCTTAAAACCTTCCAGATCAGTTACTATCTCAACTTCCAGCATTAGTCCTCTTGTTCGCTGGCATGCTCCTGGTAAATAGGACACTCTTCGCAGCCTCTATATGAAGCGCAAATACAGCCTTCCTTTACATCCCAACAATTCTTGTTCTGGCTATATGCGCCGCATTCCATGTAGTGACTCGCAGGGCATGCCTTAATCTCCCAACAATTGCGCATTTTCCCCTCCAAAAGATGATTATATTCGCGGGGCCGACTCAAAGCCAGCAACTGAAAGCAACTTTGTTATTTCTTCTTGTGGTTGGTTTGAGCTTTTATTATTCTGTCTTTAAGCTCGATCTCGTCTTTGACACCGTCTACATTCACATCTAAATCCATCATTGCCATAACACATGCTCTAACAATCGCTGTGTTGGCGAGCTTCCTTCCACCTGAAACCTTGGACTTAATACTTACCGATTCAAGGTAAGTAAACATCTCCTCGGGCATGGTTATAGGAACACGAAGGTAGTTCTCTTTGCCCATCCAAACCCTCCTTTTGGCAACATCGCCTTTCAAGGCTTAAACCATCAGCTTACCTACCCTATCTATTATAAGCATATTAAAATTATATGGCAATCACTGATTGCTAAATTGTAATACTACGATATGATGATAACCGGCAGAAGAAGTGCGTCATTAGGGTGCCAAAAGGCCGCTGAAACGAGGGCCTGTTGTGTGTCATTGCGAGGAGCGAAACGACAAAGCATCCCACACGTTGTCTCAAGAGATTGCTTCGCTACGCTCGCAATGACGGAACAAGAGCGCGGAAGTCGGGAAAAGTACCTGCAAGAATTTATTATGCCGCTTTTGGTATTCCCTTAAGGTCCTGGATAAGCTTATCTATCTCTATGGCCGGCATGGTCAAAGGCTTGATCGTACCCCGGGACCCAAGGTCGATCGCCATTTTTACAATCGTGTCAATATCCGGCGCTTCGAGAAGGTTTACAAAATCATAGGGTCCCATTACGGCATACTGGGACACAATTTTTACGCCGAAATTTTGTGTCACTTCCTCGTTTACCTCCTTGATTCGCTCGGGATGTTTTCTTAAAGTCTCCATCCCCTCATCTGTTAGCTTGGTAAGCATAATAAACATCGGCATGACTAACTCCCCCTACGGTCGATTAGATTTAACCTTTCTAAATTATTTTTACCCATCTTTAAGAAACATTTTGGGTATCTTTAGGGCATGTTAAGCGAAACAAAAATTATCGGAGAGGTAAAAAGATGGAAGAGTTTAAACAGGAAATTGAGATCCCTATAGAGAACCTGAGTCTTCTTGGAAACATGGTTATCCCCCAAGGTGCACAGGCAATAGTTGTTTTCGCACATGGGAGCGGCAGCAGTCGTTTCAGCCCAAGGAACAGGTTTGTTGCCGGGGTTCTGCAAGACGCAGGTTTGGCAACTTTGCTGTTTGACCTTTTAACCGAAGACGAAGAGCGTATCGATATGATAACAGCCGAGTTTAGGTTTGATATTGACCTACTTACCAATCGCCTTATCGCAGTCACAGATCGGATCAATCAAAGCGACGTTACGCGAGGATTAAAGCTGGGCTGCTTCGGCGCGAGCACCGGCGCGGCGGCAGCTTTAATTGCTGCCGCCGAGCGTCCTGAAATTGTCCACGCCGTTGTTTCAAGGGGAGGTCGTCCTGATCTTGCAGTTCAGGCTTTATCAAGAGTCAAGGCGCCAACACTTCTAATTGTTGGTGGAAACGATGAGCCTGTAATTGAACTTAATAAACAAGCTATGATGCACATACCTGAAACCACTGAGAAAGAGCTAAAAATAATCCCTGGCGCCACCCACTTATTCGAGGAGCCTGGAAAACTAGAAGAGGTAGCTAGCCTGGCAAGAGACTGGTTTATCAGGCATCTTGAGGCTGCAATGCCGAAAGAGGAGAGGGGTGCAGCATAGTGCCGTGCGTCAAAGCCAGGATACTCCTTATAATTGCCCGCGGGCTTGGCGGGCATCCGTAACGAGCGGGACGTTGTTGCCTATG
>CADDYS010000114.1 GCA_902810715.1 bacterium | reverse complement strand
CTTGGTTTAGGTTGCTTATCTCTTGGTTTAGGTTGCTTATCTCTTGGGCTCTTTGCTGATTAATTGACTTATTTACTATGTCCACTCTGTTTACCAGATCCATCCCATTCTTGAAAATCTCTAGAAACAGTTTATTGTTAATTAGCCCATTATTTATCTTCAGATCGGTTAGTCGTTCAGACTTCTTAATAAAGAAGATTTTCCTATAGGAGGGCTCAGATGAATCAAACGGGAAAACTTTCGTATTGTAAAAGAGATTAAAATCGTATACTGCCTCACGAATCTCTTCGTAAAAGTTAGTTGAAGTAAGAAACAATAATCCCACTAGATATGCCCACAAAGTTAAAACGTTATTATTAAGCCGTTGATAGCTATAATTATTTTTCTTTAAGAAGCTTATTATCTCATCTTCGCTGGGCAGGCCATTATCAATGTGCTCTTTGAGCCACTGGTGATCGACGCCACCTGAAATTATTTTAAAGTTCTCATTAGCACCTATCTCTGCTTTATAAACCTCTTCGGAGTAGAATGGGGCCACTAAAACTGTCCCTAATTTTGCCACTCTTGTATTTTCTTCCAAGAATTTTGTTCTTAACTCTTTTGGAATATGCTCAAAAACATCTGCCGAAACTACAAAATCAAACGACTGATCTTCAAGCGGCATATCGCAACCATCGCCTTCGATATAGTTATCATCGTCGCTCTCTATATAGGGGTCTAGATAGAAGACTTCATCATTGGGCAGAAATCTTCGCATGATATTTCCCCTACCGCCAACGTCCAGTACTCTAAACCTTTCACCAGCTTGACGATTGGCGTTTATAATATCCCTAATAATCGCATAACGGCCGTACAGGTCGAAGGCAAATTCTCTTTTTAGTTTCTCTTCGTCTGTTATCTCAGGCTTATCCATAAACCATCCTGGTCCGGTTACTAATAATCGTTTAACGCTCCCATTTGCTAGGCATATATACAAAACCGTATTGTTCTTTTACGGTTTTGCTTACTACTTTCAAACGGTAAAGCTTATCCTGGTGATCGAATGGTATCCGGCATGTATTATCGTAGAGCGCTACCGAGACTAAATACGTGCCGGGCAGTAGCCATAAATTGGGGACAGAATATTTTATAACACCTGCACCATCTATCTTATCGATCTCGTAGCCGCTAAATTTCGTATTCGGCCCGCTAATATAAATCCCGTCACTCGTATAAAAACCTATTCCAAATACCGGCTTTTCGATCGGTTTAAGCGACTCATAGGTAAGCTCAATAGTTAGGGGATCGCCGCTCTCGATGACTACTTGTTCCTCACCTCTCTGATCAAGAAAACGTACTTGGGTTATAGCTGCATCTTGTGTACCCCACTGTTGTACGTTTGAATTATCCTTGTTTGCCTGCTCTATTTCAGACTCAGCCTTGACCTGAACATGCTCTGAATATGCCTCAAGTACTCTTTCTGTTTCACCTACCATTTTGGGTACACCATGATCCAACCAAATGGTTCGTTTACATAGCTGTTTTACCTCACCCGGACTATGCGAGACAAAAACTAGTGTTTTACCGCTTCGTCGATGCTCATTTATCTTCTCAAAACACTTCTCTTGAAACGATAAATCACCTACCGCAAGTACCTCGTCGATCAAAAGTATATCGGGATCGGAGTGTACGGCAATCGCAAATCCCAAACGAACATACATACCTGACGAATAATTCCTTACAGGTGTGTCAATGAAGTTTTCAAGCTCGGCAAACTTAACAATATCGTTATAACGTTCTTTTATTTGTCGCCTGGTAATCCCAAGGATGGCGCCATTAAGGTAGATGTTTTCACGACCAGTTAAATCCGGATGAAAACCGGCACCAAGCTCAAGAAGCGGGGATATCCTGCCATTTACGGTAATGCCACCCTTGTTTACTTGAAGCAATCCAGCAATACACTTAAGAAGCGTGCTCTTGCCTGAGCCGTTATGACCAATGATGCCGATGGCCTCGCCTCTTTTTATCTCTAAAGTTACGCCTTTCAAGGCCCAGAAGTCCTCATAGATAGAGCCTTTTAGCTTTACTATCCTTTCCTTTAGCGTGCTTTTTCGATCGTGGTAGATGCGGAACTTTACCCAAACATCATTAATGCTTATGACCACGTCTTGATCCTTATTCTTCTCCATAGTAAAGGGTGACCTAAGTAGCATTAGCTATACCTCTTTAGCAAATTCCGGCGATAGACGTCTGAATATCCAGTATCCTACCCAAAAAACTATAAGTGAGGTAATTGTAGCGTAAGCGATCAATTTTAAGCTAGGCCAGTGTAAATAGTATAAAGCGCCGCGGTAAAGAAGAGTGATCGAGGCCATCGGGTTTGCGTACTCAATAGCGGTCTTCATTTTCGCCGGAACCATCGAAAAATCGTATATAATCGGGGTGCCGTAGAACCAAACCGTCAGCAAAATGCCGATAAACTGCTCTATGTCCCTAAAATAAACGTTAAGACCCGCCAGGGCAAGCGATAGACCCAATGTCAGCAATAGATGTAATATGATCGCCAATACCAAAACCGGCAGAAATATATAGAAATTATAGCCATAAAAAAACAAGATAACAAACAGTACCAGGAGCGACAGCAGCAAGTTAACCATATTTGCAAGCGCCAGGGAGATAGGTATTATCTCCCTGGGGAAGTATACTTTTTTTATCAAACCGCCGTTTATAACTATGCTGGTGGTGCTGAGCGATAAGACGGTCGCAAAGAAATTCCAAGGCAGAAAGCCGATGATAAAAAACACGGCATAGTTCTTTATCCCTGCCTTAAATACATAGGAGAATACAAAGGTAAAAACAAGCATCATAAGCAGAGGCTGGATAAGACTCCAGAAGAATCCCAATATCGAGTTTTTATACCTTACCTTAAGGTCCTTTATGGTTAGATTTATCAGTAATTCTCTATAATCATAGACCTCTTTTAGTGCCTTTAACATACTTACCTTGCTATATAAAGATTTTTAAACCTATACGCACGCAAGTTTTATAACATATGATATCATATGTCTTTCACACCCCGAAGTAAACCGCTAAGATAGTAATTAACACCCTTCATGACACTTATTCGTTGGCTTTAAGGAGCAACAAATGAAACTAGGGCGATACCTAACAATATTAATTTGCCTATCGGTGCTGTTTAGTGTGTTCTTGTCAATTATCCCTATATCAACTAATGCTGAGGAAGCTTTTACTATAACTATTTTCGGTTCAGTGCATGATATGGTTACTGGGTTGCCCATACCTAACGCCATCGTTTCCCTACCTGAGCGAGGTATCTCACTTGCGACGAATAGTTTGGGAGAGCTACCCACAAGGAAAGTATCGCTATCTCAGAACACCGAATATATCAATCTTAAGATTGAGGCAGATGGCTACCAAGGCGAATCAAGCAGCATCAGGGTCTATCCAGATGCCGACATTCGGGTAACATCGCAACTTGTCTCTAAAAAATATTCGTCAAAAGTCGTAATAAGTCATGATGCGGCTAAGCTAGGTGCCACCATTTTATCGCCCTCACCGCGCTCGAAAACTAAGAAAGGAGAAGGTGGGGACGTTGCGTTCAGTGCTCTAGGCATAGTTTCTGCCCTCAGCGTAACACAGCCTATTACTGTCGGTGATGTGCCGCTAACGATTCGCGTTTACCGGAAGAGTCTCGATAGAGTCGATATTGTTCCATTTGATAACTATTGCAAACATGTACTGCCAAGTGAATGGCTAGCTAGCTGGCCACCGGATTCATTAAAGGCAGGTGCCATGGCAGTTAAGACTTATGCTTGGTATTGGATAAGTAAGGGAGGTAAGTATAAAGGTACTATCTTTAATGGCAACCCGGTTTATGCTGACGTAGTGGATGATACCGGGGATCAGGTATACAATCCAAATTACGATAAAGCGAGCACCAATGACGCGATCGATTATACCTGGGACTATGCGATGATAAGGGATGGTGCAATCTTCCAAGCTCAATATGTCGCCGGTGAGTATGGGCCAGATTATTATTCAACTTATACAGGTCGAATGACGCAGTGGGGAACGAAGTATTGGGCTGATCAGGGTTACGGTTGGCAGTGGATGCTACAGTACTACTACGGGTCTGGGTTAGGTTATTACCATTCTATTTTGGTTTATCCCCTTGGCCTTGACGCTACAAAGTCCAAGTTCTCTTCTGCAGATGTAAACGGAGACGGCAAAGCAGATGGGCTGGTTCTTTACGACTACGGCAACGGCACAACTGGTTTTTGGGCATTTATCTCAAACGGGAGCTCTTTTACCCCCGTGCTT
>CADDYS010000113.1 GCA_902810715.1 bacterium | reverse complement strand
TTAAACAGAGACGGCTTCCTTTTCTTTTGAATCACTTTTTGCACCCAATCCGAACATAAGATAGCCTTCTGCAACAATGCCCTCGTTAGAGCGAGCTACGATATGTCCTTTGCCAAACGAACGGCGCAAATCAACAAGTGATGCTTCAAGGGAAAGCTGTTGCCTAGCCACTATTGGCAAATGGAATTGCCAATCATCGATGCTCGCCAAGAATGCAATTTTGTCCTTGTATTCTTCCATTCCAAGAACGGCCACTGCTCCGACTTCAGCCATTGCTTCAACAATTAATGCCCCTGGCAAAGTAATTTGGCCCGGCAAAGATAAAACAGCATGGTCATCAGGAACAAAAGTAAGTTTGCCCTCTGCGGCTACCTTGCCGTTTACCTTAGCTCTTGCAAGCATTATCCCGCCATCCTCCTGTTCAGCATAAAGCTCTACCTCATTACCCGGCACTATAATCTGCCTGAATCGCCACCCATCAATACGCTTCAAGAAAGCCCCCTTATAAAAGGGTTCTGTTTGTGAAATATAGTAATGGGCAACCTCCGCTAAAGCCTCAAGGGTTAGAGCTCCGGGCAGAGTAGGCTGGCCAGGAAAATGGCCTTCAAACAACTGTTTGAGATTGCCTACATTCTCAATAGTGCCATAGGCTTTTTGAGCAGCTAGATCAACTTTAACATTATCATCGACCAGAATGAAATCCTTGGGTTTATAACTAAGCAATTGAAGCTGCCTGAAGAAGTCATAGCTAGCGACATCCTTAACAACGCCTACAGCAGATTCACCAAACTTTACTTCTGTGATCTCATCCAGCAACACAAAAGGTTCTCGATGGGGAATTATGTTTTGAATCTCCTTACGAGATAAATGCAATTATTTAAACACCTCCAAGCTATTTCTACGAGTGCCTGATTACTCCTTCTGTTCAGAGCATAAATATTATAACATTTTTTATAATGCCAGGTAAAATGGGGAAAAGGAGATTCTACCTTCCAATCTCAACTCTCTGCAATAGATAAAGCCCGTCAAAAGCGGACTTTGTCTATTGTTGTGGGCCCTGTAGAACGCAGCTGGAACATGTCTCCCATTTCTGCAATACTTGATGAACGGTCTTCTCTACTGCAGTACGCGCTTCCCGCCTATCGTATCCCTTTGCTAAAAGTTCATCGTATTTTGAGCATAAGATTGCCCGCCTGGGTGAGTTTAAGTTCGCGGTCTCCGATATAGTTAAGAAGCGCTAATATGTCGATACGAAGGGTATTGGCTGTAGCCATTGCGGTTGTCTTTGCAAGGTCTTGTTGCGCTTCAATGCCATGTTTTATGTCATGTTCTACACCATGTCCTACATTACTGGCGGAATACTTCTTACTATCGACCATCGCTCATCGGGGTTATCGAAGCTTACCTCTTGAGCATTGAAATACTCTGGATCAAAACCGCCCCCAATCCATTCCAACATGTGTTCGTGCTCTTCATCCTCAACATCGTTAATAACGTCTAGGAAATTCCCATAACCGGAGACACCGCCTAAGACCAATTTGATATCTTTGAATATCCTCGTTTTATTATAAACTCTAAAATACCTGAAGCAAGCGTGCTGAAGGAATAACGATAATATGGTGAGAGATAACCAAATACGCATACCCTATTACAGGGTTTTCCAAGACAGATGTTTGGACCAACTGCTATGTGGTCTAAAAGGGGGTTCTTGCTACCTTTTTAAGCTTTCAGAGAAAAACAATAGCTTATCCCGTGCTCTTCTTTTGTTTTACAACCTCGAATTGCTTAAGTTCCTCGTCAGTAAGATCTGACGGATCGATGCCTTTTTGCTTGCAGTAACGATCAATCGCCGGTATGTTATATTTTGGTGCATTCTCATCAAATGGCACCACATAAACCCCATTAGCCAGCTCTGAGACAACGTCATCTAGCTTTAGTAATCCTTTAGCATACTCTTCAGCGTTTTTACTCATTGTCCTCACCAGAAAAATATTTATTAACTATAGCCTCAGCAGCAGCAGTATCGATAATCATCCTATGCGAATTACCAATTCTTTTGGCATTAAGCTCTTTCTTATAATGGTTAATAAGTTTTGTCTTAGCGTCAAAAATTACATACCCGTCATAACCCCATTTAAAGCTTTTCTTAGCTGCAATGGCAAACAAATGGGCTCCAACGCCTTCATATTGTCCTTGACTACCTACATTATGAGGCGCATTTTCGACAAGTTTGACAAAGATTGCCTCTAACTCCCGGTCCGGTTTTATTGCTATCAAGCCTTGCGGCCCATCGTCATCCTTGATGGTGAGCCCATAAACCGCAAACCCCTTTCGCTTTGGAGCCGCCCAGTTAAAATTCCAACCCTGTTGTTTAAGACTCTTTAACTCACTTGCCGCCATCTCGCGAAAGGACGTTTTAATAATTTCACCCGTTGCACGATCAATAAGGCATGGCGTTTTTGCGTCAATAGAAATATTAACCCTGTAACTCATTATATCATGTCTGTTTTACCTGTTAAATATTAGCTTGCTTAAAGGATAAGGATAAGGGGACGCTGCTACGGATATTACGGATTCTTTAATTTAGGAATAGAGTCCCTCTTCTTTGCCTTTCTCCAACCTTATTATGTCATAGACGGTTGAGGTGACCCTCACCCAAAAACTGTATAGCCTCGCCTAGTCAAACAATCCCAAACGAAGTATCTGAAACACGAAGGGTTCGAGTCCTACAGGGGTCCTTATTTTTGGGCACAAAAACCCCTCGTAAAAGCCATAATTACGAGGGTAAAGTAGCTGTGGACCTTATAGGACGCAATTGGAACTTTGAGTTAATAAGGAAGGCTGCAGATTGCGTGCCCGAGCTCCGGTAATATTATAAGGCTTATGTCTCCCATTTCCGCAACACTTGACGAACGGTCTTCTCTACTGCAGTACGCGCTTCCCGCCTGTCGTGTCCCTTCGCTAAAAGCTCATCGTATTTTGTCTCCCGGTGTCGAAGATGGGCGACCACTGCTAGACGTATTGCTTTCTCATCCAGCTCTTTGGCAGAGGCAGAACGTCCGACTCGCCCACTATACTTGAGGCAGGCGTGTTCTGCAATCTCTCGCTCTCTTCCAGCAGGGCAGCCGGGGAAGAGTTCCCTTACCCGCACGGCAAACTGATCCACGTACCGACGGCCCAATACCTCTCTGCGAGTGGCCTCCCGCTCCCTGCGACGCTCTCTGATGGCCTCATCGGCCAAACACTCCTCTTCCGCTTTCTCCAGTGCCTGCACCTCAACCAGTAGTCCCTGCCGTTCATATCGCTTTCGGGCGCGACTCCATTTCAACACAACTGCAGAAAGGGTTGAATGTTTGCGGGCACGCCTGGTCAAAGCCACGTTACCGGAAGGGAGGAAAAGAAGATGGTCCAAATCGGCGCACGACAAACATAGGGCACCTTTATCCCCAGCAAGTGTAATCCAAGCCTTCGAGCCGAGTTTTTCACCACACTCGTCACAGCTTGATTCCCGGCTCGATATAAAAACTTTAAGTTCTTCACCCTGCAATTTCATCGCTCATTTCTTTGACAGGCTCGCTATATTCATACAAATCGTCGGGGGCTATATCTAGACCGTTTGCCCAAACAATAGAAATACCCGCAACCCTTACGGTATCGAATAACGCCTTGTCCTTCAGACTTTCATACATTGGTTTTGATAACCAGTAATCTGTGTCGAGTATTCTTTTTTCATTGTTAACATATTCTAGCAGTAACTTATAGCCATCAAGTGGTTTAACGTTAATTAATTTTGGTCTCATGTTTGCCCCTCCTATCTCAAAGGCTCTATAGCTCATTAGTATCAAGGGACATCACTCTCAACTTCTCTCCCATATTCTTTTTGAACTATTCGGAATTTCCTAATAGTTGAACTGCGAGTTAATGCTATCACACCGTTTATTGAGCTAAGGAATTTTCTTGCAACCATGCTGCAATTCCCTCAATACCTAACTTAACTAGAGGGTCAACAACACATAGCGCAAGTTCAACAACTTCTTCTGCCGATGCCCGAACACTAAAACCATTTCTTTCAAGAAAGATAAAAGCCGCCGCAGTTCCGGTTCGCTTGTTGCCGTCAACAAAAGGATGGTTGTTTATAAGAGAATGCATGAGTGCGGCTGCCTTATCAAAAATAGTTGGATATGCATCATGCCAGTTATTTGATACAGGATCATAAAGGGTTTGCTTAGGCCTTCCAACAGCAGATTCCAATCTGTGTATACTCAAAGGATCAAGTGTTGGATATGAAGTTAACTCACCGTGGCGAAACGAAAGGTCTACCTGCTGAAGATGGATCAATAAAATATCATCAGACGACAGATAGCTAATGTTTTGCAAGCTCTCTCCATGCAGATGCATAACGCGTAGTTATAGTGTCAATTGCTTCTTTTGTCTCTTTTGACACCTTGGGTTCAAGCTTTATACGTTTGCTATTTATTTC
>CADDYS010000112.1 GCA_902810715.1 bacterium | reverse complement strand
GAAACCGGCCTCTACTTCCTAAAGAGCCGCTACTACGACCCAGAGACAGGCAGGTTTACTTCCAAAGATAGATTCAGAGGATTTGAGGATAGGCCAGCATCCCAGAACCCTTATACTTATTGTGAGGATGATCCGGTAAATAAGGTGGATGCAGATGGCGTATCAGCGAAGGATTACACGGATATCAATGGCCAGCTCGGTTTTATTCTTGGGGTTACATTCGGCGTGCAAATAGACGGGGATAAAAATGTGTATTTTTATGGCGGTTGGGGTGGAGTATCGTCCCCCGGTGTATCTATAATGAGAGGGCACTCAGGTGTAACTCAAGGGTGGACCGACGCGATTCAGCTCGGCTATGGCTATGGTTTTCAATTAGGCCGATCTGAATCTCCAGGTAGCAATATGTTCTTTGAACAAGGCGCTTCTTGGCCAGGTGCGAGCGCAACAATGTATTATGTTTGGAAGCTACCAGATAAATACATAAATAAGACGGGGCGATATTGCGGGCCAGCAAAGCAATCATGTCACAATGCAAGAATGAATAAGGGTAAAAAGAGACGGTTTAGACCTGCCAAGAAAAGTCGGTGGAGAAGAAGCTGGCGGAGAAGATAATTACCGAGACTGTGTTATCATAATAATCCTTTTTAGGAGAAGAGAACTAATGAATGATCGAGTTCAGGGTATAATATTAATCACAGCAGGCGTCTGGTTTATTGTGATGCGACAAATTGGTGCAAAAATAATAATGAGAACAAATCTTGCTATATTTAAGACAACGCTTCCGAAGAAGACCTACGAAATTATGTACATTGTTGCAGGAGTCTTTGCGATAATATATGGATTATTATTAGTTCTAGGGTTAATTAAATTAATCAAATAATGCATACTACTCGTTTAAGCATTACTTAATCAAAATATTGGTTTTAGGTCAAAGCTTTCAATAATATCGTGCTGTTCTTGGAAGATTGGCTCATCAGAGAAACGAGCTTGACATAAGAAAGAACGTTTTAGCATTAATACTAGCTGTTCTTATGGCAGGTTGCACTTTTAACGTTAATGCAATCCACCATGATGAGTTAAAGGCAATAGATACTGCCAACCATTTTTTTCTCAATCTCATAAAGGGCAACTATAAGGATGCTTATGATAACCAGACAAATGATCGGTTTAAGCAGGTAACTCCTCCAAAAAAATTTAACTCCGACATGGAAGAACTTATGCATAGCTATGGAGCTCCAACTAAGGCATCATATGATTATTTCCAGCCAGTTCCTGGACAGAAGGCTATCCAGCTATTTTACAATGTGAACCATAGGCAAGAGGGCACAGTTCAGTATATCTTTTATCTTGAGGGTGATGCGGAAGCAGGTTATAAGATATCGGGCTTTCGCGCTGGGAAGAAGGGCAAGAACCCACCACCGTATGTAATTTCAAATGCTCGTATGGGCGATGATATTTTTGCCGAAGCAACAACTTACGGAATTGACACGAAGGGTAGATAGCAGCTGTAGTGGTTGGCACTGGTTCGGTTATATTTAACTCTCTAGCTTGGCTAAACGACGAACAAAGCAATGCTGAGTTTGGCATAAATTTAGCCACAACCGGCTTTTCGGCCCTTAAGCCTTTTAAGGGCGGTATAGCACTAAGATCGGCACAATACAGCGTTGCACATGGCTCTGGTGCATGGTCCATTGGCTCTGCCGCAGCATCACACAAGCGCGTGGTAAACATGTCAAGATATCATAGAATAAAACATAGAATAAAACGAAAGGTTAAGAGATTTTTGCGCAGGCACAGGTAGAAATGGTAGCCTAAGGCCAGGTCGCAACATGATAACAAAGCCTTAAGCATAAAAAGGAAGAGGATAAAGTATGGATATTAGTAATCCCTTATACGGTTTGGTGCTAACGATATCTAGCTTAACTATAGCCGGTATTGCAGCATTTTTAAGCTATCGATATTTTACAAGAAAGGGAAAAACACGAGAACAGGCAATGAGTTTAAGCGGTGCAATTGGTGGTATAGCTGAGCTTTTGATAGTATGGATTGGAGTTAAAGGTCCCGCTATTGTTATCATACCTTTGGCGTTGTTCATAATTGTGTACGCATTTTTATACCCACGTGCTCTGTTCTACCTAAGAAAAAAAATCCACGGAGATGAAGTGGATAAATAAGCGACATTAAAGGAGTTAAGACTTGAGCCTCAAGTTTGCTTTCCTAGCCTATTGATTAATAGAGCACGTAGTTACGCCAACCCAAGCTACTTCCACTTCAACGCCAAAGGAGATGTAGTATGATGTCGCACATGGTTCTGCCGCTTATGGTATTGGATCTGCTGTGAGAGCTAAAAAGAAGAACATAAATTGGTCTAGATATTCTAGAATAAAGAACAGGGCTAGAAAGACTATAAGCGGGCATTATCGAGATGTGAAAAAAACGTTAAATAGAAATCATGGTTGGCGTTATATTACTTCGTATAAGTTTACGTGGCATTAGAAGGAGGTCGAAGTATGGATATTAGTAATCCCATATATGGTTTAGTGCTGACAACGTTTAGCTTAACTATTGCTGGAATTGCTGCATTTTTCAGCTACCGGTATTTCACTAAGAAAGGTGAAACTCAAGAAAGGGTGATGGGCTTAAGTGTTGCAGCAGGTGGCATAGTGATGCTTATAGTTATGATGGTTGGAATTAAAGCACCTGCTATAGTTGCCATACCTTTCGCTGTAATCATAATCATATACGCGTTACTTTATGCACGTGTTTTAACCTATCTAAGGAGAAAAATCCATGGACATGATTAAAGCATGCGCACGTGACCATTTACCTACCGAGGCAGATTCGTCTACACTTATGACAAAGAAACCGGCCTATACTTTTTAAAGAGCCGCTACTACGACCCAGAGACAGGCCGGTTTACTTCTAAGGATAGATTCAGAGGCTTTGAGGATAGACCCTCCTCCCAGAACCCTTATACTTATTGTGAGGATGATCCGGTAAATAGGGTGGATGCAGATGGGCAGGTAGTTCAGCTAGTAGCAGCACCTGTCATTATCATTCTGGCTGGTGGCGTTGTACTTACGGCTGTGGCACTTACAACAGGGGTAGGTGAAGTAGTTATTATTGGTGGTCTTGTTATAGGGGGACTGAGTGCGGCTAACGATGTTTTGGCAAGGTATGACGGAACAGAGAGCCGAGGAGAGTTTGGCGTTAACCTAGGACTTGATATTGTAACTGCGCTGCCCTTTGGCGAAGCTTTTGGGGAGACAGGTAAACTAGTCTGTGGTATGGTAGCCCACCAGGCTGCCGTGGGTCAGATGGGATACAATGTTTATCAGGGAGCAACCGAAAAAGGTCGGCACAAGAAACACAGAGCCAATAAGAAGATGCCAGGCCATAAGAGATCAGGCCATAAATCATCTAGCAGAAAGTCACATAGACGCAGGCGATAGATATTATCTACCGCTTAGATATGGTATCCTTAGGCTTCGTGGGCCAGCTTGGATACAGTATCTACCGGAGCAAAAGGTAAGAGGCATCGTACTGGCAGAAGGGGAATATACCAGCAAGAAGGTATGGACCCAGACGATAGATATCACCTTTTGTAGACTTGGGATATGATATTTATAAATGTGAGCTAAGGTAAAAGAGGTACTAAATGGGCCACCTAGTAGATCCAAATAATGGTTTTCAGGTTATCATGGAAAATGTTGTTGCTGGTGTGGTTGGTTTTATAGTCATATTTACCGTATACCAGATATTACTAAGAAAGCTTGGTAACAGATTAAAGGCAATGACAATTGCGGGGATGGTTGGCGCTATCCCTATGGCAATTACCTTTGCAATTGCTGAAGCTTTACCCCTACAGTGGTTTCTTTTTCTACTAGGTGTATTGCTAGTCTACGCCTTCTTGTATGTTCAGCTGGTGTGGCGTGCCAGAGCTCGAATTCAGAAGAGTAAGGAGGAGAAAGCTTCTAAAGATATAAAATAGCTAAGCGGCCTAAAGGGCAGCGGAATCGCAGCAGCGCAGCAGGAACGTCCCTGCAAATTCACAAATTCTTTACTCAAGGCAAACCGTCACAAACCGTGGCCAGGGGGACGCTGTTTCCTCTGGGTCCTAAACCAATGAGGACAGGTGAGCGGTTGAGAGAAAACGTGCAAGTTTCATGGGTTAGGACTCGCAGGAAACAGCGTCCCACTTATACAGACACTGATGCGACCCCTACCGCCTACGAGTACAACCCCAACTACCAACTCACAAAAGTAACCAAACCAAACGCAGATACCATAGAGTTCGCTTACGATGGAGATAACAGGCGGATAGAAAAAACCGTAAACGGAGCCATAACCAAATACATCTACGCCGGGGCCCTACTAGCCCAAGAGCAAGATGCATCCGGCACAGTTCTTGCAACATATACCTATGACGACAAAGGCTCACCCGTAAAAGTCATAAAAGATGGTTCTGCCTACTACTTCCACTATAACGGCAAGG
>CADDYS010000111.1 GCA_902810715.1 bacterium | reverse complement strand
AAGGATTTGCAGTAGTTGCAGACGAGGTAAGAAAGTTGGCAGAGCGCTCAGCCAGAGCCACCGGTGAGATAGCAGAGCTTATAAAGGGAATTCAGGCCGAGACCATGCAGGCGGTAGAGGCTATGGAAAGGGGAACCCAGGAGGTAGAGTCCGGCAGCGAGCTTGCACAGCATGCAGGTACCGCTATTGAAGAGATGACCTCTTCAATCAACCGGGTGGTTGGCGAGATCGCAGAGGTCTCTCAAGCCGCTGAGCAAATATCCTCATCGTCGGATAAGGTTGCGGCCGCAATGGATCAGATCGCAAGCATAACCCAGGAGAACACAGCTATAACCGAAGAAGTCGCAGCCTCGGCGGATCAGATAGTAAAAGTCGTCGAATCGATGTCAGAGTCATCAAAGTATGCGGCTGCACAAGCTATGCAGATATCGGCGTCATCGCAGGAGCAGACAGGCTCCGTCGAGGAGATTGCAGCCTCGGTCGCCGAGCTTTCAGATATGGCCGACAAGTTATACGAGCTTGTTGAAAAGTTTCAGTTATCATAGGAGGTCCGACAGTGGGAGAGGAACAAATTTTTGAACAAGAACAATTGGTGGTTTTTGAGGTCGGCGATGAGTCATTTGGAATCGATATATCCCTGGTGCAGGAAATCATAAGACTCCAGCCGATAACTGAAGTCCCAAAAGCACCTATGTATGTCAAAGGCGTCATCAATCTAAGGGGCAAAGTTATTCCAATTATTGACTTAAGGGAAAGATTTGCCTTTGCCATGGGCGAAGAGACCAAGGCAACCCGAATCGTAGTCGTAAACGTCCTCGGCAATACCGTGGGCATGATTGTTGACGCGGTATCTGAGGTATTGCGCCTGGCAACCGATTCAATCGAGCCGCCATCGACGATCGTCGAAAGTATCGGCTCGCAGTATCTAAAAGGGATAGGGAAGCTTGAGGACAGGCTGATCATACTGCTTGATCTAGACAAGCTTCTTGTGGAGATGGGCGCTACTCCAATAGTTGAAAACATGATTGAGCTATCTGAGGTTGCTTGAGATAAGCAGATTTACAAAACATTAACTCATAAGAAAAGCAGGAGTAAGAATGGATCTAGTGTTTGATGCTTCACCTGAAGATTTAAAGGTATTTACCCAAGAAGCTGAAGAGCTTATCCAGCAGCTTGACGACGCGGTTCTTCGTTTAGAAAAAGAAGGACAGAACCCAGAGCTGATTCAAGAAATATTCCGCGCAGCGCATACACTCAAGGGGTCTTCTGGAATGCTCGGACATGAACGTATGGCTGAGCTTACGCATGCTATGGAGACTCTTTTTGATAAGCTCAGGAAAGATGAGCTTTCTGTCACAACCGGGTTAATAGATCTTTTTCTGGATTGTCTTGATGCCCTAAAAGTGCTCAAAGACGAGTGTTATACACTAAAGTCCAGCGATATTGATGTTAAGACCTTAAGCCGCCGGATACTGGCGTTTGCCGATGGGATGACAGAGAAAGCCGCCAACGCCGGAAAATCCAAGCAGACAGGCAAAAAAGATAAGTCGCCTAAGGCTAAAAAGGGCAAGCAGGCAGACAAAAAGGCTAAAAGCGTCAAAAAGGATCAATCATTGGTGGTTCTTATAGATGAAGAGATCGAGAAAATAAGCAGGGCCGAGATTGCCGGTTCTCAGGCTTTTATCGTTAGAGCGGCGGTCTCAAGCGATTGCCCGATGCCGGCTGTGCGAATCTACCAGATCGTAGAGGAGCTCCAAGCCGTTGCAAATATAATAAAGACTCACCCGGAGATGGATGTTATCGAACGCAGTGAGTGCGGCTCAGAAGTGGAAATAGTTCTGGTCGCTAACGAGGACCAGGGCAGCATAGAGAGCGTGATAAAATCAATCTCCGAGCTCTCCAGCTTCAGTGTTGAACCTTACCGTGCATCTGAGGAATCAAGTGTTAACGAAATGACTGTGGAAATAACCGAGTCATTTTCAGATGAACGAGTCGAGGATTTAGGTCCTGAGGCAAGGGGCAAGGCCAAGCAAGAGATAAACCAGATACGGGGATCAGCCGTCAAGACGGTCAGGGTTGATGTCGAGCGGCTGGATCACCTGATGAATTTGGTGGGTGAGCTGGTAATCGGCAAGACAAGGCTTCTTCAGATCGGGTCGGAACTTGCCGACAACTATCACCTCGGCGACATAAGCGGCTCCTTGAACGAGGTTACGGCGCAGGTAGGCCAGATTACAAATGAACTGCAGGAAGAGGTAATGCGGGCCAGGATGCTCCCCATCGAGCAGGTGTTTAACAAGTTCCCGAGACTGGTTAGAGACTTGGCCCGAACCGCCGGCAAGCAAATCAACTTTGTAGTCGAGGGTAAAGAGACGGAGATCGACCGCTCAGTTCTGGAAGAGATCGGCGACCCACTTATACATATTCTAAGAAATGCAATAGACCACGGCATTGAGATGCCGGAAGAGAGAAAGAAAGCCGGGAAACCGGCTGAGGGGAATGTGTATCTTGGCGCAAGGCATGAAGAGAACCATATAGTCGTGGAGATAACCGACGATGGCCGTGGTATTGATCCCAACAAGCTTAAAGATAAGGCCATAAACAAGGGATTTATAACCCCGGAGGCGGCGGAGAAGATGAGCGATCGGGATGCGTATGAGCTCATGTTCCTCTCAGGATTTAGTACCGCCGAGAAGGTGTCTGAAATCTCAGGCCGTGGCGTAGGTATGGACGTCGTGCGGAGCAACATCAAGAAAATCAACGGTTCGGTAGGCATAGAATCCGAGATGGGTAGGGGCACCAAGTTCACAATCAAGCTTCCTCTAACCCTGGTTATAGTCGATGCGCTAATCGTTGTTCTCTCGGGCAAGCTCTATGCCATCCCGCTTAGCATGGTAAAAGAAGTTCTCCGTCTTGAGAAAGGCGATATAAAACTAGTTGATAAACTCGAAACCATTCTGCTTCGTGGAAGCGTTCTGCCGCTTCTTAGGTTAAATAAGCTGTTTGGTCATATTGATTCCAAGGAGCGCAAAGAGGGACGCGGCTTACATGTAGTAGTAGTTGGTTACGGGGATAACAGGGTGGGTGTTGTCGTCGACCGCTTGGTTAGAAAGATGGAGATAATGATAAAAGCTCTAGGCGATTATCTTGGCGATGTTGATGGGATATCGGGCGCAACAATCCTTGGCGACGGCAAGGTCGCGCTGGTTATTGATCCGGTTGCCCTTATTGCTAAGGTGGATACCCGGGCCTTATCCAGCCAAATAACTGAGTTTGGGGTAGGGCCGGGGCAGAGGATGACAGCTTAAGACTATTAATAGAGAGGAGATAGAAATGCCACAGCTATCCGGCGGCCTAACGCCTAAACAAAAAGAACTGCTCGAGCGAATTCTTAAATTGAGCACCGATAGTTCGGCGGTTGCCCTGTCGGAGATGATGGAAAAATCTATTTTCCTGAAAGCACCTCGTCTTGATGTTGTCTCCCTTGATTCGATAACCAACATTGCCGGTGGCGCGGAGTCCGGCGCAATTAGTGCTTGCCTCATTTTTTCTGGGGAAATCAGCGGAAATATGCTGCTCGTATTTCCCGGACAAAGCGCTTTTAAGCTCATTAATGAGATTTTACGCCAGGATAACACAGATAGCGAAGAGCTTGATGAGATGGCGGTCTCGGTGTTGGGTGAGGTTGGAAATCTGGTTAGCTCGTATTTCCTGAGCACCCTTTCGGACCATACCGGAATGGACCTGCGGCCGTCCTCGCCTATGGTAGTTCAGGATATGGTTGGAGCTATTGTCAGCTCAGCGATATTGATGTTGGAAAGAGCCCCTGAGGAAATCCTATATATTGAAACGGAGATAGCAGACGAGAACAGCAAAATCGAAGGCTACTTGATGTTGTTCACTGACGAAGATTCGCTGGACAAGCTCTTGCAGACAATAGAAGTGAGGTAATTTCGTGCCTGAGACATTCAATGTGGGGATTGGCGAATTAAAGGTATCGAAAGATGCAGATACTATAATTATCACCAGGGGTCTTGGTTCTTGCGTGGCTGTCTGCCTGTACGACACGGAGGCGAAGATCGCAGGCATGGCGCATATTATGCTACCGCAGGATAATGGTAGAGACAATGCGCTAAGCGCGCGGTTTGCAGACTCAGGTATACCAAGGCTGCTTGAGGCGATGATAAAAGAGGGAGCGAATCCCGGTAAAATGATAGTAAAAATAGTAGGGGGCGCTCGGATGTTTCAGATGGCCGGAGGCAACAGCCTTCTTGAAATAGGCGAGCGCAACGTTGAGGCAGTTAAAGATGTCCTCAAATCACTTAAGTTGAATTTAGTTGCTGCCGATACAGGTAAAGATTACGGTAGAACCGCCGAATTATCTGTTGCTACCGGAGAACTTCTGGTTAAGGCGATCGGCTACAACACGATTGTTTTATAGGAGGCAAGAGAATGGGCAAGAGTGTCTTAGTCGTCGATGATGCTCAATTCATGAG
>CADDYS010000110.1 GCA_902810715.1 bacterium | reverse complement strand
ATTTAAGGAAGAAAGTTGATCATGGAAACCAGGAAAAATTACTGCAAACCGTCAGGGGAGCGGGCTACAGGCTTAAAAAATAACATATTTTTTGAAGCCCGCCTGCGGCTAGCATCATATTACGTCGTTGTTATTGCTCTTTTACTTGCTATATTCAGTACCTTTCTATACTTTAGCTACGCTAAAAATGTCCAGAACGATATTGAGGGAGATTTCCCCGACGGGCAGGCCCAAGCGGTTATTGTTTCCAAAACTACAGATAGACTGCAGGAACAACTAATTATTGTTGATGCCGTCGTCGTATTGTTTGTGGGTGGGTTCGGCTACTGGTTGGCAGGAAAAACGTTAAAGCCCATCCAAAAGGCACTTGATTCGCAAAAACGGTTTATTGCCGATGCTTCACACGAATTGCGAACCCCGCTGACGATTTTAAAAACTGATCTGGAGGTAGCTTTAAGAGCCGAAACAGGTACAGACGAGCACTCTGCAATTCTGACAAGCAACCTGGAAGAAGTAGAAAGGATGCGCCGAATTGTTGAAGATTTACTCATGCTATCCCGCATCGATAACAATCAAGAGATACTTCAATTTTCAAAAACTGATATAGCTAGTTTAATGCAGAAAAGCGTAGAAAGAATGAAAAAATATGCGGAAAGCAGAAACGTCTATGTTTTAGTTTCGGCAGAAGAGCCGGTTTATGTTCTGGGAGACCCTGATAAATTGCAGCAGGCCCTGTCCAACATCCTCAAGAATGCAATTGACTATTCAAAGGACGAGGGTGAAGTACACTTTAGTTTGACCAGGACTGATAGACAGGCCAATGTTGTTATAGAAGATAACGGTATAGGTATTTCCGCAGAGGATTTAACCCATATCTTTGATAGATTTTACAGGGCAGATAAATCCCGCTCCCACAGGCAGGGCGGCAGCGGCCTGGGGCTATCAATCGTTAAATGGGTTATCCAGAAACACCGGGGCAATATTTCTATACAAAGCTCGCCCGATAAAGGAACAAAGTTAACCATTAACTTGCCTCTTTTTAAAACGGCACATTTTTAAAACAACCTGCTACCACACTGCATTTCGCAAAAGTAATTAATTTTTATTTCCTTTCTTGACTTCATAATAACTTCATTTTCTCGGGGTACGATTGAGGCAATCGGGGACCGGCTCAAGCGGTCGGTCTCAAGGGCGACAGGAGAGGAGGTGAAATATTATGAGGATGAAACTTGTAGCTCTTATTGTTGCCGCTGTGCTGGTCCTGGGAGGAGCATCAGCACTGGCTTATGCGGCACAGTCTAACTCGACGGTACCCGCTCCGGCTAAACAGCAGGTAAGCACGCCTGCAACGGATACCGGTCAGCAAGTTAAGGATACCGGCGAGGCGACTGGGAAGGAATCAGGGGTTGAGAAGGAATCAACCACTGAAAAGGAAGGACACGAATCAGCTACTGAGAAAAAAGCTGAAGAAAAGGGGGATAAAAACCTTCCTGGCGGTGGTCACCAAGACCCTGATGGAACAAATGTTAACCATCAGTTTGAGGGCGTAGAATAAGCCCAAACTCGGGGGACGTTCTTGAAAAAGTGAATTATCGCGCAGAAATTCATTTTTTCAAGAACGTCCCCGCTCATATTCTTTTAAAAGTCTCCCTTGATCTTATTTAGTTCGGTAAGTGTAAAGACGGGTCCATCCTTGCAGATATACTTAGGCCCTATATTGCAGCGACCGCACTGGCCAACGCCGCATTGCATCTTGGACTCTAAGGTGGTTATGATTTGGTCTGATTTAAAGCCCATGCTAACTAAATCCTGCAGGACAAACTTTATCATAACCGGCGGCCCGCAGGTCAAGGCGATAGCGTTCTCTGGTGATGGTGCGGCTTCTTTAAGCAGTGCCGGGACAAAGCCGACTCTACCCATCCAGCCCTCACTTGCACCATCTACAGTAATTTCAAGGTCAAAGTCCTTGGCTTGGCGCCAAGTATCATACTCCCACCTAAAGACTAGATCCTGCGGGCTTCTTGCACCGTAGATGAGCTGGATGCGCCCGTAGTCATCCCGGTTGTCCAGCATATAGTTGATGACGCTTCTAAGCGGTGCAAGGCCGATTCCTCCCGCTACAAATACTAAGTCTTTACCTTTCCAGTCCTCAACGGGAAAGCCGTTGCCGTAGGGGCCGCGAAGGGCGATCTTGTTACAGGATACCAATGTGTGAATCGCCTCGGTCACTAAACCGATTCTTTTAATGCTGAACTCGAGGTAATCCGGACGGGTCGGTGTTGATGTGATCGATATGGTAGACTCGCCGATTCCAAGGATTGATAGCTCGGCAAACTGCCCCGGTCTATACGCGAAACTCTCGCGATAATTGCCGTCATCAATTTTTATCTTAAATGTTTTTACATCGGGCGTCTCCCCGATAACATCTGTTACGGTAGCATTAACCGGTACAAGCATGTCTGTTATGGCTGCCATCAGTTATCACCCCTATCCTCATGCTGTCCTGTCTCTATCCAGAAGCCCATCAATAGACCCAACCGTGGCCGTACAAACCAAGGCTGCATCTCTTAAGAACTCACGCACATCAAATGCGACCGGGCAGCTTCTTATGCAGCGCCCGCACCCGACACAGCCGATAACGCCAGAGTTTTCGATAAAATAGGAGAACTTGTGCATCATCCTCTGGCGAAGTCTCTTCCAGTGCTCGACTCTCGGGTTGTGGCCGCCGGCGGCAAGGGTAAAATTGCTGAACATACAGGAATCCCAGATGCGGTAACGATCTCCTGACTTAGGATTTCCTTCATCTTTGATCTCATAGCAATGACATGTTGGGCATAAAAACGTGCACATGCCGCAGCTTAAGCATTTGTCGGCAAGCCGCTTCCAAAAATCCTCATCATCAAAAATCCTATTCAAGTCACCGACTGTTGGAGCAGGGAACCTTGATACCGCTTTGAAAAGCTCGCGCTCCTTATGTTGCACAAGCAGCTTGTCATCCTCAGTAGCATCCATAAACAAACCTTCGCCTAACATAACTACCTGCTCACCCGACGGGGAGAGTGCCTCGACATAGTATCGATCACCAAGATCTATTATCCACACATTACCTACCTTGCCGGCTGGGGAACCGTCAACTGTAGTGCAAAAACATGTCTGGCCAGGCTCATTGCAGGCAAGCGTTATAAGAACGGTTCTCTCACGCATTACGGAGTAGCTATACTCAGACGCGTAGGGGTTAAGCAGTGCGGCGTCTAATATATCAAAGGCACGCGAGTCACAAGGGCGGATACCAAATATAATCCTGTTGGATATTTCTTCACCCGCACGTTTAATTTCCAAACCATCTTCGCCCACAGTGTAGGCTAGAATCTTTTCAGCTTGCCTGAATATTAAACCTTTTGGAGGTACATCAGTTCTGATGCTAAAGTCCGGCATGACCCCGGCATTAACACGCTCGAAAGATGATGTATCCTTACCCTTAACCGGAGCATAGACTTCCCCATAGCTTGCCAGCTTATCAAGCCAAGCCTGCAGGTTTTCTGTCTTTAATATCTTAGCTTGCATCTCTCTCAAGCTCCTCTCTCTTGAAAGTCTGAAGGGGTGGGGGCGCATCAGCCCTTTCTCCCACCCTAAAGCTAAAAAGTTTCTCAACGGCTTTGCCAACTTGGCTATGAAGTAAGGTTAATGGGATGCTCATCGGGCATGCCCTCTCGCACGCGCCGCACTCGATGCAACGCCCTGCGACATGCATAGCACGAAGGGCATGAAACATAAGCGCCTCTTCCGGGCCTTGCTTTGTGCCGGTCCATTTCTCACGGTGCGACTGCGCCGAGCAACTGTCCCGGCAGTAGCAGGCCGGGCAGGCCTCACGGCAGGCGTAGCAGCGGGTGCAACGCTCAAACTCCTTCATCCAGAACTTGCGCCACCAGGCGGCATCGGCATCTTCTGGAACTCTTGGCGTAGGCGTAGCTTGCAGGTGATTTGCTTTGCCGATCACTGTATCGAAGAAGTTCTCATCATAGTCGCTGCAGTTAAGGCATTTTTCTAAAACAACCTCAGTCAGGGGCAGTCTTATTTCTTCTTCATTTTTCTTAGCTGCGATAAAATCTCCTTCAACGCGAGCTCCTGCCAACTCCTCAAGATTACCGGTTCTCGTTTTGAGCTTGATAGGGTCGACTACCCCCCGGCAGGCAACGCCGATTATATGGAGGTTGTCCCGGCTTAATTTTCCCTCAGCTAGAAGACTAACTATCGAACCCGCCTCGCACGGCTTAGTAAAAATGGCTACACGCTCAGCAAATCTTGGTAGATACACGGCCAGGTTATTGAAACAAAACGAATTAAAGACAAGCTTTGATGCAGCATCTTTGCCGCGTGCAAATACCGGTGTGGCTTTAGCCGGGCTCCAGCTTTCACCCCAGCCAATTACCATGCTAACTTCACCTTTTTCCAAAAGCTCTGCTGCTTTTTCCCTCAGCTTAACTTCTAGCTTTTCCATTTAAGCCCCACCCGCTTTCTGAAACAGCTCGATCATCTCAGATGCACTCATAACCTCAGAGGCAACCGCCGGATCAAGCCTGCCGGCATCCGCCCTAAACTTGCCAAGCCCCTGCAAGGTATTGACAAACTCGGTTATGCTCTCTTTTACCTGCCTGCCCTCAGAGGCGGATATCCAGGTGTATTTAA
>CADDYS010000109.1 GCA_902810715.1 bacterium | reverse complement strand
TTGATATCATACCCCCCGAGGGTATGATATAATTTTAATCAAGCCCCAATAACCTATCTGAACTGGCAGAAAAAGGAGATGGCATTATCAGATTCGAGGTTAAAGCAAGAAATGGTATGGTCATAAAAGTATCGGATAAGGACGCACTGGTCTCGGCGAAAGGGCAAAATACTGAAATACCGCTTACTAAGGTAAATAAGGTCTTGTTAAAGAAGTCAGCAATCGATATAATCCGATTTGAAAATACGGTTACGCTATATCTCGAGTGTGGGCGGATTGTAACAATGGAAAGAGTACCGTCGTCCAAAGCAGGTGCATTAAGGGATGCTCTTTTAAAGAAACCTGAATAAGTTTTGCAGGAACACAATAACGGCAAGTAGAAATCATTCTAAAGGATCATCGTGGAAAGGATAGGAGTACATGAAAGCAGCAATAGTTGGAGCAACCGGATTTATAGGCGTGCCGTTATGCCATGAGTTGAAGCAGGATGGCTGGAAGGTTACGGTATTAGCAAGAAACGCCAATTCTGCGGAAAAAGCATTGGGGCCGGGATACAACATCGTTAGCTGGACGCCCGACATGGACATCCCCAAAGGTACACTAGAAGATGCTGATGTAGTCATCAACTTAGCCGGCGAGTCTATTGGCAAAGGTCGCTGGACCAATGAGAAAAAGAAAAAAATCCTCGAAAGCCGAATCAACACCACAAGCAAGTTAGTCGATGCAATAAAGCGTTTAGATAAAAGACCCGGGGTGCTTATTAACGCCTCGGCCGTCGGCTATTATGGCCCGCGTGGCGATGAGACCCTCTGCGAGAACGAGAAGGTCGGAAACGACTTCCTGGCGGGCGTTTGTAAAGCCTGGGAGGAAGAATCCCTAAAAGCTAAAAGACTTCGCGTAAGAGTTGTTCCTATCCGAATAGGCGTCGTGCTTGGCGATGGCGGTGTGCTTAGGCGCATGATCACGCCCTTTAAGCTCTTTGCCGGAGGCAACCTCGGTAGCGGCAAGCAGTGGTTCTCGTGGATTCACCGGGATGATCTTATCGGAATTATAAAATATGTCGCCCGCAAACAGTCTATTAATGGTCCTGTTAATGCAACATCTCCCAGGCCGGTCACTATTGGTGAGTTCACAAAGGCTCTCGGGCGGGTGCTTCACCGCCCGTCCTGGTTCCCTATCCCCGGCGCATTCCTTAAGATGGGCTTGGGAGAAGCATCTGTGATGGTACTTAAAGGACAGCGTGTTCTACCCTGTAAGCTTCTTGAGTCGGGGTACGAGTTTAAATTTGAGTCTTTGGAGGACGCTTTAAAAAATGTTCTGATAAAACAACACCCGGGTAAGGTCGCAGCGGTGGCCAGCGGCAAGATAAGTAAGCCGGGCAAAGCCAAGACCAACGTTAGCACGAAGACAGTCGCTAAAACAAACACAAAGGCCAAAACATCGGCTAAGCCAAGCGTATCTGCGGGCGCCCCAAGTAAGCCTCCAAAAACAAAGAAAATCGGTGCGGCAAAACCCGGTAAGAGCAGCGTGGCAAAAACAACCATGCGGAAATCAGCTACGGTGAAGTCAGCAACAACAAAGTCATCGACAGTGAAACCGGTTAAAGCAAAGGCAGCCACTTCAAAACCGCTTTCAGCAAAACCGCCGGCGAAGGTAAGCAGTGCCGATAAGTCTCCAAAAGCCAAAGCGGTCTCTAGCAAAAAATCTGCAAAGGCCAACAGCGACACAAAGTCTAAGAAAAAACTTTTGAGCGCAAAAGGCGCCGGTGACTTTAACAAAAAAGTTAGAGAATCGGTCGAGGCTGAATGGCCCGGAAGCTCCTTTGTAATCAACGAAGCCGACAAGCCGCGGGACAACAAGCGACTTTAGCCTATAGTATCCACAGACGAAAAACCTGGCTCATGCAGCGGTATAATTATATCGGCAAGCTTCTTTACTCGAAGCACTTGGTTATAGGCCTCATAGGAGTTTACATGCACTCCAGGTGCGATTACCTCCATCTCAATGGCTCGTATCGCTGCCGGTGGCTCAAAATTATCGTTTATCACACAAAATCCTGTAATTGCGGCCAGACCTTTTGCGGTATTAACAAGCACCGTTAGGCTTCCTGCGGTATGCGATGGTGTATGGATAACCCTCACCCCGTCTACGATCTCATACTCATCCTGGTCAATGACGACTATCCTACCCGCATTCTCAACTTCTTCGATAAAATCAAGCTCGTAGCGAAAATCCAGCGGGTGCGGATTGTGGATTGTCTCGATTTCAAGTTTGTGGACGTAAAACTCAGCGTTCTTGCATTTAATGTCGTTTTCACAATGGTCGTTATGCAGGTGGGTGTGGACTACTATATCGATATCCTCAGGCTTTAGCCCCCACTTGGCCAATCCCTCTTCAAAGGTGTGAATTTTACCGCCGATTCTCTCTTCTCTTTCTTTAGAAGGCAAAACTCCCATGAGAGCTGTATCTACGAGGATTTTCTTGTCCCCTCCCTCGAGATACCACACGTAAATCGGGATATGGTACTCGGTTCCATAGCCGTGTTGGTAAGTCATGATACCTTTATCTATGACTTTGCTGCCTACAACAATTGGGTGAATCTTATAAGTGGTCACGCTCTGCCGCCTTTCTTATAGTATGTTAAATATTTATCATACCATAAAACAGGCGGTAATTTAACTGCCAATTATTGGCAGTTAAATTCCCCCTTCCCGCGTGGTAAAATAAATCCATGGATTTGATTAAACGACTTTTTGGAAAGCAGCCGCAACCGCCAAGCAACCTAGGGCGCAATCAACGCTGCTGGTGCGGCAGCGGGAAAAAATATAAAAATTGCCATTTCGATAGCGATCAAAAGCGGTTATCTACAATCAGGGCGAGCAAGTGCGGCCCGAGCGGCTGAAGCACATAGTCACGCGTGGTCACGCGCATCAAAATTACCCGTAGTTGCCCCATTTATGGGGCGCGGAGTAGCTTTAACCGTTTTACCAAGTGCGCGCCCGATGAATCGGGCAACTACGGCCGATTAATGATGTAGGGATGGTGGATATGACGAAGGAATCGTTAACTCTGTTTGGAACGGCCGTATCGTGCACACAGTGTTTTACGCTTATGAGTAACGGTCTAAAATCTCTAGACGGCATCGAGGACATATTAGCTGATGCGGAAACCAATATTCTAACAATAAATTATAACCCGAGCACAATAAGTGAGGACAATATAAGGGTCAAGCTAAGAGCCTTAGGATTTGGCGGAAAGCAGCTTTATTGTATTTGCTAGGAATGTGCTACGAAGGGCTAGGAATAGTTTAGCGATAATACCTCCGACGGTTGCCATAGCCACCACCACCGATTACTCCAATATCTATGAGAAAAGCAATTATCACCACAACTAACCCTAAATCATGAACGCCGTGATAAGTATGAATAGACCAGGCATAAGCCAAGGTCGTTAGTGGCAGAAATATTAATCCCAATAGAGGTATTATAAACGAGTGATAAACTGATGAAATATAATTAGTAAAGAACCAGAGAAAAATAAGCACAAAACGCGGTGCAATTAACGCCAGAAGGCCTATTATACAGCCACACATCTTTTCTTCTCCCCATCCGATAAAACCTAGTACAGATCTCGATTGCTCAGAGCTTGCATGATAGCAGGCTCATCTATTCGACCTGCAAGCACCAGTTCCTCGTCTATGAAAACGGCCGGCAACGGAATTGATTCCCGTTTGATGCGCTCAATGTGTAATCTTATCTCGTATGCATCATCATAATACGTGTTATATGAGGCGACTTGAACCCGTCCGTCGAACTTCCCCTCAATAATCTCATATAGGTTATTGATCTCCGCCATAAGTATTCTATCGCCTCCACAGCTACCAGCCGGCCCCGACGAGCTTCAGCCGCTTGGCACTGTGGTATAAATAACGATGATTTTTACTGCTTTTAGTCCATCCATAACCTATCCCCTAGTAAATCTTACCTTTGGGCACGATAATTAGCTAGTATAAGGGATATTCACCGGGTCATTCAACTAAAAGTCGTCTTCCACTATACAAAACTTCAATTATCGGCGATAATATTAAAGTTCCTTATAATTGGGTCGGCAGCCATGCGATCACATTTAGATGTGATCAAGTATATGTTGCCTGTATAGGGACGATTAAGTACACTCACATCTTTCGTCTGGAGGTGAAATATGGCTCAAGGTAAAGTGAAATGGTTTGATAGCCAAAAAGGTTTTGGTTTTATCGCGCAGGGCGAAGGGCCCGATTTGTTTGTTCATTTTAGAGCGATAAGCACTGAAGGTTTTAAATCCCTCCAGGAGAATGATGTTGTCGAGTATAATATTGCCAGCGGTCCCAAAGGTGATTCTGCGGTCGATGTAAAAGTAATCTCTCGTAGTTCCTCACCGAAGGAGAAACAATCCCAGCCAAGTTACCAGACCGCTAATAGCAGCAGAAAAAATGGTGATAGCAAACCATTTAATCGTAGCATTGAGGATCAACTAAAAGCGCTTCGTAAGAGTAGCAAGGAGAACCAACAAGACTTGGCGAATAGATTAAAGCGTAGATAATTGTGGGCAGATATCAGTATTAGAGTTCTATATTGAGGAAAGGAGCCCAAGAGGCGATGAAACTGTATGTAGGTAACCTGGCTTACAGCACTGATGAGGATATGTTAAGGAAGACTTTTGAACAATATGGTAAGGTTG
>CADDYS010000108.1 GCA_902810715.1 bacterium | reverse complement strand
ACCCTAAAAACTTAACCACAGCACTCAAGTTCTTTGTACCGACTGGTCTATTGAACAATCATCGGACGATGCATGAACAAAGAAAATACTAAAATCTTTTTAAAGTGACCGTTTGTTCTGTAAAATTGACTATATTTTGCTGAACATAAGCAAGATAGCTTAACTAGGAATTTGGTAGATGTAAAGATAGTATAAGCCTCATGTTCGTTTAATGATTATTGAGATTACTTTAGAAGCAAGCCTAAGGTTGTCACCTGAAAGATTGAACTTTACTTGTTTGCTGTCACCTAAAAGTACGAAAGTCATATTTTAGCTACCTTTGTGGAATGATTTATCGTAGAAGTGGAATAAGTTTCTTCTTTCGGCAAATATCTAGCATTTCGTAAGATTTTACGCTGGGTAGCTTTGTCTCTTGCCGTATCTGCACATAACAGTTATCGAGAAATAACTATACTCAGTAATCTCGCTATATCTTATATGGCAACCCATCTGCCATATTATCTCTAGGTTAACTTTACAAATCCCCTAGTAATAGCCTATTCTCAACCATATAATTTAGGAGTATATTATTCTAATCGTTGTCATAGGCTAAGTTAGCGTTTGTTGGCTATCAATATCGCGGGGAAAAAGCGTAATAAGGTAATATATGGTAACGCAGACATTAAAGAGAGTGCTTCTCGGGCAGCCGATCGAGAGTGAGCGAGATCACGAGGAGCGTCTAATAAAGACGATTGCACTTGCCGTATTCTCATCAGACGCTATTTCATCCGTTGCGTATGCTACGGAGGAAATTCTACTAGTTCTTGTCTTAGCAGGTGCAGGAGCCTTATTTATATCGTTGCCGATAGCGTTGGCGATTGTTGCGCTTCTTACTATTTTAACCGCTTCATATCGCCAGGTTATACTGGCATATCCTAATGGCGGCGGCGCATATGTGGTAGCCAGAGATAATTTTGGGCCCAAGTTCGGCCTTGTCGCCGGCGCGTCGCTTCTTATAGACTATACGTTAACTGTCGCTGTTAGTATCGCAGCCGGAGTTGCCGCTATAACCTCGGCCTTCCCTATCCTGCACCCCTATCGAGTTGAGATCGGCATAGTGGCTGTGATGCTGGTAACGCTTGCAAATTTAAGGGGCGTTCGTGAATCTGGAAAGATATTTGCCATACCGACCTATTCATTTGTTACAGGCTTGATTCTATTAATCGGAGCCGGCTTTTTTCAATATTTTACAGGCAACACATCTATACCCACCGGTAAGATCGTAAGCTCATCGCTTGAGCCAATATCTATATTCTTAGTGTTGAAGGCTTTCTCGTCCGGTTGCACAGCTTTGACGGGCGTTGAGGCTATCAGCAACGGTGTGCAGGCGTTCAAGCGGCCGGAGCCAAATAATGCAAGGACCACACTTGTTTGGATGGCCATTGTCTTGGGTTCGATATTCTTGGGTGTAACCGAGCTTGCGCGTCTTTACCATATTGTTCCGGTCGCTAACGAAACCGTGATATCACAAATAGCCCGGGGCGTCTTCGGTAAAGGGGCGATATATTACTTTATCCAGGCGACTACGATGCTTATCTTGGTCGTTGCCGCGAATACAAGCTTTACGGGGTTTCCGCGCGTATCATCGCTGATGGCCCGAGATGGGTTTATGCCCCGTCAGCTTATGAATAGGGGTAACAAGCTTGCATTTTCAAACGGCATAATCACGCTGGCGTTCTTCACAATTCTTCTGATTATTATATTTGGCGGTGATACCCACCGGCTGATACCGCTTTATGCAGTTGGAGTTTTTACAAGCTTTACACTATCCCAGGCTGGAATGGTAAAGCACTGGCATAAAGAGCGCGGTGAAGGATGGCTTACGAAGGCAATCATCAATGGTGTTGGCGCGGTAACAACTTTAATCGTCCTTATAGTTATCGGTTCTTCGAAATTTATCCATGGGGCTTGGATCGTTGTTGTTATAGTGCCGGTGCTTATACTTTTATTTATGCGGATTAAAAGGCATTATAACAGCATTGCCGAGCAGCTTTCGCTCTGTAACTTAAGGTCGCCCAAGCCGGCAAACAACTGGGTTCTCATGTGCATAGGCGGTGTTCATTGCGGTACATTGCAGGCGCTTCGCTACGCGAAGATGATTTCAAACAACGGTGATGTAGAAGTGATCTACGTTAACACCCAAAGAAGCGAGCCCACCGATCTCCTGCAAAAGTGGGAGAAGTATGGTTTCAGCACCCCGATAGAGGTTATTAAGTCGCCCTACCGTGACGTTATCGGCCCGATTATAAACAAGATCAGGCAGATACACGAGGAGCACCCGGATGACTTTATAACAATTGTCGTCCCTGAATTTGTGTGCAAGAAATGGTGGCAGCAGCTGCTTCATAACCAGACGGCCTTTATCTTGAAGACGCGTCTGATGTTCTGGCCAAACGTGATTATAACGAGCGTACCGTATCAACTCTCCTAGGCGGCGCCCAGCGCTTTTTAAGAGTTGCCTCACTTGAACCTGTATTTTGGCTCAAAAGCCCCCTTGAGAAGGCATACCATTGATATAAGTATTGCCATTCCCAACAGGTAGCTTCCAAGGACATCGGTCAGCCAGTGGGCGCCAGAGTAGACCCTGCCCAGGCCGACAACCAATGGCATGAGAAAAGCAATCGACGCCAACACGTATCTGCGCGGGCGTCCTTCGGTAGCCTCGATTGCAAGTATGCCCAGGAAACCAAAAAGAATCGTGTATTCCAGCGTGTGGCCCGATACAAAGCTAAAACCCGGCGATGGGTCGTAGATGGTGATTGCACCGGCGCTTGGTCTCGGTCTCGATATAACGGCTTTAATTATGGATGTGATTATCTCGGACGCGGGCGCGGCTGCGACGAAGACGGTTAGAAAGTACCGCTTTGCAAGAATAAACACCAGAATGAAAACCAGATAGATAATTCTGAAGGCAAATGATGCAATAATAGCGTTAGTCACTTGAAGAAATCTATCCCAGCTATGCGACTGCATAAATAAAGTCACATGCGTGTCGAATCCGTTGACAGGGTGCTTAGCGATGTAATAAGAAAGCATGATAAATAGTAGAAGTAGTACCGACACCAAACCGGCTGCATATCCTCTTTTTATTGTTACCATCGCAACCTCGCTGCTATTCGGCAAATCTCGAATCGTTCTTATTATCCTATTATTACAAAATCGACTTTGCAATCTTTATGTAGATTTACTTACATCCCGAAAATGTGCATGTTCTTCTTAAAGCAGTCGGCTTCACGAATTAAATACGCTTGCGAGGGCTTTTGTAACAAACCCTGTGCCCAATCTGCCCAACATGAACACGTACAGGATAAATCCGATGTAGAACGCGCCGCCAACAATAAGATGTGAGGCGTGAAGCCTCTTTCGGTATATTAACGTCGCAAGTATTAAAGCGCTTGAGACAAGACCCAGTGAAGCCGCAACAACGGCTGGCTCTGTCAGGTGCCAGGGCGTAAAGAAAATTCCGAACGTCGGAAGGATACAGCTTTGAAATACCATTGCGCCTGTAATGTTCCCCATCGCCAGGACATCCTTGTTGTTGCGCACCCACAAGATGCTGTTAAATTTTTCTGGCAGCTCTGTCGCAATCGGCGTCAGCAAGAGAGACAGCACAAGCGCCGGTATCGCGAGATGCTCAGATATGCCGACGACCTGACCGATGAAAAGATGCGACCCGTAAAGAATAACTCCAAGCGAGACGATTATTTGCAGGGCAATGAAACGCCAGCGTGGAGGCAATCCTTTCCTGTGAAAATGAAGCGGTCTTAACTCAGAGCCCGCCTCGCCGCCGTCTACGATGGTGCTTCTGAAATATTGGACGTAGATACCCAGAAGGATGGCGCCCAATATTATTTTTAGCGGACGAAGCGGTAAGACTGCGGCAAGAAGCGCTATGCCGTAGCTGGTAAGAAAATAGCGAAGGTCGCGGGACATAGAACTGATATGCGCATCAACATTGAGTGAGCGGCCGCGGGTAAATGAAAAGACAAATATCCCTGTGCCGACGACGAACATGGCAAGCGTCGCAAGCATAAAAGACGACCCGATAATCGCGCCTATGCCGATACTATCGCCCGCCCCACCGGCGCCAAAGATAATTGCAAAGATAGGTATGATCGTCTCAGGTAGTGCAGTTCCTATTGCCGCAAGGATACTGCCGACGGCGCTTTCACCCAAGCCTAGCCTAAAGCCAAACCACTCGACGCCGTTACTAAAAAGCTCGCAGGCAACCAGTATTATTATAAGTGATACTCCGAAAAGAATATAAGTGGTTAACAATTTCTTCTAAGCAGGTAGCTACTCCCCTTCAGTTTTCGTCTCATTTTATCTAAACCATTGTAGCATGACAATTACAAAATATGCGATTTTGGGCTGTTTCATATTTTAAAAAGCGGGAAGATGAGACCTGAGAAAGTAAATGATTCGAGGTGATAGTTATGCGTAACGAAGAGAGGAGATACCCGGTGCTTAACACATTATCGCTGGTATTAAAGGTTTTAGCGGTGATAGTGTTGGCTTTCGGTATAATCGTACCTATCGCGATAGCTGCTTCGGGCGGTGTAATAATTTCCTCTGTACTTGTCGCGCTTTTTAACGCGATAATCCTGTACGCTTTGGCGGACCTCATCCTGGTTGTTATAGATATTGAGCATAACACCTTCTTAACCAGTCAGGAGTTACAGTCTCGTGTAACTCCCGCACCGCAAGCCATGCCGCAGGAGCGCCCTGAAGGCGAAAAACGCCCGGCAGCTTAGTGATCGAGCTAGGGATACAGTAACGAGCTGTGTCCCTAGCTTTTCTTTAAGCCTGTTATTATTTTGTTGCTAATTCAACCCATTGATTGAGGATATATTATTTTTAAT
>CADDYS010000107.1 GCA_902810715.1 bacterium | reverse complement strand
ACCTCGTTGCTGGATTTTTCCAGCGATAGACGGACATGGTCTGTGCACTGCTTTAAAATATCCTGAATTTGTAAGGTGTTCATAATGCCGCCGATTGGCTGTTTAGATTCCCTTGTAACCGTTGTGATCATATCAAGCCCCCCGACCAGGCCGAGAATGCTTTGCTGCAATACCGTATACTTGTTGCCAAGGTCATCGCTAACCTGCTGGACATCGGTTCTACAAGATTCAGCCTGCTCTTCACTTAATTCTTGGAATAGGCTGTACTTACCGGCGAGTTCTTCAGAGGTGTTTACAATCTCATCGATAAGAGAAATTGCCGAGTTGGCCATCTTTTTAAGCTCGACCGTTATCGGGTTTAGAGTACGGCCCGAGTCACCGGCCTTTATAGCAACAATGGCGGCGTTTAACGAAAGCATCTCCATCTCGGCCGCAAAATCGCGAATGCTTTCGATCGAAGTCTTAATATTTTCAATGCGCTTCATCATCTCGCTCATTTTTAGAAACGCATCGCCCTGGTCACTGGCTATTTTAATCAGATATTTTAAGGCGCGATTTAGTTTGCCTAGATCGCTTGATGTTTCTCCCTGATCGCTACTTAATAGTCCGCTTTCCTTCTTAAAGTAATCAAGCAGTTGGTCTGCATCGCTTTCAACTTCATGCAGGCCACGGTTGATATCCGGCAATTTATCGCCGATCTTTAGGAAGGTTTCTTCGGTGAAATTCTGCAGGCCGCCAAGTTTTGTAATTATTGAGGATGTTATGTTTTTATACTCAGCCAGTTCAGCTGAGTACTTGCTTATTGCCGTTGTTATGAGAGGTGCGTCATACTCTTCAATCATCATCTCTTAGGTATCCTGAACTTACAGTTTTACCGTCGTATTACCATATGGTTTTGTAGTGGCTATCGTGTTTTGTTATCGGCGTAAAAAGTACATTACTTAATGATCAAACACTAAATATTTAAATGTTTGTCATATATTGGATACGTAATTATTGGATTAACGTATATATGGAGCTCATTTCTAGATTGAACGGTGTTTAGATTGGGCGGACTATTCTCCCTCGATATAAACCTTCGCCATGGTATCGTTAACCTTGATTTTATCTGCGACATCCATACCTTCGACAACTTGGCCGAAAACAGTAAACTTTCCGTAGAGGTTTGGCTGGGGCGATAGGCATATATAAAATTGGCTACCGGCGCTGTTTATATCTTTCGTGCGCCCCATGCCAACAGTCCCTCTAATGTTATGGATATCGTTGAACTCTGCTTTGATTGTGTAGCCGGGGCCCCCCGTACCAATATCTTTTGAGTTGGCATCCCTGCTTAATGGATCGCCGCCTAGAATAATTTTACCAGGTACAACCCCATGCCACTTAAGACCGTTATAAAATCCCTTGTTTGCAAGTTTTATAAAGTTTTCAACGGTTTTAGGCGCTTTCTTGGGGAACATCACAAAGACGATCCTGCCTTGATTTGTCTCAATAACCACGCGGGGCCCGCTGGCATCGATAGGTGCCGATTTCGCCCAAGGCGCACCCGCTTCGGCCGCTTTTTTTGCTTCTTGTGATGCGGTTTCCCCGGCTTTTTCTGCTAATGCATCAAGCTCTTTTTTGCTCATGTCTTGCGGGTAAACAGGGGCCCTCTGCGACTTATTAGCTTCTTTAAAGCCGCAGCCAGCTATACCGATTACAACCGCTATAACTAAACAGCAAATAAAGAAACGTTTCAAAGCCATCTCCTTTATCTACCCGTAAAAACTTCCGCTTGTGTAGGCGTATACCTATATTAACACAGAATGAAGAACACGGTGTCAGACACCGGTCAAACTCACTACCAGCTAATTTAATACGGGATAACCGAAAAAGTGTGCAATTGTGAAACTTCAAGGGTTCAGCTTTTCTCCAATACAGTCCATAGCCAGCCCATAACAATAGGCCATAACAAAGGGTAAAAGTAAGAATTATGGCTTGTCAAAGCCATAATTCGGGGTAAAAATTTTGCTGCCCTAAGTGGACTTTATTCAAACATCGAGTTATTGGAAGGATTGATAAAATACATCGCTGAACTGAGATAATATAGTTTTACACTGATAAACGGGATTAACTTCCTTAACTTTATTACGCAGCTACCTCGGGGAGATCTAGCTGAACATTGGCAAGGATTACTCGGTCTCTCTCTTCTTTAGTTTCTACAATGCCTTCAAGAATATCATCCAGGCGCCCAGCTACCTTCTCCAGAGTGCTTGAACCTGGAACCTCTTCCTTATATTCGAGAGCTACCTCAATCCACCCAGCAATTGCATCCTTGGCCATCTCAAAAGCTTCTTCTACAGTTTCACCTTGAGTGACACACCCAGGAAGATCTGGAACTAAAACAGTATAGCCTCCCTCTTCTGCTGGTATAAGGATAATTGGGTACTGATAACGCAACTGCCTAAACCTCCTTTAGGTCAATCATAGCCTGTTTAAGAATAGATTTTAGAGTAGCAATCTTTATATCTTCGCTCTCGGTCCTATAAGGAGCAGTGACTTTTCCTGGCTTTGTTGGATGCTTGAAATGATGATGGCTTCCTGTGGTTTTAGTTAAATACCATCCGTCTTGCTTTAGAATACTAACAACTTACTTGGCTTTGTAACTTTTCACTGATGTAATCCTAGTCTAGCCATGAATGTTTGTCAACTAAACTGCCGTTTGCTTTACTCGCAATCCATAATCCTCGCGAGCAGATCCCATTAAACTGGCCATTATCATAATTGGACAGCTTTGAATTCTTTCATAGCCAACTGACAGTTTAGCTTCTAACCCTTTTAATTTGTAAGCAATCTAGCCAAAAGCTATCAATCCGTAAAGTCTAGCACCACAATCGTAAATCATGTAAGATTTTGCATAAAATAGTATCGATCCATTGAACTATTTTGAGAACGCAGGCCAATACAGGAACGTGAAGAATGAAACTGCCTGAAGAAGATCTTGAGTTATTTTATAAATTGCATCCAGCTTTACTGTTTTATGTTAACCAACAGCTAAAAATAATTTGCAAGGTGTCAACCGTGGACGAGTTTATGCGGTTGTCACTTAAAGAAAAAGTCAAAATTAGAAATGCTTTGTATGATCATATTGAATTGATTGACTCCTTTTTGAAGGAAAATCCTTTCAGTTTTTCTCCAGACGAGTTGACGCTAGTTCATAGCTGGAAGGATTTTGTCAGGGGTACTTTCTATATATTTAAATATCTTAAGAAGTATGCGGTCTTTCTTGATACAGGTACTCCTCCAAAAGCCTGTGGAGTCCTTGCTCTTACCGATACATTCGATGAGATATTAGGTTCGCATCTTCCAATCATGGTTGAAGCAGTTCTTTTGCCATTCAAGGGACAAATTATATATGATGGCATGATGTCTCCCTACTCCATTGCCTTTGGAGCAGGTATTCGCCGGGACCTAAATGATGCCTATCAAGAGGCCAAATCAAGATTTGGTATTATAACCTCGCTTCCATTCTCTACAGAGCAGAAGCAGAGCGATGCTGACAGGCTAAGATTTTATCTAAAAAGTGAACGTAACCGCGAAATATATCGGGAAGAAATAGTGGAACTGGTTAACAGCGACCCGAGCCTTTTGATGCTTTACCATCAAGAAATGGGTAAAATTAATGCACGATCATATGGGAAGCATTTGCGTGGAATTGGTTTTACCGATGTGTGGTTTGCCATACTTGAAGGTACTATCATTGCAGGTGGAAAAACTAAGGATGAGCTTGAACGAATTTTGCAAGAGATCCTTCCAATCGGAAAAGAGAGCTTTGTTTACATCTTTCACTTAAGGGGCTAACGAAGTGAAAATAGGAATAGCTTGGTATCGAGAAGATCAATGGAACTTATTAAAATCCACAGCAACCGATCCGGAATGCATGGAGGATACCTATCAGGAGTGGTTGGAATACGTTGGCAAATCCATGAAAGAATTGAAGAAGGAAGGCTACAAGCCGGTCAAGGTTAATTTTGACGTTGACAAGTTCAACGCATGGTGCAAGAGCAATGGAAAAGCTCCCAACAGCGAGTCTCGCTCCGAGTATGTGACACGCTTATTACGAGCAATGGACGTATACAACCCTAATTAAAGAACAACGGTAACAACTATATCAGGAAAGGACTCTTATGGGTCATTATTGCAGAATTTGTGGGAGAATCCGACCAAACGAGGCGTTTTCTGGGAAGAGCCATCGGGTCCACATATGCAAGGAATGCTTAAAGATGCCAAAGGACAAACGCGAAAGCATTGAGCAGGAAGACGAGATATTCGGGTTCTTGAAGCAATCCCATATTTCTAAGAAGAATGTGACCCGGCTCAAAACACTCGCATCCTCCAATAATCCGAAAATAGTAGAATTTGCAACTATCGTCCTTGAAGTTGCCCAGGTTAGACCGTATAAGAAACGACGCTTAAAGGTATTAGCAAAAGAAAGAAGAGACTTGCTGCAAAGGCTTGAGGAAACCGGATTACTATTTGCACATCACTGCTAAAGAAGTAAAGCCCCAACCATTAATTACTGGTCTTCATAGCGTAGAAAAGTACATGATCTAAGATGATCCATAACCGGCCCACAACAATAGGCCATAACAAAGGGTAAAAAGAAAATGCCTTGTCAAAGGCATCATTTGAGGGTCAGAAATTTGCTGTCCTCCGTGGACACTATTCAAACCTGGAGTTGCTGGAGAAGCTGGTCAAGTATGTGACTGAGCTGCAGCTATGATGTCAAGCTTATTGAAACATCGAGAGGTTTTATTGTCATTTAATCATCAGTAGATGGTAATAATAATTATCGTTAGCCATAGAAGAAATAGCCTTTAAGTAGAACAATTATTCTTACGATTAATTATATTTTTTAATTCCCGCCATTATTCTCTTCTCTTATTCGTTCTT
>CADDYS010000106.1 GCA_902810715.1 bacterium | reverse complement strand
ATGTATCCGGTAAAACAGAGGCTGCAGAATCCATAAGTCTAATCGGCGCTTTAAATGAGATTGCTCTTATGGTTAAAATTTAATTGGGATCAGCGTTCCTCTGCCCGTAGTTAGGCACCTGATTGTTGTGACTACCTGATTGTTGTGACTTATACCTTTGAAAGTTGTAACGATCACCTTAGAAGATAGCGTTATGTCTGATACCGGTCACCTATCGTCATTAAAGTACCTCAAACCAGGTTTTTATTTTCTGCGCCATTAACTTGCGACGTTGCTCAAGAAAATCGCCATAAGATGGAATATCGCCATCAAGCATAGATTCGGGTATGCAGTGCATGCGTAGGTTTTCGCGCATCTGTTCTAGGTCTGTAATCCCACCGTATCGCTTTTTTCCGCCACTACATTGCTCGGCAAGCTCTGTGAAATATTGTTCAGGCGCTTTATCGCCGATAGCAATATTAATCTCACTTTGAGCAAGCACGAAGTTTGCAATCTGGTTGTATTGCCCGCGTGAAAGGCCTTGCTTTTTAAGATGATTTCGTGGGTAGACATGATGCACGTCACTGCGGTTTAAAAGCAAGTCAAGCACCGTTATATCTCGTGATAGAAACCCTTTGTCGCCAAGTTTAGTCTGTGCTGCTTGGTAAGCGATAAAATATGGACTAATCGAGGACGATGTATCCATTAGCTGTGGGAGCATCCCCACCCAAAAACTCTCAGGTAGCTCAGATTCAATAACTGCATCTGCGTATATTGTAAGCCCGTGAGTTTCAATCTGGCGAATATCAAGATCAAAGGCTGTCTCGGGACTTCCCGTATAACGGCTGGTTAATATCGACATGGCATACCAACGCCGCACTAATCGCCCAAGCTCGTCAGCAGGTATCTTTTCTGCTCTGCCACGCAGGTATACGATATACGCAAAATTAACGGCGTTTCTGCTTCCAATTAGATTGCTTATAACAAATCCTGCCGAGCGCAAAATCATCGTAAGACGCTCAAAGTGCGTTTGATTCATAAAAGCAACAATGCCTTCCTTGAGACGCTCAAAAGACGACTCAGCAATAACTTCCTCATACTGCTTTGTCTCAAAGTTGCGACCCGAAAGCAGTGCTACAAGGTCTTGGAGCTTACCGCGCTTGAATTGGGACGTGAAGGCCACTCGAAGCATGTCGGTGTAGGTGGGATCATAGAGATCATCATTAGTATCTTTTAGCCAGCGCATTATTGGAAAGAATTCAGATGACGCAAATAGCTTATCGCTCTTTTCGATGCGCGACAAAAAGTCTGGCTCGACAGCACAGTGGCAGAAATAATCAATAGCCTTGCGAAGTAAATTACCGCCATATTTTTCATTAACCGCAATTTTTGACATCGCAAAATCAGCTTGGGAAAGCTCTGCGCCGGCTGAGTTAACGCGAATAAATATCTCGGTAACCGTCTCGATATCAAGGTCGTCTGCTAGCTCGATTATGCCTACGTGGTTATAGATAATTTTGCGAAGCTTCTCAAGCACACGAGAGATGCGCCTGCGGTCGGTATCCGGGTTCTTTTCAGCATATAAATCGGTTAATTCAGTAAGACTCGCCTCGGGCGAAAATACTTCTGCCACATCGGCAATCCAGGCTGCATCCTTTCGAATCGCTGGGTTTGAAACCTCAAAACGCTCCTCAATAGGGTGAAATGCGATCTTTATGCGAACAGTATTGTAATCTTTAGAAAGTACCTCTCTGCCAAGAAGAGCAGCCATAAGCGCTGTTACGCGCTGCTGGCCGTCAATTAAGATACGTTTGCCAACCGACGTTGTGCCATCTTTTAGTTTCACTGTTGGGTTGCGCCATGCAATTAGATAACCAACCGGATAGCCTTGGTAGAGCGAATCAAGGAGGTTTCTAACCTTAGTTGCATTCCATACGAAGGGACGCTGAATCTCTGGTATGGCAATCTCGCTTGATTTTACCCATTTTATTTGGTTAAGCAGGATAACGGACCCTTTACCAGCAACATACTTTAAATACAATTATTAACATAACAACCTTGCGCATACAACTTACCCTTGCGCTTACATGTCTGGAGATTTATGGCAGATACGTCGTGTAATTTAGCAGCTGGAATTGCTCCTGGGCCGTTCCTGCAAAAATCCGAATTTTTTATCTACTATACTAAGCGGCCGAGACATAAGACTGCTAAGTTAAAAGAAAATAGAAATTTGCAGGAACGTCCCAGCCTTCCAGGGGCTTAATTATTCCGCGCGAAATATGTTTCAATCCTTGTTTTAATGGATCATCCTATCGGACAAGCGAATGGTCGAAGAGGCCGAGCAGGTATTAAGTTTCAATCCTTGTTTTAATGGATCATCCTATCGGACTCCCTCGCCTAGATCAAGCGGGACTTCTTCGCTCAGTTTCAATCCTTGTTTTAATGGATCATCCTATCGGACACCGTTCATAATGACCGGCTTTTTCTTGTTTTTGAGTTTCAATCCTTGTTTTAATGGATCATCCTATCGGACGTACAGATTGCCGAGGATCCGCTCGACCGCGGCGGTTTCAATCCTTGTTTTAATGGATCATCCTATCGGACCGTGTTAACACTTAATACTAATTGCGTGTCTGCACTGGTTTCAATCCTTGTTTTAATGGATCATCCTATCGGACTAGCAGTGGTCGTAATCACACGCATGCGGGTGTATTGTTTCAATCCTTGTTTTAATGGATCATCCTATCGGACTCTTGTTTTTTGTTCGACCGTTTGTATCAGTTAGCTGTTTCAATCCTTGTTTTAATGGATCATCCTATCGGACGCGATTTTTGGCTCTATGTAATCTCGGGCGATGGTGTTTCAATCCTTGTTTTAATGGATCATCCTATCGGACATTCATGTCAGAGACGCTTTGTAGACCTAAGTCATTGTTTCAATCCTTGTTTTAATGGATCATCCTATCGGACTTGATTGGTTTTTTGAGCGTGGAGGAGCTATGTTGGTTTCAATCCTTGTTTTAATGGATCATCCTATCGGACCATAAGGAGTGGGCCAACTACAGCCGCCGCTAGAGGTTTCAATCCTTGTTTTAATGGATCATCCTATCGGACATTGGCCGAAACTCCCGCCTCGTCGGCATATTTCTGTTTCAATCCTTGTTTTAATGGATCATCCTATCGGACCTCATTGCGGCCGATCAGTATTATGTGGAAGAATTGTTTCAATCCTTGTTTTAATGGATCATCCTATCGGACAATGAGTATGCCCAGCTTAGGGCTAAGTTCCCAGATGTTTCAATCCTTGTTTTAATGGATCATCCTATCGGACCTTTGGCCCGTCTCCCACAGATGCGGAAAACATCGCGTTTCAATCCTTGTTTTAATGGATCATCCTATCGGACTTCTGTATTCATCAAAGCTTTGCCGCCAGGCTGACTGTTTCAATCCTTGTTTTAATGGATCATCCTATCGGACGAGAAAGTGGGGAGAGAAAAAGGCTCTCGAGCTCGGTTTCAATCCTTGTTTTAATGGATCATCCTATCGGACAATGGAAGAAAAAATATCCGGAATTTTCGGACTCCCGTTTCAATCCTTGTTTTAATGGATCATCCTATCGGACTGCGGCTAATGCTGCACGAGCTGCTTGTGCCGAAAGTTTCAATCCTTGTTTTAATGGATCATCCTATCGGACGTCTCGTTTTTTGTTCGACCGTTTGTATCGGTTAGCTGTTTCAATCCTTGTTTTAATGGATCATCCTATCGGACGTCAAAGATGAGCTTGCTAAGACGCTAAACAACCTCGAGTTTCAATCCTTGTTTTAATGGATCATCCTATCGGACAGCGTGGCTAATGCGGTGGGAAGATCGCTTTTAGGGTTTCAATCCTTGTTTTAATGGATCATCCTATCGGACACATCGTCAGTTCCGAGAGCACGATAGACGGTGTTGGGTTTCAATCCTTGTTTTAATGGATCATCCTATCGGACCCCATTCCGGCGGGTGAATCTCCCTGACCGTGGTGTTTCAATCCTTGTTTTAATGGATCATCCTATCGGACAGGATCCCACTGCTAATGCCGCTGATGCCGCTTAGTTTCAATCCTTGTTTTAATGGATCATCCTATCGGACTCTGCCGTGGGTGCGACGAGCATTGTGGTGAATAATGGTTTCAATCCTTGTTTTAATGGATCATCCTATCGGACGATGTTAAAAGCCTTGTTATATCTCTGATCCCAGCATTGTTTCAATCCTTGTTTTAATGGATCATCCTATCGGACGTGCGGCTAATGCTGCACGAGCTGCTGCTGCTGAAAGTTTCAATCCTTGTTTTAATGGATCATCCTATCGGACCCGGCATGTTCTGACTGGGCGAGTAATTGTTTAAGAGTTTCAATCCTTGTTTTAATGGATCATCCTATCGGACTTGGGCTTTCAAAATTGGCATGGCCAGCGTTGAGGTTTCAATCCTTGTTTTAATGGATCATCCTATCGGACCTCTCCCATGAACCATGTCCGATAGGATGATCCATGTTTCAATCCTTGTTTTAATGGATCATCCTATCGGACTATGATGGCAAACTCCGAGAGATTTAAAGCAGCTGGGGTTTCAATCCTTGTTTTAATGGATCATCCTATCGGACCTGCAAACGATGGCTATTATTTGCCGAGGTCTCGGTTTCAATCCTTGTTTTAATGGATCATCCTATCGGACCTCCACGTCGCTAGAATCAATTTGCCGTTTGCGGTAGTTTCAATCCTTGTTTTAATGGATCATCCTATCGGACAGCAAGCCTCGTTGACTGTGAAGTATCCCTGCATCGTTTCAATCCTTGTTTTAATGGATCATCCTATCGGACTTTTTGAAATATTTTTTATTTTTTTTTCGGTGGGAAGTTTCAATCCTTGTTTTAATGGATCATCCTATCGGACGCTCCCCGGGCCGGACAAAGGGAGGTTCGAAATGCGTTTCAATCCTTGTTTTAATGG
>CADDYS010000105.1 GCA_902810715.1 bacterium | reverse complement strand
GCAACGCCTCAATCGAGATTATGCGCGAGATAGGTGTTGAGACGGGCGGGTCGAACATCCAGTTTGCCATCCATCCAGAAAACGGGCGAATCGTGGTAATCGAGATGAACCCTCGGGTCAGCCGCTCTTCCGCACTTGCTTCAAAGGCCACCGGCTTCCCTATCGCCAAAATGGCGGCAAAGCTTGCCGTGGGATACACGCTGGATGAGATAGCAAACGATATCACCAAGGAGACGCCGGCATCTTTTGAGCCGACCATCGACTATGTGGTTACAAAGTTTCCCCGCTGGGCCTTCGAAAAATTCCCGGAGACAGACCAGACGCTCACCACAAAAATGAAGTCGGTCGGTGAGGTAATGGCAATAGGGCGAACTTTTAAGGAATCGCTTCAAAAGGCAATACGCTCGCTTGAACAGGGCCGCTACGGTCTGGGGGCCGATGGAAGGGACGAGATCGACCCGGATGATGTAAACAACAAACTTGCAATCCCAAATCAGGACAGGATTTATTACATAAAATACGCTCTTGAGAACGGAACGAGTATCGAGAAGATCCACGACCTCAGCAAAATCGACCCGTGGTTTATCGACCAGATCCGCCAGATTGCCGAGATGGAAAAAGAGATATCTCAGTATAAGCTTACCGATATGCCGGATGAGCTTTTGCGAGAGACAAAGCGAAACGGTTTCTCGGATAGGCAAATCGCCTACCTTACCGGCTCGACCGAGTCGGAGGTGCGCAAGCGGCGAAAAGAGGCCGGAATTGCCGCCACCTTTAAGACGGTTGATACCTGCGGGGCCGAGTTTGAGGCCTACACCCCTTACTACTACTCGACCTATGAGTCTGAATGCGAGGTAAGGGAATCGGATAAACCAAAGATAGTTATCCTGGGTAGCGGCCCAAACAGAATCGGACAGGGTATTGAGTTTGATTACTGCTGCGTACATGCCTCTTTTGCGCTCAAAGAAGAGGGATACGAGACCATCATGATAAATTGCAACCCTGAGACCGTCTCGACCGACTACGACACGTCCGACCGGCTTTACTTCGAGCCGCTTACCCTTGAGGATGTCATGAACATCGTCGAGCGGGAAAATCCCACAGGCGTAATCGTCCAGTTCGGTGGGCAGACTCCCCTAAAGCTTGCAGCGGCACTTGGCGATGCGGGGGTGCCCATTATCGGTACATCCCCGGACAGCATAGACCTGGCTGAGGACCGCAAGCGGTTCGAGGTGCTTCTGCGTAAACTCAACATCAACCAGCCGCCAAACGGTACAGCCACCTCATATGAGGAGGCACTGGAAGTCGCAAGAAAAATCGGCTTCCCCGTTCTTGTTCGCCCATCCTACGTCCTAGGGGGACGGGCAATGGAGATAGTCTACTCCGAGGAGCGCCTTGAGTCCTACATTGTAAAGGCGGTTAAAGCCTCGCCGGACCATCCCATTCTGATAGATAAGTTTTTAGAAGGAGCGATAGAGGTTGATGTCGATGCCATCTGTGACGGCGAGGATGTCCTTATAGGCGGTATTATGGAGCACATCGAGGAGGCAGGTGTACACTCGGGCGATTCCGCCTGCGTGATTCCCCCCTACACATTAAGTGAAGATATTGTAAATCAAATAAAGGATTACACGATTCTACTGGCGAAAGAGTTAAACGTACGCGGCCTGCTTAACATTCAATATGCGGCTCAGGGGCAGATTGTCTATGTCCTTGAGGTGAACCCGCGTGCATCGAGGACCGTGCCGTTTGTCAGCAAATCCATAGGTATACCGCTCGCCAAAATTGCGGCAAGAGTAATGGCGGGGAAAACCCTCAAAGAGATCGGAATTCTCGAAGTTCCGCCCATCGAGCACGTATCGATAAAAGAGGCCGTTCTCCCGTTCGGGCGTTTTCCGGAGGTCGACACGGTGCTCGGCCCCGAGATGAAATCGACCGGCGAGGTTATGGGGGTTGATAAGTCCTTTGGTAACGCGTTTGCAAAATCTCAATTAAGTGCGGGGCTAAAACTCCCAACAAAAGGCAACGTGTTTATAAGCGTTCGAAACAGCGACAAGAGACCGATTATTTTCCCGGCCAAGAGGCTTCATGAACTCGGGTTTAATATATATGCAACCAGGGGCACGGCGACAATGCTAAACAGAAACGGCGTTGAAGCTGTGGCGCTGAAAAAGGTCCAGGAAGGCAGGCCGAACGTTATCGACCTGATTAAAAATAGAGAAATAGGTCTGGTTATAAATACGCCCTGGGGCAGGGGCACGCGGATTGACGGATATGAAATTAGAACAACCGCCGCAGTTTACGGTGTCCCCTGTATAACCACGTTGGCTGCGGCAACGGCGGTCGTCCAGGGCATAGAAGCTTTAATTGGTGGAGAACTGGACGTAAAAGCAATACAGGATTATCATAATGACGCTACAAATGTGGCGTCGCTAGAGAGTTGAAAAACATGTTTCAAGTCAAAGCAGATGTCATATCAAAAGAGGAAATATCACCCGGCGTTTTTAATTTAACGCTGATATCGCCCGAGATATCCCGGAGCGCCAGGCCGGGTCAATTCGTCCATGTATTATGCGGCGATCAAAACGACAGGTTCTTGCTTAGAAGGCCGTTCAGCATCCATAGGGTTGTCCCTGGTCGGGCTTTCGAGATATTATTCCAGGTTGTGGGCAGCGGCACCGACGAGTTATCCAGGGTTAAGATACATGATGCGCTGGATGTAATCGGCCCGCTGGGTAACGGCTTTAAATACTCACCGGAGATTAAGTCGGCTTTGCTTCTGGCCGGGGGGCTTGGCGTAGCCCCGCTTCTTTTTCTCGCGGAAGAGCTAACTGAAAACCATGTCATGTTCTACGCTATGCTTGGCGCAAAAACCAAAACCGAGCTGTTGCGATATATAGATTTTAAAAGACTGGCAAAGAAGACCTTTGCGGCGACCGAGGATGGGAGCTTTGGGCACGACGGCACCGTAGTGGCCCTTCTGAACCGCACTGTGCACCAACTGCGCCCCCAGGTAATCTACGCGTGCGGGCCGGAGAAAATGTTGCAGAAGATTTCGGAGACTGCAGAAGACTTCGGCATTGATTGCCAGGTATCTGTTGAGGCGAAGATGGCCTGTGGTATAGGGGCTTGCCTTGGTTGCACATATGCGACCAAGCGGGGCTTTAGGCTAACCTGCAAAGATGGCCCGGTATTTAACGGGCGTGATATTATGTGGGGTGGGAGCGATGTCGAGCAACTTCCGCTCGACGGTTATGACTATGAAACGGCAGAAATTACAGATTCGGATTAAACCGAAAAAAGAGAGAAAAACCTGGCAGATAAAACCACAAACCAGGGTTCACGATAGCTATTCTTACGATCGAACCAGGGATAAAGAAGAATTAAGAAGAATTATCCAGGAAGAGAACGAGGATAGTTAATCCTGGTAGTGGGCCTGATGGAGTAAAGTATGAGCGTAAACTTAAGCGTTACCCTAGCGGGGATAAAGCTGAAAAACCCGGTAATGCCCGCATCCGGCACTTTCGGAGCCGGACGCGAGTTTAGCGAATTTTTTGATGTCGGCCGCCTTGGTGCGATTGTTGCAAAGACGGTTACCTTAAAACCTAGGGAAGGTAATATGCCGCCGCGCATCTGCGAAACTACCTCGGGTATGTTAAACTCAATCGGCCTGCAGAATGAAGGTCTGGAGTATTTCCTAAAGCATGATCTTCCCTACATGCGAAAATTCAAGATACCAATCATAGTAAATATTGCGGGCAACACACTTGAAGAGTACGCCCAGATTTGCCGCGACTTAAAGGGCATCGAAGGCGTCAGCGCGATTGAACTCAACATCTCTTGCCCCAATATTAAAGCCGGCGGTATAGCGTTCGGCGCATCGTCCAGGCTCGCAGAGCAAGTTACCGCAGCAGCAAGGTATAATACCGACCTACCTCTTATCGTAAAACTTACGCCCAATGTCTACAACATTTCCAAAATTGCGAGAGCCGTCGTCAGCGCGGGGGCCGATGCCGTTTCCCTAATAAATACGCTTGTTGGGATGTCTATCGACATAAACACATTTAAGCCGCAGCTTGCAAACTATACCGGAGGTTTGAGCGGCCCGGCCATAAAACCTGTTGCTGTAAGGATGGTCTGGGAGGTCGCCCAGACCGTGAACGTGCCCATCATCGGTATCGGTGGGATTATGACCGCAGAAGATGCGATAGAGTTTTTCCTGGCAGGTGCAACCGCTGTCGCGATCGGGACCGCTAACTTCATAAACCCGACCGCAATGATTGATATTATTAATGGAATTGAGCGGTTCTTAAGCGAGCGTGGCCTTACCGATATCCGCCAGTTGGTTGGTAAGGTAAGACTATAGTATAGTAACCAGGGGAGTTAATTGTCGTTATTTAATCCTAAAGAGCGCTTAATTGTTGCGCTGGATGTCAACAACAAAAATGAAGTCTCATCCATATGCGATGCGATCGGAGAAAACGCGATCTTTTACAAAATCGGTCTTGAGTTGTTCCTGGCCGAAGGGCGCGGTGTAGTTGAGTTGGTCAAGAGCCGGGGCGCTAAAGTCTTCCTCGACCTAAAACTTCACGATATCCCAAACCAGGTGGCGGGCGCATGTCGCGAGATCGTTAAGATGGGCGTCGACATGGCAACTGTGCACACCATGGGCGGGCTCGACATGTTGCAGCAGGCCGCAGCATCGGTGAAACAGGCATCGGCGGAATATGGCGTCCGACCCCCTATTTTATTGGGGGTAACAGTACTGACCAGTTTAAACCAAGAAAGAGCTGGGGAAATAGGCTTAAAAAACTCGGTCACGGAGCAAGTCGTAAACCTTGCAAAGTTGGCAAAAAAGAGCGGCTTGGATGGGGTTGTGGCATCACCGCAAGAAGTTGCAGATGTAAGAAAAGTAGTCGGAGAAAACTTCGTCATCGTCACGCCAGGGATTCGCTCCTCAACCGATGAGGTTCACGACCAGAAGCGGGTTATGAGCGCGTACGACGCAGTGCGGGTGGGCTCATCGTATTTGGTGGTGGGAAGGCCAATAATAAAAGCCGGTAACCCTGCTAATTCCGCCGCCGGGATAGTTGCGGAGATTGAAAAGGCTAGTGAGTTTATTTAGCTATAGAAAAAATCGCTATTTTTAAGCAATAAAAGCAGGAGAAATGGCTCTACCTGGAGAATTCTC
>CADDYS010000104.1 GCA_902810715.1 bacterium | reverse complement strand
ATTAATTTCACCCAAGATAAAAAAGCTCATTGTCAAATAAGAAAAATCTGGTTTATGGTAGAGTCCACTCCCCGTCCTTCTTCACCCCTATAGGTGAATAACGCTTTCCACCCTTCTCAGCCAAGCTGTCATTAATACTATTTCCCAATTCATAGCTCTTCGTCTAAGTTGATCCCTGGGCTGCGGTAATTCTATACTAAGTTTTCTTGACATGCTGTGTTCTTTCTCGATCGCGATCAAAATTGCTGTTGACTGAGGTAGCTAGATCGTGAAAAAGATTCCATGCGGTGAGAAACGCATCGCAGTCAATCTCAGTCGAGGGTAGATTGCTCAGCCATCGAGCTACAATGTCTAAATCATGAAGAAGTGGCTCCCCCGCATCAATTTCGATCTGATGGCTAGCCGCATATGCATAAAGCGATTCCTGATCACGAAAGCTCGGCACAGTTCCATTAAGCTCAGTCACAATACCATCGTTATCGTTAGAAAACCAAATGAGATAGCCATCGGTGCCATCTAATCGATACCACAAGCGGTAATATATCCGATTCATCGCTATCATCTCCACGTAAAAGCTGTTGGCCGATGGGAGTAAAGTCTACTGGTTCTATCGACTTATGATAACAAAATAATAAACCCTGGTACATCTACCAGGGCATAAGAACCCCTCTGTGAGCTATAAAAGCATACGATTGTGAAGAAGGTTCGAATCCTGCCAACCCTCTACCCTCCCCCAAACAAAAAATGGCTCGTCAAAGCCATTTTTGGAGGGTCTAGAATTTGCACGCCCGACAGGATTCGAACCTGTGACCCTCGGATTAGAAGTCCGATGCTCTGTCCAGCTGAGCTACGGGCGCAAAAAAAAATGTGGAGCGGACGACGGGACTCGAACCCGCGACCAACAGCTTGGAAGGCTGTGACTCTACCAACTGAGTTACGTCCGCACCCTAGAAAATAAACCGACCCGACAGAACTTTGTTCAAACCTAGATTTGCTGGAAAAACCGGCAAAGTACATCTCTAAGCTGCGTTGATATGATATCAAAATTACTTAGGAAAGTCGAGGGGGTGTTGTTGCACCTTAAATGCACTGTCCGTAGGTATGGATATCTTTATCTGCGGATATGGTATCTGATTTTGAGTATGCTTCTACTTTGTTTCTACCACTCTCTTTTGCGATGTAAAGAGCGGCATCCGCGCATCTAACCAACCCATCCTTAGAGATCGAGTCGTCTGGATATGTTGCAACGCCCGCTGAGACTGTGAGTTTGCCGAGCGGCTGTTGTTCTTCGCCATCAAAATGCGCGCATTCAATACATTCTCGTACGCGCTCAGCCACAAGCAGAGCGCCGTCTTTGTCGGCCTTGGGAAGAATTACGCAGAACTCTTCGCCGCCATACCGATAGACAAGATCTATATCTCTTACCGCAATCTTAATGGCATCTGCAACAAATCGCAGCGTCTTGTCCCCCGCTTGATGCCCGTTGGTGTCGTTATATCGCTTGAAATCATCGATGTCAAGCATGATAAAGGAGAGCTTTTCTTTGTACCTTTTTGCAAAGCTGAACTCCCGGTCAAGATCGGAATAAAGCTTTCTGCAATTTAGGAGCCCGGTCAGCGGGTCAATCAAGGTTAACCACCCCGTCTCTTTGTAAAGTGCATCAACATCCTTTCCTATCCAGAGCCACCCAAGAATAGCGAGAAGCAAAAGCGGGATAAAGACTTCGAAGTGGTTCATGAGCTGATCTTTTACTTGGCTGTGGATGTAATTCTCATCTATACCGCTTCTCACATACCATGGAGCTTGAGTGGTCCCTGCAAAGGCAAAGAGGCGAACCACGCCACCGGGAGCCGTTACCTTGCCAATTCCTTCAGATCTGCCAAGCATTGCGTCGAATCCCATCTGGTGGCGATAGTTTTTGCCAACCCAATGCTTAGGGTCTATACTTCGAGCAATTATCATGCCCTTATCATCTACAACCGCAATCACGGCGTGCTTTGATGTCTTGGATTGCATAAGTTTATTCTGAATCTTGGTTAAGTCAAAGGCTGCCGCAACAAAGCCGATTCTCTTGCCGGAATAATCGAAGACGGGATACGTTACGTGCACTACCGGCATGCCTGTTATTTTGCTGTACATAAAGTCCCCAACTGAAACACCGTTAGAAACTACACCCCGGCGGTAGCAGGCGGTATCACTTACGTTAAGTGTCTTTAATAGCTTTTGCACATCTTCACTTTTAGCCCAGATGGGTGAAACAACCGCGACCTTGACATCACCTTTAAGATCAACAAAAGCAAAGAGATGGTAAAACGGGTATTTTGTAAGCATCTCATTAAGCCACGGTTTGGCTTCAGCGTAGTTTTGTGTCTTCATAGCTTCATTCGTGGCAACAGCTATTAAAACATCGCCGGTTGAGAGAATATACTCATCAACCTCATGGGCGATGTTTTGAGCAGTAGAGAGACTCTGCTTCTGTGCCTCTTGCTCAAGGCTGCTTTTTATCTGAAATGCCTTGTATGCAGAAAACCCGATAAAGGGCAGAATCATTACGATAAGAAGGATAAGCAACCTTGCCTTAATTGACAAAAACTGCCTTTGGTTACTATTCTGGTCATAATTCATTAAAGTAATCCCTTGCGGTTATTCTGGTCGATTTATTATAGCTATCTATCGATTACTATGTAGTATTGCTAAATCATCCTAAGGTATGATTTCATGCAAAGCTTTTAAGGGCACATTGGCTTAAAAGGTTGACAGAAGGATTTACTAACTGCACAAGGACTAAAGAGTAAAAAGGTCGGCAAACCATTTAAAAAATGAGCTTTCCCTGGTATCGTTACCTATCACATCTTGGAGCGCTTTTGAGATAATATCGGCCCTATCCCGCGCATTTAATTTTTTCAAAATCACTCTTACGTGCGATTTAACTGTAGAAAGGCTTATATAGAGCCGATCGGCAATTTCACGGTTAGTATACCCGTGGAGGATAAGATTCAATATTTCCATCTGGCGATCACCAAGTAAGCTCCCTAAATTATTGAATGGTGAGCGGCCATCTTCTAAAACTTTCTCAGCGTAATTGTCGTGAATATAGATCTCTCCCTGGGCAACGGTCTTAATGGCCTTAATCAACTCATCACCGCAAATTGTCTTTAAACAATAGCCCCTAATGCCCAGGCCGCAATGGAATTCAAAGAGCACTCTGCTGCTCCAGTCGGTCAAGTTGATAAAACCGATTTGTTTTGATAAGGATTTTAGCCCGTCGACGAGTTCTTTTAGCTCAGTATATTTTGGAACGCTTACGAGATGATGTATATCGATGATTGCTATGTCTGGTACCCATTGCTTGGCCAGTGATTCAGCCTCTTCAATACTACAAGCAACCCCAATAACCAAAATTCCGTCAGCTTTAGATAGTATTTCGCGTATCCCGGCTGCGACCACTTCACTGCTTGAAATCAGAAGAACATAGATCATCCGCATACCCTGTTTGCTAGACTGATACAATCGCCTACACTTTTAAGTTTCTATATTTAACTGTCCTCAGGGCGTAAACCAGACATGCGGAAAGGGACCTTTGTTAGGTATGAACAAACAAATATTACAAGATAGCCTTTATGTAGTAAATCATCCCTAGGAATGAAAATGGGCCCAATGAGGATTAGAGATGCGAAGCGCGACGTTGTGAAGCTCATTAGAGATAGGTCGGAGGATTATAAAAATTCAATCTTTACGCATTGAAGGAAAAGACCCAATGCTTTTCATTAGCTTACTTGCTATACTGGGGCTTTCAAGTCGCATGATACTTTCCTTGGCTCTCCCAAAGCTTAAAAGATTTACGCTCCCATACCACACTAATCTTTTGTCGATAACAGCAAATTTTTGATGGATATTTGATTTGAACGATATGTTTATCCCCACATTTTTCAATAAGTTAAAAATCTGCTCCAAGGCCAGCTTGTTCTTCTCACTAAAATCTTCGACCGGTCTCGTTATGACGGTTATTTTTACCCGAATGCCAACTATAGCGCTAAAATACTGTAGCATTTGCATAACCCGTCGTTTAGTAACAAAGGGGCTAACTATTAAAACCTCTCTTTGTGCATGCACGATGTCGTTTCTGTAGACAGGCAAAAAGCTATGTTCGTCAAAAATAGTATCTATGGAATCTGATGCGTTGCTCTCTCCTTTGGCCCTATAACCAATTGAAGCATAGCCCTTAAGCCTTTTGTTATACATTCTTTCAAGTACTCCAACATGGATATCAATATAATCGTATATTTGGACCTCGTTCTTACGCTCATATAATCTGTGAAGCCGACCAGCATATTGCTGTAATGTACCTTTCCAAGAGATGGGCATGACTAAAAACAAAGTGTCGAGACGGGGCTCATCTTTCCAAAGCCGCCTTTGGGCATAGTATCCTGATTAGGAAACAGGCGGTCGTATGAGTCGAGGCCGAGCTGATGCCGCTTTTCCATGGTTCGTGTCAGCAGTGCACACCCAAGTTTGCGGGCCAGCGATGCAGAAATCGGCCGATCAAAGAGTATCCATACATGAGCACCCTCCCCTGATCTGGAGCGCTCAATTGCAGCAAAGATACCTTTCTCTTTGCAGGTCCGCATAAAAGCTTGGGCATCATCCTTCCAGACAGCCTTATCAAAATCGACCGCAAGAAACCAGCAGGTTTCATCCAATAGAAGTGGATAAATGCCCACTGTATGTTTTCCTGATAGATGATTGCTGATGGTTTCGTCTGTAATCAGCCGAAACTCACGGTTCTCGCACTCTGCACACTTTATCCTCGGCTTTGCGCATAGGCTTCGATCCCACTCATGAAGGCAAGCGGGTGAATAGCCGGATTTACCGTCCCTTCCCTGCCAGCGCAAGGCAAAGACATCTTCACGTCCCCGAAAAAGACTTTTGAATAAGGCTATTTTATCTTCAGCAGATGATAGATTGGTTATAGCAATTGGACCCTGGTCTGTTTCAAAAATCGTGGTTTGTATCGGTTCGGCTACTATAGATTCGATGTCTGTGGCCGGCAGTCCGAGTTGTTCTCTTAGGCGACGGTTCTCATCACGAAGCTTGGCATTTTCTGCTAGTGCTTTTTCAAGTTGCGACTTAAGGTCATCGGACAGCATCAATATTTCCCTTTCGGCGGAATCCCTTATCTCATTATATAATGAGATAC
>CADDYS010000103.1 GCA_902810715.1 bacterium | reverse complement strand
TTTTGCTAGGGACGTTGACGCTATGGTTAACAACCCGGCGTGGCAGTTTACAACGCCACCATGGAGGTGCAAAGATGCTTGATCACACACCTGTTGAATTTGTTGAAAGAGAAGTGCTTACCATAAATCCGGCAAAGACATGCCAGCCCATCGGCGCGGCATGGGCGGCCCTGGGAATTCACGGATGCATGCCTTTGGGGCACGGTTCGCAGGGATGTATCTCTTACTTAAGAATGCAGCTATCGAGGCACTTGCGTGAGCCCGCTGTATCGGCCACTAGTTCGTTTAGCGAGGCATCGGCTGTCTTTGGCGGAATTGGGAACTTAAAGCAGGCTGTAAGAAATGTCCTTCATATCTATAAGCCAAAAGTAATAGCTGTCTATACAACATGCGTTGCCGAGACTATCGGCGATGATGTCGGCGGTACTATTAAGGTGATGTACGAGGAAGGCGACATACCGGAGGGCGTAAAAGTTATCCATGCCGCAACCCCGAGCTATCGGGGATCGCACATATGGGGCTTCAGCAATATGACGGCTGCAATGGCGACTCAACTTGCCAGGAAGGGGAGTCCAAACGGCAAGGTCAATCTCATCCCCGGTTTTGTAGAGCCGGGTGATGTAAGGGAGATAAAGCGAATTGTGGGGGCGATGGGCGTGCCGGCAATCACCTTCCCGGATGTTTCAGATGTGCTCGATACGCCGATGACCAACGAATATCGGCTCTACCCTAAAGGCGGAACGAGGGTTGATGAGCTTATCGACACCGCCAACTCCCTGGCGACGGTCGCGCTTGGAAGATATACCTCCAAGGACGCGGCTGTTCGCCTTGAAAATGAGTTTGGTGTGCCGGCAAAGGTACTGCCTTTACCGATCGGCATAAAAAACACCGACCTCTTTCTAATGGCTATCAAAGAGATAACCGGCAAGGAAATACCCGAAGAGGTCGAGGACGACAGGGGCAGGCTTGTCGATATGCTCGGCGATATAAACTACCACTTCCATGGCAAAAAAGTTGCCGTGCATGGCGACCCCGATACGGTTTTGGGAATCCTTTCCTTGCTTGCGGAGATGGGGATGGAACCGGTTCATGTAGTAACGGGAACTCCAGCAGATGGTTTTGTTGAAGAAGCAAAGAGGATTATCGGAGAAGACGCCAACGTAAAATGCCCGGGGGATCTCTTTTACCTGCACCAGCTCATAAAGAACGAACCGGTTGATCTTCTTATCGGCAACACTCACGGAAAGTATATCGCAAGGGCCGAGGACATCCCGTTTGTAAGGATCGGATTCCCAATTCTTGATAGGTCATACGGCCAGTACTTTCCGATAGTAGGATATTTAGGTGGTATGAGATTAGTAAAGATGATCGACGACGCGCTATTAGATAGGGCCGACAGGGATGCGTCGGATGAGGATGTTGAGTTGATAATGTAGGAAGTGGGTCAAATGCTGGTTAATACAAAAAAGCTTCTGGAGGGCGGCTGCAACGCAGAAAAAAAGAATAAAGTGTGCCGGGCAAGAGGCGGTGAATCCTGTGCGTTCGACGGGGCCATGATAGTGCTCCAGCCCATAGCCGACACCGCACACATTGTCCACGGCCCCATTGCTTGCGCCGGCAACTCATGGGAGGGAAGGGGATCGCTATCCTCCAAAGGCAATCTCCACAGGATGGGCTTTACAACAGACATGGGCGAGACAGATATAATATACGGCTCCGAGGAGAAACTATACAAAGCCATCATCCAGACCTATGAGTCGGTGAAGCCGAAAGCCATATTTGTCTATGCAACCTGCGTCAGCGGTTTAATTGGCGAAGATATTGAAGCGGTCTGCAAGAGAGCCGAACTGTCATTGCGAGCCGAAGGCGAAGCAATCTCCGAACTCACAGGGATTGCCGCGTCGGCTGCTTCGCCGCCTCTTCGCAATGACAGATTAAAAATCCGCGTAATTCCCGTCAATGCGCCGGGCTTTGCCGGCCCAAAAAATCTAGGCAACAGGATTGCAGGAGAGGTCTTGTTAGAGCACGTCATAGGAACAGGAAAGCCACCCCATACTACACCTTATGATATCAACCTTATCGGCGAATATAACATCGCGGGAGACCAGTGGCTCATCGAGCCCATATTTAAAGATGCCGGCATAAGAATCCTCTCAAGAATTACCGGTGATGCGGCTTTTGAAGAGATAACGTACGCGCACCATGCGAAACTTAACGTGGTCGTCTGCAGCCGCGCTCTGATTAATATTGCGACAGAGATGGAAAGAAGATACGGCATTCCCTATGTCGAGGTGTCTTTTTTCGGCAAGACTGAGATAGCAAAAGCGCTAAGGGCGATAGCCGAGAAGATTGAAGGGTCCAGGGATTGTCATTGCGAGGAGGCCATTGGGCCGACGTGGCAATCCCACGCTCGTCGTCTAACAGAAACGGTTAAATCTCTAATCCAAAAAGAAGAGCAGAAACTCGCCGATGAACTAAAAGAGTATGCTCATCTCAAGGGTAAAAAGGCTGTTCTTTATACCGGTGGGGTGAAAAGCTGGTCGCTTATCTCGGCGCTTCGCGATTTAGGTATCGACATAGTAGCGGTGGGCACAAAAAAGAGCACATTTGAAGATGAAGAGAAAATTAAAGAACTGATGGGTGAAAATGCACCTTTGGTTGAAGATGTCGCCGCCAAAAATCTCCTTAGGCTTATGAGGCAGGGACAGGCGGATATGCTAATTGCGGGTGGTCGCAATCAATACCTGGCGATGAAGGAAGGCTACCCATTTGTTGATGTTAACCAGGAGAGACACGTTGCCTATGCAGGATACAAAGGTCTTGTAAACCTCGCAAGAGAGATAAGTAACAGCATTGAGTTTTTTAGCCGGCAGGAGTCAGGGGTAACACCAAGCCTATCATCCCAAGCCCCTAGTCAACATGTTTTTATAAATCCTCTAAAACACTCACCGGCGATTGGTGCTGCAATAGCGTTTCAGGGGGTACACAACGCCCTTCCCATCATTCATGGGGCGCAGGGGTGCGCCTTTCTTGGAAAGGTGCTTCTTACAAAACACTTCAGAGAGCCGATCGCATTGGCCAGTACAAAGCTTTTTGTCGAAGAGGTAGTTATGGGAAGCGACAATGCCCTGGCCAATGCAGCGCAAAATTTCATAGAGAAAAATAACCCGGATGTGGTCGGAATCCTTTCTTCGGGGCTTTCTGAGGTTAAAGGCGATGATATAGCCGGGATTATAAAAACATTCAAGGCATCGAGCTTAAAGTCGACCAAGGTTGTACATATTCCGACTTCCGATTATATCGGGGGTCTTGAGACGGGCTACGCAAGGGCGGTCGAAGAGATCTTGAGTTTAGCCGACGGTTCGTTATTTACGATCGATGACGAGTCGTCTCTTGAGGGGCAGGTAAATATTTTAGTTGGCTCCCACCTCACACCGGCTGATTTTATTGAACTACGAGAGATAGTCGAGTCCTTCGGCCTAAGGCCAATTATCTTACCGGATTTATCTGCTCTTGATGGCAGCAGGCAAGGTTTTTCGGCTCTCGCAGTTGGCGGGACGAGGCTGGATGAGATAAAAACAATGCGCCTGTCTAAGTTTACGATAGCGATTGGGGCAAGCATGGAGCCGGCGGCTAAAATCCTAAAAGATAAATTTAACGTCGAACACCAGGTGCTTGATAGCATCTCGGGGCTAAAAGATACAGATGCCCTTATGGGTTTACTCTCAGAGTTGAGCCGGCAGCCCATCCCATCAAAACATGAGAGGCAGCGAAGAGTTCTAATAGATGGAATGAGAGATGCCCATTATTACTACGGGGGCAAAAAGATTTGCCTTGCGCTCGAGCCAGACCTTTCAATCCAGACGTCGAGATGGCTTTATGAAATGGGTGCGAATGTTGAGATGGCGACAAGGGATCTATTTTCTATCGATGGGAGCTACGATCTTTTGATCGCAAACTCACACGGTGAAGATACTGCAAAACGCTTGGGAATACCGCTTTTTCAGATGGGGTTTCCCGTATATAAGGTCTTAGGAAACAACTCGAGGATCACTGTTGGATATAGAGGAACGCTCGCGACGATAAACGAGATGGCAAATATCTTAAACGGAACAAGAGGGAGGAGTCAGAGATGGGCGCAATAAATGTACACGGACACCCGTGCTTCGACGAATCGGCGCACAACAATGTAGGTAGAATGCATATATCGGTGGCGCCCGCATGCAACATAAAGTGCCGTTATTGCCACCGCGAGATAGGCAGCTCGGAAAACCGCCCCGGGGTTGCCTACAAGATATTAGGACCGCTTGAGGCGCTTGAGATGGTTGAGAAAGTGGTCGCCATGGATAAAAGTATCCAGGTTATTGGGGTGGCCGGCCCTGGCGACGCCCTGGCAAATAAGGCGACTTTCAAGTCGCTTAAACTCATACATAAGAGGTTTCCCGACTTAAAAAAGTGTATAAGCACCAATGGCTTGCGGTTGGCGGAGATGGTTGAAGAGCTTGTCTCGGTTGGTGTATCAACCATCTCCGTTACCGTAAATGCAGTCAAGCCGGAGGTGGGAAGGCAGTTTTATAAGAGGGTTTATTTAGATGGACGAACCTACCGCAAAGACGCGTTCGATGTACTCAGCGAGCGGCAAATTGAGGGCATAAAGGCGGCGGCCAGAAAGGGGCTTGCGGTAAAGGTAAACACCGTTCTCGTGCCCGAGATAAACGCCGGTCACATCGAGGAGTTGGCTCAAGCCGTGAGCGAAGCAGGTGCTTATATTATGAATATCATGCCCCTTATGCCGATCGGCGAGATGAGCACCTACCGTGCTCCTACCTGTCTTGACCTTGAGGATGCAAGATACAGGGCCGAGCGGCACATTAGCGTGTTTAGACTCTGCAGGCAATGCCGGGCCGACGCAATCGGCATCCCCGGGCTTGAGCATGAGCGCGGGGATGGCCGGCGCAATAAAACCTTAAGCGAGATGTTTGCAGCAGTGCCGATGTATCACTAATTCAACGCATCATTTTATGTATCGCCGGGAAGAAGGAGGGCGAGAGATGTGGTAAAGGCAAAACAGATTGGTACATTGTTGTATGCAGCTATAGCGGCGATGTTTCTTACAATATCTCTTTCGACGGGATGTTCAAACAAGGCCTCAATCTCACAGCCGGCAGAAGGCAAGAAAAAGCCGGCTGAGCTAAAT
>CADDYS010000102.1 GCA_902810715.1 bacterium | reverse complement strand
ATTGATAAAAGATTTGATGAGGTTGATAAGCGGTTTGACGAGGTCGATAAGCGATTTGAGCAAGTTGATAAGCGGTTTGACGAGGTCGATAAGCGATTTGAGCAAGTTGATAAGCGGTTTGACGAGCACGATGCGAGGTTTGATGCCCTAGCCAAAAAACTTCTCGATCACGACGAACAGTTTGTATCTGTAAGACAAGAAATATCTTTATTACGCCAAGAAATGCTTACGGGCCAAGATGAAATGCTGACCATTCTCCACCGATTAGACCAGGAGAGGGCTGCTACCATCAGCTGGATAAGGCGAGTTGAGACGCAGGGCGAGCAAAACACCAAAGCCATCGAAAAAAATACGACCGACATTGCCGACATAAAGCGGCACCTCAGAATGAATTAATATTCCGCGAGAAGCTTTTATCTTTAAATAGATTATACTAATTCAGGATGATCGTGGGGTGTTTCATGCTTGCAACTCTAAATAAATATTTTGGATACACGAGCTTTTTGCCGCTGCAGGAGGATATCATAAAAGACATCCTCGGCGGCAAGGATGTTCTGGTTCTGATGCCGACCGGTGGAGGGAAGTCGCTTTGTTATCAACTGCCGGCCTTACTTCTTGACGGGATAACCGTTGTCGTGTCGCCCCTCATCGCCCTGATGAAAGATCAGGTGGATGCGCTTGTCGCCAACGGGGTTCCGGCGGCGTTTATCAACAGCACCCTCGGGCCTTCTGAGATACACAGAACGAAGGCCAAACTGCAGAGAGGCGAGATAAAAATCCTTTATGTCGCACCCGAGCGGCTGATGATGCCGGAGTTTCTTGAATTCTTAAAGGTGCTTCCCATATGTCTTTTTGCCGTGGATGAGGCCCATTGTATCTCCGAGTGGGGGCACGACTTCAGGCCGGAGTACAGGCAGCTTAGAACCCTTAAAGCAAATTACCCCAACATCCCGATTATTGCACTTACCGCCACCGCCACAAGCCATGTCCAGGGTGACATAGCGGATCAGCTCAATATCCCCAACTGTAAGAGATATAGGGCAAGCTTCAATAGAAAAAATCTCCACTACAGGATTGAACCCAAGGTCAACGCATACCGGCAGCTATTAAAATATCTAGAAGAACACAAAAGGGACTCCGGGATTATCTACTGCCAGAGCCGCAAGCAGGTGGATAACTTGGCATACGATTTGCAGACCGCCGGGTACCGTGCCCTACCGTATCACGCGGGCATGACCGCCGAGGATAGAAGCGCGAACCAGGAGCGGTTCATAAGAGACGATGCCGAGATAATAGTCGCCACCATAGCCTTCGGGATGGGGATAGACAAACCAGATGTGCGCTACGTCATCCACTTCGACTTACCTAAGAACATCGAGAGCTACTACCAGGAGACGGGAAGAGCCGGCAGGGACGGGCTCAAGAGCGACTGCATCCTCTTTTTCAATTACGGCGACAAAATCAAGATAGAGTATTTTATCAGGCAAAAAAGCAATCTAAGGGAACAGGAAATCGCCTATAAAAAACTTAAAGAGATGACCGACTACTGTGAGAGTAACGCCTGCCGGCGCAAGGCACTCCTGAGATACTTCGGCGAAGATTTTGATGAGCCGAACTGCGGGGCATGCGACATCTGCCTAAGGCCAAGAGAAAAATTTGACGCCACAATCCCCGCACAAAAAGTTCTATCCTGTATCCATCGTGTTCAAAGCGGTTTTGGCACAAACCACATTATCGACATCCTCCTCGGCTCAAAAAACAAAAAGATCATCGAGCGAGGCCACGACACCTTGAGCACATACGGTATCGGAAAAGAATATTCAAAAAGTCAGTGGCAAGCAATCGTTAGAGAACTCGTCCATCTTGGATTTATCGACATGGAAGGCGACAGATACCCTGTTCTCCAGCTCAACAAAAAGAGCGTGGCTGTTCTATCTGGGGGCGAGAAAGTATTCCTTACACAGCCATCCGTTGAGTTGGAGAAGGTTGAACCGAAGAAGTTGAAGAGGGGCATCGATAAGGCCTTCGATAACTTTGACGATGAGCTGTTTGAGATATTGCGAGACCTTAGAAAAACACTCGCAGACGAGGCGGGCCTGCCGCCCTACGTTATCTTTCACGACACAGCGCTAAAAGAAATGGCGACATACTATCCAGGCAAGTTAAATGACCTTGCGAACATCAGCGGCGTCGGAGAGGTAAAGCTAAAAAAGTACGGCGATGCGTTTTTGAAAAGTATACGCGAGTATTGCGGGACAAAAGGAATCGAGCCCCAAGAGGTGGCGCCAAAGAACAGGGTAACAATAAACGCAGAGAGAAGGCCTTCAGAAACCAAATCATCCACCGTCCAGGAGACTTTGGAGCTTTACAACCAGGGCTTAACCCTGCAAGAAATAGCAGAGAAACGATCCCTGTCTATAAACACCATTGCATCCCATGTGGAAAAGTTAATCTTAGCCGGAGAGAACATAGACATCAGCAGTTTCGTCCCAGAAGAACAACAGGCGATGATTACAGAAGTCATGCTGGATGTAGGCCCTGAATTTCTTCGCCCCATAAAGGAGCAACTCGGCGATGTTTTCTCTTATGAGCAGATAAGGCTGGTTAGGGCACAGATGTTGAGCGGAGGCGCGGGAAGTTGCTTGCAAGTTACAGATTCTCAAACAACATCGCCCGACTAAATACTGTGAATTAAATAAATTATAAGGAAGATTCCGACAGCAAGTACTAATATAGCAAGCAGTGCATCAAGTATTAACGAGGGTTGATAAGTGTCTTCGTCTATTTGTCTCTCAACCTTTCTATACCTGATAAATGCAAGCACTCCCATCAAGGCGCCTAGACCAACAAGAAATATTCCAAAGATTGATGAATATCCCTGAGAAGGAGGGGGAGTGGCAGTGGCAGTGGCCCCCGGTAAGCCTGATTTCCCTAAAAAATATGATATTTGTTTTATGAACAGGGCGAACTTTTCAACAACAAAACCAAATGCCATTATCCCTATGCTCGTCCTTACCCAGGCGAGGAATGTTCTTTCATTCGCCATGTGAACACGGAGATTACGAACTCTTGCAGACTTCTTGTCTTCATTGTCTTCAATTATTTCCGGCATGTAGCAATTATACGGGACGTTGCTTGCAAATTACAAATACCAAAAGGCAAGCAAAAGTCTTAACACAGTGACAAATGGTCCAAATATTCTTCAGTACGCTTTTAGGACTCACAGGAAACAGCGTCCCGCTTGTGTGAGTTATCTTATTGTGGGGCCAAGAGGGGTAAAAAGGTTAATACGGGGTTACGCAGCTTGAGTGATAATCGCGTAAATGTGCTTTTAGACAACTATTGAAATTATTTATCCCTTTAGCTATTATTAGATTATGGAAAAGAACACAATTGTTAATAAACTAACCGAACATGATAGGCGATTTGATGCTATCGACCGCAAGTTTGATACTATCGACAGCAAGTTTGAGGCTATCGACCGCAGGTTTGAGGCTATCGACCGCAGGTTTGATAGTATCGAGAGCAAGCTAGGCGAGCAAAGCAAGCGGTTGGACGACCATGATGAGCAGTTTACGATAATCGTTAGGAAGCTTATAGAACATGATGCTGAATTTGTTGCGATTAGGCGTGAGTTTAAAGAAGAATTTCGCAAGTTACAAACCGGCCAAGACGAGATGATCACCATCTTACGCCGCCTTGATGCAGAAAGAGCGGCTTTCATCAGCCGAATCGACCGCGTAGAAGAGAAATGCGATAAAAATACCGTCGATATCGAGGAAAACACTGCAGATATTAGGAAGAATACTGCTCATATTAAGAAGAATACCTCCGACATCGTTGAGATGAAGCGGTTTTTAAAGATGAATTAGTCAGCGCTAAATGTGTACGGGTTTTTTATTAACGAGCTCGAGTAGAAGCCATATAAATTCAAATGCAGTTCCGATAGCTTCTTTCTTTGTTGCCGACTCACCGTGATGAACTATGCGGTTTCTTTTCTGAGAGGCAAGGGGCAAGGGGGCGTCAGAATGTGTGAAAATTATACTGTTTATACTAACTGCTCTGGAGGCACTTATGAACGAAGATATTCTAAAATATGTAGCCACAAAACACGACTTAGAAGAATTAGGATTAGTGTTGAGGGATGAATTCAGGCAGACCCAGGATGTAATCCTCTCACGACTTGACGAAATCGTTACAACAGTACGGCGACTTGACCAAGAACGCCTGTTTACTTTCGAGTATATAAAAAGAGTCGAAACAGAGGTTGATAAAAACCGCAAGGATATCGACCACATAAAAGATATCTTGAAGATTAGTTAATTACTAAGCTAGGCCTAAGAAAACCAGCGTCTCTACATGATACGTCTGTGGGAAGAAATCGACCAGCTGAACTGAATCGATCGTGTATTGGCTTGAGAGCTTCTTTAGGTCGCGGGCGAGTGTGGATGGATTACATGATACATAAACCATGCGACCGGCTTTTGTCTTAAGAAGATTATCTACTAATCTATTGGATAGACCTGCCCTTGGTGGGTCAACCAGTACTATATCAAACGGGCCATAATTTGCGATGTTGTAGTGCTCGACCGGAATAGGCAAAAACTTCACGTTCTTGATATGATTGAGCTGCTTGTTTCGATTAGCATCATCAACCGCAGTCGGGTTCTCCTCAACAGCGACCACCTCGCGGGCATCCAGTGCAAGAGGAAGCGAGAAGTTGCCGGCACCTGAGTATAAATCCAAAATCCTCTTGCCTTGAAGCGGTGCAAGGCTATCCTTAATAAATCCAACCAATATCTGATTTAGCTTCCAGTTAGCCTGGAAGAAGCTTGCCGGCGATACCGTATAAGTCACGCCATCCAATGGTAAAGATAGAAATTCCTTGCCATATCTAAGAGGCTTTTTGCCGCCGGTCTCTATATAGATGCCGTCAAAGTCAAGGTCCAGGAATAGAAGCGCAAGCGTCTCCCAAGGCACCTCAGGCGACTTGATTCCCGGCGTTGTCTTAACGAGAGCAAAAACACCGTCTCCATACGCTATGTGAACTTCAGTAATATCGATAAACCATCTCGGCTCGGTATGGATTGCGTTATGCAACTTCTTCAACGCCCGGTTAATCTTGCCCATCATTAAAGGACTGAAATCCATGTCGATAATCTCGCGGGTCTTTTCTTTGAAAAAGCCAATCTTACTATCGGCAACTTTAAACCTCATATTCCCCACCCCTCCGAGTAACTTTTCATCGAATTTCCGGGGATCAACTCAACTCTTCTTTGACCTATTCTGATCGCGCTTAAGCTTAGCCAACTCGATTTCAAGCTGCACCCATTTACT
>CADDYS010000101.1 GCA_902810715.1 bacterium | reverse complement strand
ACCGGAAACGAATCTATACGACCAACGGAGGTTATCCACCACTGATGAAGCGTGCAAACTATTATCGGGAACACTTGCCACAAGCAATGTAGAAGCGTTTTTCAGGGGCTTCGCCCCTGGAGTTTATTGTGGTGACGCACGGTATTTGGCGGTTAGTGCGAATTGCCGCCAAAGGCGGCGATTTCAGTTGTATAAAAAAGCAGGAATCCTGGCGGTAAAAGTAGAAAAGCCATCCCTTGTACACTTAAACAAGGAGATGGCTTCTTCATCGTTTGCAGCATAGGGAGTAGTGAGTTTGACCGCCCCTCTCCCTATGCCTGTAAGATGGTGACTTGAAGTCACATTGCAAGATGAGGATAACAATTCCTTGTCCAGATGTCCAGAGCTATATCGAAAATCCTGAAAATTTTCTTCCTGACAGGTCTGTCTGTCTGAATGATCCATCCCACAGTCCCCAGTGGAATACCAGTTGGAGCCGGGGATTATGTCTAGATCATGTTAACATAACTGAGATTAAGCTCTTCAACGCATATTGCGAAGTGTGCCATGAGACGATTAGTTATTGGCCGGAATTTGTGCTGCCGTATCAGCAAGAACCGCTGGAGACCCATGAACAGGTTGTTGTCGAGCACTTGCAAGGAATTAGCCTCAGAGAGAGTGCCGCCAAGATCGGCTACGATCCACGAACTGTGTCCCGTTGGATTAAGCTTATCATGGCCCAGTCCTTAATACTCATTGATGAAGTCGTGCAGCGGATCCTTAGTTTCATGGGGCAAGCAATATTGCCAGTAACAGTAATGGCAGCCAGGGAAGTACTTCTCCTAGCTTGGCTACGCAACTATGCCGAATGGATTGGTTTTTCTCGTCTGGACCGGCTGATGGGCTTATGTAACTTACTTGGTGAGGGAGACTGGGATCTCTGGGGTGCCCCTTTGGGAAAAGCAAAATCCCGGGTAAAGAAGGGTATCGCACCCGGCTAAACCTGCCCTCGCGGAAGGATATTCCCACAAACCGTGGTCGTCGCCAAACTGCCTGACTTGCATCATGATGGTGTCTAGAGGGAAAACCCTCAAAAATTAGCAAGTCAGGAGGAAGAAAAAGATGAATCTACCATCAAATGATCCGCGTGAGCGGATAGCACAGCAACGCTATGAGGTGATTGCTCCCCTGCTAAGACCCTCTGTGCCTCGCGGTGCCCAAAAGATCGTTCTGGAGGAACTAACCGGTAAAATGCACCTTGATGCCCAAAACAATCTGGTCTATTTGGGCAAGCGCACCATTGAGCGATACTTAAGCAATTACCGAAAATTCGGCAAAGAGGGTCTCAAACCGAAAGTCCGCCTGGAACAGACAAAACTGAAAGCCTTTTCCCAGCAAGCTTTGGATGAGGCGGTGCAGATTAGGCTTAAGCGTCCGGAGTTATCTGCAGACAGCATTATTGACCTTCTACGCACGGGTCTTGTACCAGGGGCAGACCAGATGCATGTAAGCACTCTTAATCGTCACTTTCGTCGCTTGGGCAAGGACCGCCCGGCTTTGAAACGGGTAGTACGCAAGCGTTACCGCCTGCTCAGCGTTGAGGGTGCCCATGTGCTTTGGATTTGCGATGTCTGGGACGGACCATATCTTTTGGATGAGCGAACAGGCAAGAAACGGCGCTTGCGTCTGGTTGCTATCTTAGACGCATATACACGTTTCATTGTACATGCCGAGTTTTACTTTAACGAAAACCGGCCCTGTCTGGAGGATGCTCTCCTGAAAGCTATTGTAAAGTTTCAGACTCCAGAGATTTTTTATGCAGATAATGCCCGGATTTTTCGTTCCCATCACTTGAAGCGTATTGCGGCGGAACTGGGCTTTGTCATTAAGCATAGCAGAGCCGGTCAGCCCCAAGGGCGCGGAAAAATAGAACGCTGGTTTAGAACAGTAGCCGAGAAGTTTGAGCCCTTGCTCAAAGAGCAGATTGACTCCGGCAAGATAACCACCTTGACGGAGGTAAACACCTTCCTTGCCGCTTGGGTGGAAAAACGCTACCACTGCCGCCGTCACAGCACCTTGAAAATGAGCCCCCAGGATGCATTAGGTAATGCCAAGGCCAATCATCTGGATATGTCCCGGTATGTCGATCCTGCAACCGTTCATGAAGCTTTTTTATGGCGGGAAACCCGTGATGTCAGCTTGCTTGGAGCCGTGAAGATTTACAACAACCTCTATGAAGTGGACGAAACTCTGCTGGGCAAAACCGTCGAGCTCCGCTTCAACCCCTACGACTTAAGACGTATTCTGGTGTACTATGAAGGAACTTTCCGTTGCGAAGCTCGCCCTTACCAGATGAAGAACTTTACGGAAAAACGGGTAATGGAGCGCCAGGCAGATAGCCAGCAAGCTCTGGCAAACGCTATGCAGGCCATTATCCAGGAACATAAACAAGATGTTAAAGAACGCTCCGGACTCTCCTTTGCCAAGGCCCTGGGGGTGAAATCTGGTGAATAGCCCTTACTTCTCTTTTACCCGGGAGCCTTTTTCCCGGGAATTGGCCCCTACGGAAGCGTTCATATCCAAGGGTCACCATGAACTTTTAGCTAGGCTCAGGCATGCCATCGAGACGGGATCTTTGGCAGTGATCACAGGGCAGGTCGGTTCTGGCAAATCTACAGCTGTTCGGTCTGTGATGCATTCTCTGGATGCTTCCCGTTACCGTTACATCTACCTAGCCAGTTCTGATCTTTCACCGGCGGAATTCTACAAGAGCCTGCTTTATCATGTTAATGTTCAGCCTGGCCGAGGTTTCTCCCAAAATAAACGCTTGGTGGCACAAACCATGATGGAGCTTCATCAGAAAGGGATTAAGACAATAGCGTTAATTGATGAAGCTCAGGAGTTGACTGTACCCATGCTCAGCGAACTGCGATTTGTTCTGAATTACCAAGCAGATTCATTTTCGCCCTTAATGGTCATCCTTGCCGGTCAACCCCAGCTGGCCGAAACACTGCGTCTTCAGGTGTTGGAATGCATCCGCCAAAGGATCAATGTACATTACCGCTTGCCATGCCTGGAGGAAGACGAGATTTCCGCCTACATCCTGCACCACCTGAAAATTGCTGGGCTCGAAAAGCAAATCTTTACGGACGAAGCGATCAAGCTCATTTACCAATTCTCCAAGGGGATCCCGCGCCGCATCAACAACATATGCCGATATGCCATTGTGGCGGCGTTGGTGGCCGACAGCCCGACAATTGACACCGATGCAGTCCAAAAGGGTCTGGAGGATGACGATCTGATCTAGTCTGGGAAATTTAACCCACATTCAATTAATGAACCTTACGAGAACAACTGGGAGGAATCAGCCATGATGGAACAATCTGAGTCCTTAAATGACGCTTGGTCAGATAAGGCGAAATTAGAAGAATTCTTCATTACCACTGGTTTCTACGATTTACTGCCTCTGGCCCTGGAATTGGCCGGGGATCTGGGTTATGATCAAACCGAGATGATTGAAGCGATCTGCAAAGTTAATGATAAGTTTTACCAGTATCCGCCGACCAAAAACCGACCTGCTTGGTTTAGAAAAGTTTTTGAGGAGAAATTGCAGGAGGCCAGAGGAGATATCTTGACCTTTAAGGCTAAAATAAGTTTCTACGGCAAATCAAGAGCCGTTACTGACAGACTGACAGATTGACGGACATAGTCCAATGCCAGTGGCGGGTATTTCCAAAAAACCGGAATTAACGCCATTGGCATTGATTTTTAAGCTGATGAACTATCGCCGCCGACAGTGATTACAACATCGTTGCTAAAAGCCAATGGCGGTGATTAGCTTACCGCCAAGGATCGTAAACCGCTACAGTTAAGGACAGAAAATCCTGATTTAATCCGGTTTCTAAGATCAACTTTACATAAATACTTTCTCATCATAATTTCTTCAGTAAAACAACGGTCTCGACGTGCCCGGAGTTACCGTTTCTTGGAATCCTGAGGGGGTCGTACCCCGGGCGAGCGGCCGTCAGGCCGATCCCGCCGAACATAAACATCCTTGGGTATAAACATCCTTGGGTATTATTGAATCTCACAAGCGTATATCATATAATAAAAGCGTAAAGATTATAAATGGCTAGGATGCGCTAACATCCCAGCCTGTACAACTGGCCGCAGTGGGCGGCACTTAATCAAGAGCAAATAGCTCCGTGGCGAACGGGAGGGCTACTTGCTCTTTTGCATTCCGCGAATTATCAATACGACTAGCGTCGCAAAAGCAATCGCATACATTTGACATTCGTAGCTCATAAGCCTCACCCCCTTTCGGGGATTTGGCCACCCATCCGCTTGATTCAGTTGTACAAACATGATTATACCACAATATTCCTATAAATTGGACAGGCCACGAAGAGTTTCTCTTTGCGTAGCCTGTTTGTTGTGCGCCACGCATGGCGATTAACAATTCTGAGGGGGCAGAGCTTCCACAGTCTAAATCCCTTGCCAAAAGTGCAGCACTGATGTCCACCTTCCGTATTCTTTCAGACCCCTCAAGATCGGCGAAGGTCCGGGCAATCTTTAGAAACTTATTATAGGATCGAGCACTATATTGAAACCTTTCGTGAGCAAGGCTTAAGAGTTTCAAACTGTCTGACTCAAGCTCGCAAAATTCCTTAATCATCCCTTCATTCATTTGAGCGTTGGAATTAACGTTAGGTATCCCCTCGAAACGCGACTGCTGAATGAGTCGGGCTTGCTGAACCCTTTTTCTAAGCTCCTGAGAACTTTTTCACAAAGCCTGCCCTGAAAGATTTAGAAAATTTACCGGTTGAACATATTTGTGAACCTCGATCCTGTCTAAGATCGGTCCGGAAAGCTTCTGCCTGTATTTTTGGACTTCATAATCCGTACAACGGCATCTCCGTCCGTCACCGCCATTCACCTCCCTGACTTCGCGGCTGACAGCAAGAAACCCAGCCACTTTGATGTGGCCGGGTTTCTTAATTTGTCGAATCATGATGGGCTCAGACCCCGGGGGAGCGTATTGTCATAATTGATCCTTATTGTGTGGGAGTACGACCCCAGATTCCCAATGTTTCCGCGCTTGATCAAAGATTTCATTCAAACTCATATCTCCATAAACCTTTTCCTGCTCTTTTAAATAATCCTGTCCACTGTGGCTTTCTACCTGGCGAATAAACCTTAGAAATCCAGAGTATCCCAATTCCTTGATTAATGCTCTAGACCCTTTCTCAAGTATTTCTTTGTCAGTGTATTTCAATTTCTCATTCGATAACATCAATCGCAACCTCCTCTCGTAGAAAATCAATGGGGTTGAATAACTTAATGTCTCCGATAATATCTCTTAATAAGCCATGGTGATTGCTTATCGTTCTAATAAATCTATCATCACAAGTGATA
>CADDYS010000100.1 GCA_902810715.1 bacterium | reverse complement strand
TGCAGTATATCGAGCAACAAGGACACGAGCCCCCGGATGCAGATTTTAAGATCGATGGTGAGGAGCTTTAGTCGGCTTGCAGCCGATAACAAAGCTACCGGCTTATAGCCGGTAGTAGTTTACTTTAGAGAATTTATTAAGAGCGATCGAACTCGGATATGTTTACGTCGATTTTGATGCTCGGACCGGCCATAACCATGGCACAAAATTCCGTCTACGCCAAGACAAAATACCTAAGCTTTATGGCAACGTTACTGTGATCTGTGGCTAATTCACCTTCCTCCATCTCTGGAGGGGGATATCTGGTTTACAGCTAAATCACAAACCACGTTAGGGCCTTTACCAAGATTCAATAACCATCTATCCTATTATCTATAATACAGTTTAGCTTTTGGAGCAGTTATGGATGTAATCATTGTACTTCTTACAGCACTGGTTGTTTTGCTTGTTGTTGCCGTTGTCTATCTATCCGCTAGAAAATCCTCCGGTGATGTGTCAGGGCTTCGCGATGTTCTTGAAAGACAAAGCCTGCTCATGCAGGAGATGAAGACAAACGTTGAGTTTGGGGGCCGCGGGCAGGATATCCTGCGTGAGGAGCTGCAGAAAACACAGCGGGCGATTGAGTACTTAAGGATCGATGCCGAGGCACGAAAGAAGCTCGAAGAAGAAAGCAGGCAAGTAGTAAAGCGCCTTGAGAGCGTAATTGTCGGAAGCTACTCAAAGGGACAGGCCGGTGAGAACATCCTCAACGAGATATTCAAACTATTCCCCCGCGAGATGGTCGCCTATAACTTCAACGTCGGCGGCAAGGTTGTTGAGTTTGGGCTGGTTCTCTCAGACAAAAAGGTTCTCTCCATCGACTCGAAGTGGCCGGCCACCAGCCTTCTTATCGCACTCGAGGAGGAGTCGGATGAGAAAGTCAGGCACGGCATAATTGAGCAGATAGAAAAAGAGGTGGGAAGGCGCATCCGGGAGGTCTGCCAGTATATCGACGCAGATATCACCGCGCCCTGGGCGATTGCGGCGGTGCCCGATGCGGTTTTCTCTGTCTGCAAGCGTGCCTACCTTGATGCCTACAAGCGGCATGTAATTTTAATGTCTTACAGTATGACCATCCCCTATGTCCTCACCTTCTACAGCCTTCACCTGCAATACTCGCGCTCCGTTGATATCGAGAACCTGCAGAGCCACCTCATCACCATCGGGCGGCAATTGGACAAGATGGAGCAGATACTTGAGAACAAGATCATCCGTGGAGGCACCATGATAAACAACGCCTACGGGGAGTACAAGCAGCTTATATCGCGTATGCGCGCCTCGGTGACCTATCTGCAGGCCGCCGAATCGGCAGACGGTTTGGATAAAGAACCGCAGGTAGCAGGCACCGATCAGTCCCGATTAAGCCAGGCCGACGAAATGCCGATTTAATATCTGTAAGTGTTTTAGGCGTTTTATCGATTGGAGCACAGATGGCAAAGCATCGCGGGTATAGAGACGGCTATAACCCTCATGTGGACAGCCCCGAGCTGGTAGCTGGGCAGTGGCTGCAAAACGCCGAGCAGGACTTGGAGGTTGCCGATACCCTTTTTACGGCGGGTTATTATGGCTGGGCCGCTTTTGCCTGCCAACAGGCTGTCGAGAAGCTTCTAAAAGGTGCCTATGTTAAAAGCAGGCATAAAATACCGCCCCACGTGCATAAAATCCAGCGGCTGTTTGCCATAATGAAGCTCGACCCGCCCGAAGATTACATAAACAGTATCCTTGAGATCGACCAGTGTTACACATCCACAAGGTACCCAGGATATAAGCACAACTTCTATTGCCGCAGCAAAGAGGGCTCGCAGGATATACTTAAGAAGACCCGGGAGACATACACATGGCTGAGACAAGAGCTGCAACTTTAAAGGCTATAAACCAGTTCATAAAAACTGCCGAGAAACGGCTTGACATAAGAAAGGTTATCCTTTTTGGCTCGCAGGCAACCGGAGAGGTGCGCGAGTGGAGCGACATCGACCTTGCCGTAATATCAGATGATTTCAAGGATATGGACTTTCGCGACCGCCTTCTGCTGCTTAACAGGATAGCCTGGGATGGCGGTGTGACAGAAGTCGATGCCCTTGGCTACACCCCTGAGGAATTTGAGTCTGAGAACCCCCTCGATCTCGTCACAGAGATCAAAGAACACTGCGTTGTTGTCTACGAGAAGCTTTAGGTTTAAGAAACCTATGGTGGGGTATTTCGGAAGTAAGAATTCACAGCTTTGTATCTACATAACCGGGAGGTTGTTAAATGGTCTCAGCCGCAAAAGTTAGCCAGTTCTTAGAGGGAATTGATTTCCCAGCAAATAAGCAGCAGGTAATTGATTTTGCGATGGACAACAACGCCCCACAGGATGTCTTAGACATCCTCCGCCAGATGCCGGAGGGCAAATACTTTAGCATGGCTGGAATTTGGGAAGCCATCGGTAGAGCGGCCTAAGAAGAGAGGCGGTCACGCTCACTAATCTTGGATATCAGCAGGTTTGTACTTATAGACCCCATAATATCCCCCGGTTGGTCGGTTTATTCCCGTATAGATAAGTCTCGATTAAGTCTCACAATACGGTAAGAACGTCAATCCCAAGCTATTGTAGTACTTGCGCTTATACTAATAACCGCCTTCTTAATTTACAATAGATTTGGGAATATAATAAGAACATATGGTTAAATATGGTTGTGGCATATTGTTGTTAAGGGGCTATTGGAGTGCACCGAGTTCGTGGTAGTATTTAAATTTGCAGTAGAATCTGTTATTTATAAGCAAAGAACCTTGAGTTGTTACGGCCAAGATTGAGAAAGGGGAGGACGACTTGGAGGTCCAGGTGTTACCCGGCCGAATTCCTGTTTTTGATGTGAATGGGGAAATCGACCATTACGTAGTCCCTGAGCTGGAGAGCAAAATAATGGCGGTTATGGACGAGGGCCAAGCATCCATTATTCTTGATTTTTCAGATGTTAGTTATATAGATAGTGCCGGTATCGCCCTTATTATTTTGACGATTCAAAGGAGCGGTCCGCAAGGCGGAAAAGTAGGATTAGTCGTAACAAATAGAAATGTATTAAAGATCCTTGAAATAGTCGGCATAACAAAACTAGCAGAAGCTTTCTCACTTTATACCTCGGTTGACGAGGCGCTAGAGGATATGGTAGAGGATAGGCGTGGAGAATGATAGACGAATGGTGATGAAAACCGAGTTTTCGATAGCAAGTGAAATGAAGAACCTGGCTGTCGTGAGGCAGCGGGTTGAGGGCATGGCAAATGAGTGCGGCTTCGCCGAAACAGATACCTACCAGATGAAGGTTGCAGTAAGCGAGGCTGTGGCAAACGCCATCGAACACGGCTCACCTAATGGTCCGAAGAATATCGTACATTTAATTATAGAATGTAATTCGCAAAGCATAACAATTGAAGTTCTTGATCAAGGCGTCTTTAAGGCGCGCCTGCCGGTAACTAACGGCAGGCCGAGCCACCGCGGGCGGGGCATATTCCTTATGACCGCCCTGATGGATGAGGTCAACATCACCGAGAGACAGAACGGGACGCTTGTGCGTCTGGTTAAACTTAAAGAGCCGGCCAGAGAGCAAAAGCAAGCCATGGGTTAAGCAGCACAAGATGGCTTTCCGCAGGCTTTCGCGCACTTGATTTTCCATGTAGATATTGCTAAAGTTTATTTGCCGAACCCGAGTTGAGTCGGGTTTTTAAATTTGGACTTAAGATTGTTTAGAACAATTTAAGTCGGATTGTTTAAGACGGGCCCTTAGCTCAGCTGGTTAGAGCAGTGGACTCATAATCCATTGGTCGTAGGTTCGAATCCTACAGGGCCCACCAAGTGGTTCTTACTGGAACCAGGAGTCAACGGGAAGCTTGGGCCAAACAGGCGAGATTGAAGGGTAAGTCATGGCAGATCATATTAAAATTGGTTTTAGAGTCGGCGGACTTGGTTTTTTAATCGCCATGTTTTTGATGTTCGTTCTTATGGGTCTTCCGCTCGGGAACATTTTGCTGGCAATTCCTGTCGGCATCTTCACTGGCAGGCGGCTTGTCAAAGTAGCAAGGCCAAACACGCCTATCCCCAAAAAGTTTAGTGTCGGGGCCAGCTTTACATCCGGTACGTTAACCGCTATAGGTACAGTCGTCCCTTTGTTGGTTCTTGCAAAAATGGCTCCTCCAGGCGCAACCATAGGCAATGAATTTTCCAAGTGGATCAACCCAAACGTAATTCCGGCGTCGTTAAATAGTATGCAAACAGCTCTGGCGGTCGGTGCAGTATTTTCGGCGCTTGTTGTGCTTGGCTTAACGATAGAAAGCTGCACACTAACCATAAGAAAATATAATGAAAAAAGCGTCTAACAAAGCGTTGCAGCGGATGGTTAGCTGCGCCAAAAGCAGGCGCAGCTAACCACCGCTGAACTTGGGCGTTAGGCGGCTTCTTTAATGCTGCTCTTGGAGTTGTGATGGAGGTGTCAATGCGTCAAATTACTTTAACCCTGATACGAGTTATAGCTTTTGTACTTACCCTAGCCCTTTGGGCGCGGATGCTTCAGCAGCCGTTTTCGCCTATCTTGAATCTCGTTTTCATAATTGGGACTTTGCTTATGATTTTCCCGACGGTATGGGTTGGGCGCAAACTGCTCGATATTAAGCCCACAATAGAGCAAGTAGAGTGGGTTACCACAGCTGTGCATGCAATCTTGATGGTGTTATTCGGTATCGCTATCATTAAAGCGATCCAAACGGGTGAAACTTGGCGGGGTCTGGTCATTCCTATTCCACGTAGTCTCGGGATAGTCCTGGTGTATATCACAGGAGCTTTCACGATGCTCACAGTGGCAAACCTTGCGCTACGAGGGCTAGGGGCTCCATTTGCAATAGCACTCAGTCACCGGCTAGCGACGAATTGGCTGTATGCCAGGACACGTAATCCGATGGTCTTGGGGACACTTGCATGTCTGGTAGCGGTGGGTTTGTGGTTACAGTCAGCGCTGTTTATAGTTTGGGTATTAGTGTTGGTCGCTCCGGCTTGGATAGTGTTTCTCAAGGTGTATGAAGAGCGAGAATTGGAGATTCGGTTTGGCAAGGCTTATCGAGAGTACAAAGCAAAAACATCTTTCCTTTGGCCAAGAAAATCGAAGGAGTAAAACACTGCCCAACCCGCGCTTGAGAAAGGGTGCCAGGCTTGCAAGATTGCGGATCTTACAAGTTTGATATCCAAGTAATCGTCTAATTGAATTTAGACAGTTGTAGAATAAACATGAACAATAATTTAGCGACGTGCTGCGTATATCGCTACCGGCTGGGGTTTGCAGCCCCGTCGACATGTTTTGAGGTTATCAAGGGGGATTTATACCGATCCGTATAAGACACCGTTTCGCGTCAACAGCTACATCTAGCACTGATTATAACTGCAAGTGACATATTATTGCGGGTGTCTTATATAGCACTAGTAGCAATTTTGGAGTATTATAC
>CADDYS010000099.1 GCA_902810715.1 bacterium | reverse complement strand
TCAAATATAAGCCAAAGATATCCATTATTACCCCAGTCTACGATGTAGACCCTAGATGGCTGGACAAATGCATAGGCTCAGTTGTGGGCCAATACTACGACAACTGGGAGCTTTGCCTCTACGATGATGCCTCAACTAATGATGAAACTATTAACTGTTTAAAGAAGTGGGAAGATATCGCTAATCCTAAGATAAAAATAGCTTACGGTAAGGAAAACCTGCATATCTCAGCTGCCTCCAACGAAGCCTTAAGGATGGCTATAGGCGAATTTGTTGCCCTACTAGATAACGATGATGAATTATCTCCTAACGCCCTATATGAGATCGTTAAGCTTTTAAACGAGCATCCAGATGCTGACATGATCTACAGCGATGAGGACAAGATAACACTTAAGGGCAAGAGAATAGATCCCTTTTTTAAACCCGATTGGTCACCCGATCTATTTCTCTCTATGATGTATACTTGTCATCTTGGTGTCTATAGAAAGAAAATAGTGGGTGAGATAGGTGGCTTTAGAGAAGGCTACGAGGGCTCCCAAGACTATGACCTGGTTTTGCGCTTTATCGAGAAAACAACTGCTGAGAGAATCCTACATATCCCTAAGATACTTTATCACTGGAGGCAAATACCTGGCTCAGCGGCGGCTGAGGTTGATGCGAAGAATCATACATTTGTTGTGGCAAAGAAGGCGATTGGCGATTATCTAGCAAGGAATAACATAAAAGGTGAGGTTGAGGATGGGCTCTTCTCAGGCACTTACAGGGTGAAAAGAGCTATAAAAGGCAATCCAAAGGTATCAATAATAGTTCCCTTTAGAGATCAGATGGAAGTATTAAAAAAATGCGTTAGTAGTATTCTCAAAAAAACCGATTATAAAAACTACGAAATACTTCTAGTTAACAACCAAAGTAGCAAAGACCAAACGCTAGATTACCTGAGAAGCTTGAGTGGCCATAAGGACATCGTACAACTCAGCTATAATAAGCCATTTAATTACTCAGCCATTAATAACTTTGCAGCAGGTAAAGCAAAAGGCGAGTACTTATTATTCCTTAATAACGATACGGAAGTTATTTCCAGCGAGTGGCTGACTTCAATGCTGGAACATGCTCAGAGAGCGGAGGTCGGTGTTGTCGGAGCCAAGCTCATCTATCCCAACAACACCATCCAGCATGCCGGGGTAGTCATGGGGCTTGGAGGGGTCGCCGATCATATATACAACGGTATGCCTATGACATCCCCTGGTTATATGGGTCAATTAAGTGTTATAAGGAACTATAGCGCAGTTACAGCCGCTTGTATGCTTACCAAGAAAAGCTTGTTTGAGAAAACCGGTGGATTTGACGAGGAGAATCTGGCTGTAGCTTTCAATGATATTGATTTCTGTTTAAAGATAAGGGAGTTAGGATTTCTTGTTGTCTTTACGCCTTATGCCCTGCTTTATCACCACGAATCGTTACTTAGGGGGAACGACGTAGAGCTAGCTCAAAAAGATAAAGCTGCACGAGCAAGGATTGACTCTGAAAATGATTACATTAGAGAAAAATGGGCAGATTACATTGAAAACGATCCTTATTATAACAAAAACCTAATTAGAAAGTATGTTAGCCCTTTGTATTGGGAGAGGTTGTGAAATCAAATATCGTTTAGACCTTAATCGAGAAGTCCTCCCTTTCTAATGTCAGATTAGGGCTATAATAAGGATCTTTATCTAAAATATGGCGCCACTTTTCTCTCATGTATTTAATTTCTTTTGAAAATCTTGATTGTTTTTCCAGAGTATCTTCATGTCCTCTGGTGATAGACTCATGGTGATACAATTCAGCATACGGAGTCCAAATTACCAAATAGCCCTTTTCCCTAATCCTTAAGCAAATATCAACGTCGTTAAAGGCAATAGGAATATCTTCAATGAATCCGCCTACCTCATTAAAAACACTTCTTCTCGTCATCAAACAAGCCCCGGTAACAGCACTTAAGTTCTGAATTACTGACAGCCTTTTCGCATAACCTTCAGATGATGCTGGAAAATATTTGTGCGAATGACCTGCAACTCCTCCAATACCTAATATTATTCCGGCATGCTGGATAGTTCCATCGGCATAAAGCAGCCTTGCACCGACAGCACCCACATCGCCTCTCTGACATAGCATTAGCATTTCTTCAATCCAGCTTTTTTCTATAACCTCAGTATCGTTATTTAAGAAAAGCAGATATTCGCCTTCGGTGTGTTTAACAGCAAAATTATTTATCGCCGAATAATTAAACGGTTTATCCCAAACAAGAACTTGGATGTTGGCAAACTGCTTCTTTAATTTCTCATAGTAATCGAAGACTTTTTGGTCCGTACTGCCGTTCTCAATGATAGCGATGTCATAATTTGTATAGGTTGATTTTTCAATTACGGAAGTAATGCACCTTCGAAGGTCATCAGGGTTATCCTTGTTTGGTATAATTATCGAGACCCGGGGACTTGAAACAAGTGAGTAGTTGATTTTGTAAGTTTTAGGCGCTAAGCCACTATCTACGTCACCCTCTAAGCCCAGCCTTTTAATATGATTTTCCAACGCTTGCTTAGCACGCTCAGATGATCTTGGTTTTGCCACCTCTACTTCTTTCAGTTGAGGAAATCTTTCGTTTCTGCTTCGTTCAAAAGCATTGTTTAATATAGAGACAAGTTGCAAAACGCTGTTCTCCCATGTGAATTTGCTCTTAACGTACCCTTCGCAGATTCGCCCGCACTTAGAGCTATAGTCTTGGTTTTTATACATTGTAATGATATGCTGCACAGCTTCATCTACCGTACCGAAGTGAAACGGGCAGACCTCAGGATGAGCCCCTATGGACAAAGCCATGGAGGGAACACCTAAATACTGAGCTTCCACCACGGGTAAGTTAAAACCCTCCCAGAGGCTTGGGGAGAAGAATAGGTCACTCTGAATCAAAGCCTCTTGTTTGAAGTCCTCGTCTACATCAGAAATAACATGAAAGCCGTTCATTTGCAGATCAGCCTTGATGGTATCTCCGCCCCCAGCTATTTTGCCGATGACCAGAAAAGTAAAGTCGCCGCCAGGGAATACGGCTGACAATTTTTCCTTTACGCTTTTTAAAATATCGAAACCCTTATATCTAGCCTCACCCTCGCCGATTCGCGAAAGCGTAGTGATAACAAATCCGTCTGTGTCCAGCAACTTCTTAAGGTTGACCGTATCTTGTTTTTTTGTCTTTCTAACAATGTGATCGGCTCCGTTGTAAATTACAACAGACGATTCAAACCCGGAGCACCTTTTAATAAACTCTGATATGCTTATATGCAAGTGGTAATTGGGTAGCCACTCTCTATACTTTTTTAAATCAAGCGACTCTCGTGCGAGACGATCTTCGCCTTCAAATAAGAATGGGAAGGGCTCTCCATGGTCAAAGGCGATCTTAACAGTATTGATCGAGTCTGCCTTTGCCACGTGCTCATAGTAAGGGGGAGTATGTACAATCGCTATATCGGGTTTTATTGAGGCCAGTGCATCTTCTACATCCTTAAAATCTGTGCCAATCTTAACAACATTAAGACCGCAATCCACATAGCTACTGCTTGCATCGGGGGTTGCCAAGAAAACTTCAAAGCCGTTTGCAAGCAATCCCTCAACATGCTTTTTAACAACTAAGCTGACTCCATAGCCAGATTGGTACACTACGGTAAAAATAACAACCCTCACGAGTTGACCTCTTCTAGATTAGCCTTAAATTCTTTGTTCAGTTCCATGCCAAGCACCGTGGCTTCTAGGAATGACTTCCACTTCCACAAGAAATACCGTCTATCATGCCAGTTCTCGTCACCCTTAGCGCGAGTCCCATTTTCTATGTGGACTATGTTGCTAATATTTGCAAAAGCAACTTCTTTGCCACTTCTTCTGTATTTCAAGCAAAGATCGATATCCTGGGCCTCCTGTTGGTAGTTCTCATCAAACCCATGCAGCGAGATAAAATCGGCCTTCTTGCAGAATAGAAATGCCCCTGTAGCAGCAGGAACGAATTCGATAGCTACTTCAGGCAGTTTGTCAGAGCTCTTCCGGTGTAATCTATGATAAGGTAGTCCCCTGGCATCGCCATCCTCGAAGAAAAAAACACCCCCATGCTGAAGCTTCCCATCGGGATAAAGCAGCTTCATGCCAACTGCGCCAATACTCTCATCGGTGAAAATATCCTCTACCTTATTAAGAAACTTCATATCAGGCAGGATTAGATCATTATTCATCAGGCACACAATTTCCCCATTGGCATGGTTTGCTATGAGGTAATTGTAATTCTTGCTGAAATGATATTGAAGGTTTTCGATAATTCGCACCTCAGAGCTAACCTTTTGGTAATATTGGAGAACTTGCTTATTTGTCGTCCCTGTATCGCCAACTATCACCTCGTAGTATCGGGCCAGCTCACCTTTTCGCAAACTCTCCAATAGCGGTATGATGTATTCTGGCTTATCCTTATTGAGGGTCACGAGTGAAAACTTAAAATCTTTCCGGTTGTTATCAGGATATGCCCAGGAGTCTTGAAGCAACCTTTCCCGGTACTCGCCCTCGTTTTTAATATCAAGAAAGACCGGTGAGGAGTAGTAACTTAGTGCTTTTTCCCTCCTGTGATATAAAACCTTAGGGATATGAGCAATCTTTCTTGCCCTCTCGGTGGCGTGAAGGACTAGATCGTACTCTTCCCCTTCTTCAAAAGCAACTAAGTTCAAGTCGCTCAGCTCATCGAGAAGTTGCTTTCTACAGGCAAACAACCGCCCTATATAGTTGTAGCTTCTCAGTGTGTCGGGAGACCAATCGGGCTTAAAAAGAGGGCTATATCTCCGTCCTCTACCTGGTGATATTTCATCCTCGTCAGAATAGACAAAATCAACGCTCGCATCTTGGCCGACTGCCTTTGCTAACTCATAAAGGGCAAATGGAGCGATAAGGTCTTGGCAATCCACGAAAGTTATGAAATCGCAATTTGCATCTTTTATTGCTCCGCTAAAATCTTTGGCAACTAAGGTATTCTCGTTAAGATATAGGGCCTTCATTCTGGGTTCTTTTTCTTTAGCTGCTTCAATCGAGTCCTTAATTTCCGAGCTTACGTTAGGTGTGATGAGGAGAAAAAGATTCCAATTTTTATAGCTCTGAGCGATTGCTGATTGCATTAGATCAGCCGTAAATTCTGCACTTGCGCCTGCAATGAAAGAGAATATACCTATCCTTGGCCTGTCTTTAAATTCTTCCGCTCCCTGCCTTAGTAGCTCGTCTCTTCCAGGTTCGTTTCTTTCAATCCATAACTGATAAGAGTCATTTTTTTCTAAAGCTGGACGTTTTCCAAAAAGATGACGTTTTAAAAACCGTAAGGAAGCCACTAAGGTGTTGGACAGACCGTCGTCAAGGGCCATGTGCACTGCTTTTGAAAACAACATATAGATTCGGGATCGCCTTGTACCCTCTGGAAATAATCGATCGCGCACATTATGATAACGACTAAAAATCCTGTATACGACTGATGAATGGATAATGGTGAGTTGAGATGAGGCTTCTTCCAGTTCGTGGTTCTTTTGTTGTATAGCTTGGTTTAGGTTGCTTATCTCTTGGTTTAGGTTGCTTATCTCTTGG
>CADDYS010000098.1 GCA_902810715.1 bacterium | reverse complement strand
ACTATTCTATCTGGGGCTCCTTCGACTCTCTCGTAAGAGAAGTTTTCCTGAATAAACCGTAAAATATTAGCTACGATAACCAGCGTCGGTACCGCAAGGAATATACCGACGATGCCCGCTATCTCCCCACCCGCAATTATCGAAAAGATGATGAGCAAGGGGTTTAGGCCCACCGTACCGCCAAGAATAAACGGCGCGAGCACGTTGTTCTCGATCTGCTGTATAACTATGAAAGCTATCACCACCCAAAGCGCAAGTATCGGCCTTATCGTTAAGGCGACGATTATAGCGGGGATTGCCCCAAGTATCGGCCCCACGACCGGAATTATCTCGGTTAAACCAGCCCAGAGACCAAAGAGCGCCGGAAAAGGAAGCCCGATAATCGAGACGGCAATCCCTGCTGCCACGCCAACTGCAGTCATAAATGCAAGCTGGCCAAGCAGGTAGCGCGAAAGGGCGAGCTTCATAGCAATGAGGAACTTGTCATAAATTTTTAGCAGGTCTTCCGATAATCCTTCACGTATTGAGCGGTCGATGGTCGGCAGAAAAGCCAGCATATAGATCGAGATAAAAAGGATAAGAAATATATCCGCAAGCAAGCTGATGAGCGATGGGATTAGCGAGACAAGGTTGCGTATCTGCGATGTTGCAATCTCTGCTAGCTGGTTGATTAAGGTATCGGGATTAATTGATAAAAAGGGGGTGAGTCTAAGACTTTGTAAAAAGGACTGTATATATCTCGCCTGGGCCTTAAGCGACGACACATACCCTGGTAAATTAGAGAGAAACGTCCTGAATTCTCTTGCAATAACCGGCCCAACCAACAATATCACCAACACCAGAAGGCCAAAAAACAGAACGTAGGTCATCAAAATCGCAAGACTCCGGGGCACTTTCCTCCGCAACAGAAGAGTGATTATCGGGTTTATGAGAAAGACAATGAATCCGGATACGATAAAAAGAAGTATTGTGTGCAGTATCGTACCTATAAAAGTGTAGACGAGCAATATTATTACTGCAAAGACGATGGCCTTAAGCCAATCGGCAACTCTTATATGCATGGATATCTCCAAAAAATAATTACCAACATAAGAGTTCCCATATAGCAGGAGAAGTAAGCAGTAAAAGAAGGTCTACCTTAGTCTTACTGCTTTGTATAGCTCGTCTACTTCCTGGTCGGTCAGGTGCCTGAAATCACCTAGAGGAAGGCCGTTGAGGAGAAGCCCGTTAACCGAGATTCTCTTAAGGAAAGTTACCGTATAGCCTATTGCCTGAAACATCCGTCTGATCTGCCGCTTTCTTCCCTCATGGATGGTAATCTCAATAAACGTAGAGGTTTTTGTGTGGCGAAGAACCTTGGCTTCCGCCGGGGCTGTTATCCCATCCTCAAGCACTATGCCTTTTCTTAGCATATCAAGTTTTTTCTCGGTGGGGTGGCCGCCGACCTCTGCAAGATAGGTTTTTCTTACCTTATAGCGGGGATGGGTTAGCCTGAAGGCAAGCTCGCCATCGTTTGTTAGAAGGAGGAGGCCTTCGGTGTTAATATCAAGCCTGCCAACAGGGTACACCCGGTCGCTAATGCCGCCGAGCAGGTCAATTACTGTAGGGCGCCCGAATTTGTCGGTAACGCTTGTGATAAAACCGGACGGCTTGTTTATCATAATATAAAGCCTCTGCTCTTCGGGGCGAATGAGCCTGCCGTCAACCTCAACTTTATCAACAGACGCGTTGACCTTAGTACCGAGCTCGGTCACAATTATTCCGTTTACTTTGACACGCCCGCTTCGTATGAGTTCCTCGCAGTATCGGCGGGAGCCAACCCCGGCCCGAGCCATGAATTTTTGAAGCCGCTCTTCCATTCTACATCGCCATATCTTAGTTATTAAGCTTAAGCGTATTATATCCTATTTAGCTATCTTATTATTGTATAATCACATGTTTATGCTTATAATCGTGTTAATTAAACATTAAGCCCAGGTGCCGCTTATAGCGGAGAATAGGGAAGCCGGTGAAAGTCCGGCACGGGCCCGCCACTGTAAACGGAGAGCCGACCGCAGATGCCACCAAGGAATGCCCGGGAAGGTGCGGGAGGCATTGATCCGTGAGTCAGGAGACCTGCCTGGGTGAAGAGCCTCGCGGATTAAGGTAAAAACTATGGACCCTTAGCGTAAGGCTAAGGGCTTTTTATTTCGCGTTGCGAAATAAGGCCAAAAGGCCATTGATATTTGGGTCTAGAAAGCGGGTTCGCCAAAAGGCCAAAAGGTGAAAAGAATTGTAATTGTGAGCACCCGACTCACGTGAACGTAGGTAATTTAAGGTAAGGACACCCCTGGTAAAAGAAGTGTGTCCTTAGGAGGAGCCGAAAGTAAACGAGGCGACATGGCAATCTTGGAATAAAGGATAGGTTAATGAAAGTATCAGGCAATATAATACTCTTCCTGGGTGGGGCAAGGAGCGGCAAAAGCGCGCTTGCTGAAAAGATCGCCAGAAATTATCGGAATGTGGCGTATGTTGCAACGGCAAAAGCTATTGATGATGAAATGCTCGAGCGGATTAAAAAGCACAGACGGTCAAGGCCTGACAGCTGGGTTACCTTTGAGGCCGGTAACCGGTTGGATGAAGTGTTGGCTGAAGCATTTAGCCAGGCCGAAGCCGTAATTGTCGATTGCCTGACCGTCTATGTTGCCGCGCAAATGGACAAGACCGCCAACGATGATGAGATTGTCGATGAAATAATGGATGTGATTAAGAGCGCGAGAGAGTCGGGCAAAACGGTTATTTTTGTTTCCAACGAAGTTGGGATGGGGATAGTCCCCGAGTACCCGGTTGGTCGCAGGTATAGAGACCTGTTGGGAATAATTAACCAGAAAGTGGCCGAGCACGCAGACCAGGTGTTGCTCACCATAGCAGGGATCCCTGTAGACGTAAAATCACTAAGTGTCATTGCGAGCGAGGCGTAGCCAAGTGATATGGCAATCTCAAGTTAAAGCAAAAACTTTGATGATCCAGGGCACATCGTCCGACGCAGGGAAAAGCCTACTGGTCGCGGCCCTGTGCAGGGTCTTTGTAAACATGGGGTATAAAACCGCGCCCTTCAAGAGCCAGAACATGGCGCTTAACTCATTTGCAACCGAAGAGGGACATGAGATTGGCCGGGCGCAGGCTTTGCAGGCGGCGGCGGCCAAAATCAAACCAACCGTCGATATGAACCCGATTCTGCTTAAACCTACGGATAATAAACGGTCCCAAGTAATTGTTAAAGGAAGGGTTTGCAAGAATCTCACCGCGCGCGAATATTATCAGAAGAAAAATACACTGCTCAAGATAGTCGAAGAGTCCTTAAATAGGCTGAGATCAAAGTACGACCTTGTGTTGATTGAGGGGGCGGGAAGCCCGGCCGAGATAAACCTTAAGCAGGAGGATATAGCCAACATGCGGATAGCCAAGATAGCCGATGCCCCGGTCGTCTTAGTCGGGGATATCGATCGGGGCGGGGTGTTCGCATCGATTGTCGGAACGCTTGAGCTTTTAGATAACGGGGAGCGTGAGAGGGTAAAAGGCATCATTATCAACAAATTTAGGGGTGATGTAAGCCTTTTAAAGCCGGGACTTAATTTTCTTGAGGAGCGAACGGGTGTAAAGGTCCTCGGGGTTGTCCCCTACATAGAAGACCTAAGAGTTGACAGCGAGGATTCCCTGGCTCTGGAAAAGTTCGGTCGGGCGGTTCCCGGCAACAGCGACGCAGCCGCAAACGGCTTACCCAAGGAAAACTTGCTGGACATAGTTGTAATCAGACTTCCCCATATTTCAAATTTTACGGATATCGACTCGTTCATGTACGAGCCGGGGGTTAACCTCCGCTATGTGTCGCCGGGAACATCTATCGGGGAGACCGACCTGATAATTATCCCGGGAACAAAGAATACGATGGGCGATATGGAAGCGCTGCACAGAAAAGAGATGTCGAGTGAGATAAGGGATGCGAGCAAGAAAGGAATACCGGTTATCGGAATCTGCGGCGGATACCAGATGCTGGGCATGTCGATCAAAGACGAGCATGGTATGGAATCCGACCGCAAGTTCATAGACGGGCTTGGGCTTTTAAACTGCACGACCAGTATTAGTCCTGAGAAGGTTACGACGCAGGTCGAGGCTAAAATTGCCGGCGGCGGGGATATACTCGGGCCGGCGATTGGATGCAAGGTAACCGGTTATGAGATACACATGGGAGAGACAGAGCTCCATGGGGATGCGGCTGAGGCGTTTAGAATAAAGAAACGCGGGCGTTTATATCAAGACGTTAGCGACGGGTGTGTATCGCCGGATGGCCTGGTGTTTGGCACATATATCCATGGCCTTTTTGATAACGGCATCCTTCGTAAGTCCGTGTTGGACTTTCTTAAGGAGAGAAAGGGACTTAAGAGAGACAGTCTTGGCGTAGATCACGATACCTACAGGCAATCGCAGCTCGATTACCTGGCACAGAAGGTTAGCGAAAACATAGATGTAGATTATTTGTTGGAAGCTATTATTAAAGTATAGAACGAGAAGCCGGCAAGAAATTCAAAATTTAATGTTCAGGAGAGCATTGTGTGGGATCAGGTGGCTTTGGCTTATATAATTGACCTTGCATTCGGCGACCCACGGAAAATACCGCACCCGGTTGTTCTGATTGGGCGACTAATAAGCTACCTTGAAAAACTGGTGTTTAACGACAAGCTGAATTGGTTGCTGAAAAGATACATCGGCACGGTCGTAGTTGTATTTGTCGTCGGCATATCGGCATCCATAACATGGGGGATTGTCTATATGGCGACTCTTGTGCAAGAGAGGCTTGGCTTTGTCGTGTCCATACTGCTTATCTCGACAACGATCGCAACAAAGGGGTTGATGGATAGCGCAAAAAATGTAGCCGTATCACTCGGAAAGAAAAGCCTGGGCGAGGCAAGGGAGAAGGTCTCGCTGATCGTAGGTCGGGATACCGGTAACATGAAGCGCAGGGATATCGTGAGGGCGACGATCGAGTCGGTTGCCGAGAACTCTGTGGATGGGGTGATCGCGCCGATCATCTACGCACTCATAGGCGGGCCCTCCCTTGCAATGGCCTATAAGGCGATCAACACGCTCGACTCGATGATCGGATATAAAAACGAGAGATATAAAGACTTCGGTTGGGCGGCGGCAAGGCTTGATGACATCGCCAACTATATTCCGGCGAGGTTGTCTGTACTTATCCTGGCGATAGCCGCAATAGTATGCAGGAAGAACGCCTTGAAAGCGATCAAAACAGCGATTAAGGACGGGCGAAAGCACGCCAGCGTAAACAGCGGCTGGCCTGAAGCCGCTGTGGCCGGGGCGGTTGGTGTGAGGCTTGGCGGAACCAACTACTATGCGGGTGTTCCCCGAAAAAGCGACCCGATCGGCTACGGCAAGGGAGCCTTGACGGCCAGGAACATTGAAGAGGTCATATGGATTGTGTTCGTAGCATCGGCGATAACGATACTTTTAAGTAAAGCTGTAATTTTTGCTTTTAGTTACGTGAAAGGTCTATAGCAGAATAAGCTTAGAATTAAAAATGCAAAATTTAGACAATTTTTAATTGATCGGTGGGTGGAATCGTAAATTGGACGCAAAACATGGGTTAGGACTAATACACATCTACACCGGCGACGGTAAAGGAAAAACGACCGCCGCGTTTGGTCTTGCGTTGCGGGCGGTCGGCAACG
>CADDYS010000097.1 GCA_902810715.1 bacterium | reverse complement strand
CAGCAATTGCACTAAGGGCGGGCGGTGCTGTTGGTGGGTTGATATCGACGGTAAAGCTTTCCTGGGCAGAACTTGAGTTTCCCTGGTTATCCGTTACGGTAACCAAAACGGTATGCTGTCCATCGGGGAGTGGGTCAAGATAATCGCTGGAGACCTTGTTAACAGTTGCCCCATCTACCTTGACATAAGTGCTTGCAATACCTGAGCCGCTATCTGCTACTGTGTAGGTTAGCTTCGGTGTCTTGTCTTTAACTATCTTGCCATTTATGTCTATACCGTTTGAGGTTACGCTTAAAATGCCATACGGGGGTGTTCTATCAGGAAGTGTTGGGGCAACTCCGTTTGCATATATATCGGTCTCGCTACACGAGTTATATGCGGTAACTCTGAACCAGTAGTTTACGTTATTGGGGTAGCTGCCACCCGAGTTTCGATATACCGGGCTTGCATCATCTGCAAGCTCGGTGCCTAGCCCATCGTGATGCAAGATATACCTTCCAGAGGCTATCTCGCTAGGAGTTGGCCAGATTCCTCGCCCATGAGTGGACCAGCTGGTCGTGTTTCCAACATCGAAGGCTTCGTAGTAACTACCGTTAAAGACCCAGACTTTATATCCGGCTGCACCTGGGACCCCGCTCCAGGAGAGATCCACATAGCCGTTTCCGCTGTTTAAAGCGTTGCCGTTTGCCGTTACGCCTGTAATGGCTGGCGCATCGGAGTAGTTGACATCAAGATGCGGGTAATTGCTGCCATTATATGTGGATGCGAACTTTTTCCAATAGCCCGTTCCGTTTCCATTTGCATGAAGTAGAAAACCTAAATTTGCACGCCTACCACTAGCCCAGTCCGCGACAATGCCGGTGGCATCAAAAGAGGCCCATGTATTTCTTACGGTGTTGGCCGACTGGTACCCAGCGCTAATAGGGCAGGTATTCCAGGTAACGTAGCGAGAATCCCAAGAGCTGGTTATATAGTTTAGCCACACTCCCGTATAGGTACTCGCATAATACGACCAAATGCAGTATATGTTGTAGCTCGCAGATAGAATAAGCTTTCCGTTAAGGGCAGAGGCGTCGAAATAGACAAGTGAATAGTTAGTGCCTGTTGTGGAATCATAGTATCCGCATTTTAACTGGTAGTACCCTAGGGTAGAATTCCAGTCCGCCCTGTAGGTATTGTTTGGATATGCGTTCGTTATATAATCATCATCCGTATAGACGGTAGTGCGGTTTAGACTCATCGTGGGGTCGATGTAGACTGGGTATCTTCTCTCTGGGGCTTTTAGCCAGGTGTCATCAGCGGTTAAAGTTATATAAGTGTGCGATCCCTGCTGGATGACATCGGCGATGACATTATCAGACTTTGCTGGCTCCCCCGAGCTTGGATCTATGGTATCTTGCATGAAGGGCTTTGGGATAGAGAATACCTTTTCTTTATTAGCCCCGTTTTTGTAAAAGCCAATGGAGCCATCCGCTTCCTTCTGGGCGGTGACACCTACGGTTTTTAACTCAAAGGTAAAGGTGTTTTTGCCGGTGTATTTATTTAAAACAATATCTTCTTTAACGCCACCCCTTATAATAATTTCTCGAAGGTCGGTATCGGGGAGGATATTTTTGTACGTAATCTTGTTGCCTTCTATTGTTGGGGTATTATTAGTGGTTGCGCTATCAGCCAGGCTAAAGCTTGCCTTTAGACCATCATACTCAAAGGAGGTGAGATTATTTGAGTTTGTCTTCTCTCCAAAGCGGGCTTTAAAGGGCCCGGCAGTGTTTTCAAAGCCACCGGTGCTCAAGGGCTTGATGCTGGGGTCAATATCTTTCCAGACTCCATTTTCCTGGAAGTGAACCGGTTCCTGGTAGATTTGCAAAGTATGGGTTCCATCGCCGTTATCAAAGGTCTTTGTAGTAGCCGTTCTTTTCTCTACGACTTCTTTTTTCTGGGTTTTACTACCCTCGGGTTGGGAACTCGCAGTCACCGGCTGGGGGTTGGTGGTAGCTGATTGAGAACTGGTAGTTGCCAATTGAGAGCTAGTGGTAGCTTGCGTTGAAGTAGATTCTCCAGTACTTGTTTGATCGGCAGTTGGTGTGCTGGGCGTGCTTTGCCCGGTAGAAGGCTCTATAGCAGAATCTATAGTTGAGGCAATTGATTTGCCATAGTCTTGCATTAAAGGCGGTGGAACGAGTTCAAATAGAAGTGCAAAAACCAATAAGAATACTAAAGCCGCCCTGGAAGTAAGATACTTCTTGCCAGAAAATAACTTAACCATCCCGCTCAAGCCCCTCTCATCAACGTTTCGACTCTGTTGCTGATTTTTACTACAGAATGCGACGGCTTCTTTTGCTGTATTACAGGCTTGGAATGTTGCTGGCAATATCTGTAAATTATGTAGTCAATAACTAGTATTACCAATTGCTATGTAAATTATTGAGATATTAGCCCATGCTTGTTTAGAAAGTCAATAGGTTGCTTTAAAAATTGTTTAAAAATTTTTCTTATGGGAGGTAGTTCGGTGGTTTTTCAAAAAACGGTTAAAGCTACTCCGCGCCCCATAAATGGGGCAACTACAGGTATTCCATAAACGGGCAACTACAGTTGGGCAATCAACGCATGTGTGATGCTGTACTCGTTATAAATGTGTCGTCTTTGCGGTCATTGCCCTTTTCTTTGCTGAGTTAAAGGCGGAGTGCTCGACTGAGTCATCCAGCGCATCGATTTGGATGTCGCTGCGGTAGCGGTGTTTAAGGGCGAGTGTGATTATATAGTCTGCAAACCAGGGGTTCTTAGGGAGAAGCGAGCCGTGCAGGTATGTGCCGAAGGCGTTTTTGTAGCGGCAGCCCTCCCAGGTTTTGGTTCCGTCGTTTCCAAAACCGTAAACCACTTTTCCCAGGGGGTTTACATTTTCGCCCAGGTAGGTCTTGCCGCTGTGGTTTTCAAAGCCAACCAATTCAAGGTAGCCTTTGCCGGCAGACACCGGTTGCGCCTCACCGGGCTTCTTGAAAGTCCCTGTGCAATCTACCAAAACGTTTCCTATCATCCGGTCGTCGCTTCCCACGGTGTAAGCATCAAAGACGCTTATGCCCGGCAGTTCTGCCCCCTCTTTAGTCCTAAAATAATGGCCGAACAACTGGTATGCACCGCAGATTGTCAAAGCGCAGAGGCCCTCCTCTACTGCCTCCCTTATCTGCGAACCCTTAGAGACCAGATCGTCAGTAATAAGCTGCTGAGACCTGTCTTGCCCTCCACCCATAAACAAGATATCGGCATCGGCAAGATTAAGTTTGCCGCCTTTTTTTATCTTAACGACCTCGGCATCGATACCGCGCCAAGTACACCTTTTAACTATAGAAAGGATGTTCCCATAATCGCCGTATAGATTCATCTCATCGGGATAGAGGTGTACCAGTTTTACCTTCATTCGGTTTTCTCCTAAAGTCATTTTTCCAAAATCCTTTAACAAAACCTTTTCGGGTCAGATAATTTCTAAGTTTTAGCATTCCTGTGTAAGTGGTAATAATATAAAGCGTATCGCCGGGCGAAACTTCTGCGACCGCCTTCTCGAACGCTTCTTCAATATTGTTGATTGTTTTGATTTTTTCGACGATGAAATCTTCGTATTTCAGCCGGAGGGTTAAGTCCTGCGCACGGATGCCGGACGTGTAGATAAAATTAAAATTTTCATCTAAAGCTTTTACGTCGGCATCCCAAATCCACGATACATCAGTTCCGTCCGCAAAATTATCGTTTAGAATTAGCATAAAATTCTTGGCAGCCTTATCGGTGCTTAATGTCTCAATAATTTGCGTAAGCCCAATTGGGTTTTTAGCAAGCAGAAGATACACTTCTTTATCGCCCACATAAAACTTTTCCATGCGCCCAAAAGCAGCAGATGAATTATTCAAAGCTGTTTTTGTGGTATCATCATCTATTCCAAGAGCACATGCGGCTGAGTAAGCAGCAAGTGAGTTATAGATATTAAATACCCCTGATAGACTAAGAGATATATTGATATCCTTGGATTTGTTTGACAAGGTAAAGGATGCGCTTTTAACCCCATTCAAAACTATATCGCCAGCTGCGTAGTCAACTTGTGGGCGGTTAAAATCACAGCTCGGGCAACGGTAAACACCCAGATGGCTATAGAACCGCTTTTCATAGACAAGCTCCGAGCCGCATACCAGACAGTCCTTGCTATCAAAAGAGGCTCTCGAATCCGACGTGTATCTGCTCTCGTTAAGCCCGAAGAATTTAACGATATTCTTTTGCCCGGCATACTTTGCAAGCGACGACACCGATGGATCGTCGGCATTAAGGATAATAATTGCATCCTGAAGCTGCTCTATAGATTTGCCGATCACAGCGGTAATTTTATCAAGTTCCCCATAACGGTCTAGCTGATCTCGAAACAGATTGGTCACCAAGACAACTTGGGGGCTTAGGCTGGCCACAGCATCAGGCATGGTTGCCTCATCAACTTCAAAAAGGCCGATGTCGCCTCCTGGCTTCCCAAATACGGTTGACTGTTCGATAAGCGCAGAGGCAATCCCGCGCATCAGATTTGATCCGGTGCGATTGTGGATTATTTTTAAGCCCGACTGATTTAAAATCGCCGAGAGGTGTTTCGCCGTTGTTGTTTTTCCGTTTGTCCCGGTGATAACGATTGTGCCTTTGCTTAGTTTTCTTGTAATTTTTGCGACCAGGCTGGGGTCGATTCTAAGAGCAACAAGTCCCGGAAATGAGGAACCGCCACTTATTTTAAAAACCCTGCTAAAAAGGATTAATATTTTACCAATAACCAATGCAATGACTTTCATGACCCTTTTTGCATTTTACTCCTTTTAGCTCCGCCTGACTCTTGTAAGCCCAGAAGTTGTTAGAATTTTTACATTTTGTTCAATTTTATCAAGGAAGAGGTTCATCCCGATTGCGTCGCTTGAGATGTGTCCGGCAACGATTAGATTTAAATGGTTCTCCTGGGCTTTCTTGCGAAGTTTATCGCTGAAATGCATACCTACAATAGTGCCAACTCCTGCATCGGCAAGCCGCTCTATAGCGGCCTCGGGGCCTTCGGTGCCGCCGGTCATGTCAACAACAATTTTCCCCGGCCGCTTACTTGCGTCACCAACAATGATTGCCGGACCGGCATTGTTTAGTGCAGCATCCTTATACTCAGGTATCTCTTTTAGCCCTTTGACTATTTCACCGAGTGTTTCCGGCTTTTTCTCATCGAGATAATTCTGGATAAACCCTGTCACCAAATTATCGCATGGTGTGTGAGAGTTCATGAAAGCAAATCCAAGAAGTTTTGCCGTATCAACCGCTCGGCTGTGATTTACAGGCATAAGATTACGACGAACCTCGGTCATTCTCTCGCCGATTAAGTCTTCACCGATATTAATCGGCACACCGTATTTCTCCCAGATGTCGGCCTGCATCGCCATAACGTCGGCAAGTGCCGCAAGTGCCTTACCCTCGGGATGGTGGGCAAGAACAAGGTCGATTGTCTCGCCTTTTTCTCTTAGCCTATCGGCAAGAACTATTTCGCTTGTTTCCATGTCTATCCCGGCAAGAAGACCTTTTACCTCCATGCCAGGATCGCCTGCCAAAATTCGTGTATCGGAATAGGGGTTATCGAGGGTTTCTATGTCGAAAAATTCTTTTTCGTCGGGCTTTAGTTCATCGTACTGTTTCCGCTTTTTCTCAAGTTGCTTTTCAACTTCTTCTTCTCCGCGCGGGTCGTTTGCGATTCCCACTTCAATCGCCAGGTCAAAAATCTCACGTAGTTTCATCCGATATCCTCCATATTAGTTCCTAGCTCTTAGCTCACAGCTCATAGGATGAAAGCAAGAGGTGTGAGCAATAACAACACTTCTTCTACCAAGGAACCGGCCACCCTGTCATTGCGAGC
>CADDYS010000096.1 GCA_902810715.1 bacterium | reverse complement strand
GTGAGCTAATATGAGGGGCGGTGGTGATGAGTCTCGAACAACTGGGTAGGTTCTTGATAATATTTGCGGCCGTTATCGCTGTAATTGGTATATTTATTTTCCTTATTGGAAAGGGCCTTGGGATAACAAAATTACCGGGTGACATCTTTTATAAACGTGATGGATGGAGCGTGTTTTTCCCAATAGCGACATCGATTGTCATAAGCATAATCCTGACGGTTGTTCTAAATGTGGTTCTATGGTTATTAAGGCGGTAAAAAGCAGTGAGAACAGAAGAATTTGATTACGAGCTGCCGAAGGAGTTCATAGCGCAAGACCCGATTGAGCCGCGAGATGCCTCGCGGCTTATGATTATCCGCAGAGACACCGGTAGCATAGAGCATAAAATATTTAGAGACATTGGGCATTATTTAGAATCGGGGGATTGCCTGGTCATTAACGACACAAAAGTTATCCCCGCAAGGTTAAAGGGCAGGAAGGCAAAAACCGGCGGGCAGGTAGAGATATTTTTGCTTGCCGAAGTCGAGAAGAATGTATGGGAGGCGCTGGTTAAGCCGGGACGCCGCTTGCCGGAGGGGACCGAGGTGATTTTTGATGGCGGGCGTCTTCTTGCAAGGATAGAGAAGCGTCTGGCGGGCGGCGAGAGGCTGGTTTCGTTTCACTACGATGGGGATTTTAACCGGATAATCGATGGGCTTGGTGAGGTGCCGCTACCACCATATATAACTAAACCCCTGGATAAGTTGGATAGATACCAGACGATTTATGCGGAGAAGCGGGGCTCGGTTGCCGCACCGACAGCCGGGCTGCACTTCACACCGGAGTTAATGGAGCGACTTGGAAGGCACGGCGTCGTGGTCGTCGCCGTAACATTAAGAGTCGGGATCGATACTTTTAGGCCGGTTAGGGAAGAGGTTGTTGAGGATCATAAGATGCACAGCGAGCTATACAGCGTAACTGGGGACGCTGCGTCGGTGATAAACGAGACAAAAGCACGCGGAGGCCGCATTGTTGCGGTGGGGACTACGTCGGTTCGGGTGCTGGAGGCGGCGGGGCAGAACGGCAAGCTGATCCCGGGAACCGACAGCACGAGGCTTTTCATCTATCCGGGGTACAAGTTTAAGATAGTAGACGCCTTGGTCACAAACTTTCACCTACCGAGGTCGACTCTTCTTATGCTGGTGGCTGCATTTGGCGGTAAGGATTTAATATCAAAAGCCTATAATGAGGCGATAAGCGAGCGGTACAGATTCTACAGCTTCGGGGACGCAATGTTTATAATATAAACGGTGAATAGGTAAACAGGTGAACTGGTGAGCAGGATGTAGTTGCCCGATTCCTCGCCCCTTGCTTTTACCTTGTGAGCTGTCAGCTGTGAGCTAAATAGGTGATTAGATGATTAAATTTGAAATCGTGCATGAAGATAATAAGACTGGGGCGAGGGCGGGAATCATACATACGGCGCATGGCGATATAGAGACGCCGGTGTTTATGCCGGTCGGCACAAGAGCGACCGTTAAGGCGATGACGCCGGAGTCGCTCAAGGCAATCGGCACGCAGATAATCCTATCCAACACATACCACCTGTATTTAAGGCCGGGACACGACTTGATAAAAGATGCCGGCGGTCTGCACAAATTCATGCACTGGGACAGGCCAATCCTTACCGATAGCGGCGGCTTCCAGATATTCAGCCTAAGCGAGATGAGGAAGGTAACCGACGAGGGTGTTGAGTTCCGCTCGGTTATCGACGGCTCTACCCACTTCTTTACGCCGGAGAAAGTTATGGAAATAGAAGAGGCGATCGGCGCAGACATCATTATGGTTTTAGACGAGCCGGTTAAATATCCGGCGGAAAGAAAAGAGGCCGAGATCGCGGTAAAGCGCACTTACAACTGGGCAAGCAGATGCAAGGAGGCACATAAGACAGATCAAGCACTCTTTGGAATCGTGCAGGGGAGCACTTATGAGGACCTAAGGAAGCTGAGCGCGGAACTCATCGTTGATATTGATTTCCCAGGATATGCAATCGGCGGCTTAAGTGTCGGTGAGCCTTATCCAATAATGTATGATATCCTCAGCTACACCGTTCCCATACTTCCCAGGGATAAGCCCCGCTATATGATGGGGCTTGGCGATCCGACAAACCTTATCGAGTCGGTATCCTACGGCATCGATATGTTTGACTGTGTGTTGCCGACAAGGGTCGCCCGAAACGGGCTTGCCATGACCTCAGTCGGTAAGCTAAATATGAGAAATGCAAAATACGCAAACGATTTCTCAAAACTCGACCCCAACCACGGTTGCTACACGTGCAATAATTTCTCAAGGGCGTACATAAGACATCTTGTGGTATCGGGCGAGATCCTGGGAGCGATTCTTCTAACGTGGCACAACCTGGCCTACCTTTTGGATTTGATGCGAAGAGCAAGGCAGGCGATCCTAGTGGATAAATTCGCGGAATTTAAGGCCGATTACGAAGTGGTTCATGAAGATGAGTTTGGGGCAATATAAAAGAAGGTTAAGATTAAGCGGTTGGAGAATATAGCAGGATAGTACTCCATCAAGCCGACAACCCATAGCATGCTTGATGAGGCAAATGTTATTATAAATATCGATTAGTGGGGGCTGGTATTATGGTAAAGGGCCAAATAAGCGGGCAGTTTTTACTCATCATCTACATCATAATAATTGCGGCTGCATATTATTTCCTGCTGGTTTTGCCGCAAAGGAAAAGGGCTCAGGCGCGGCAAAAAATGATTGAAAACGTTAAGGTCAACTCCGGGGTAATAACAGCTGGCGGTATTATTGGAAAAGTAAAAAGTATCCAGGAAGACATCATAATGTTGCAGGTAGATAAGGATGTAACACTTAAGATCGCCAAAGATGCAATCGCGCAGGTAATACCCGAAAGCAAGGATTAAAGAAAAAGCTAGATGCAGCAATGGACGAGGCAAAAGACAGGTTCTTAAAACATCTATACACCGAGCGCAACTTATCTAAGAACTCAATCGAGGCCTACAAGCACGACGTTGAGCAGTTTCTGGCGTACATCAAGGGCTGTGAAAAATCGCTCAATGAAGCCGGCCATAAAACCATTAGAAACTACCTCGGCTATCTGCAATCCAAGGACTATAGCCGCAAGAGCATTGCAAGAAAACTCTCGGCTATAAGAGCTTTCTATAAGTTCAGCCAGAGAGAATCCGGCGATAAAAAGAATCCCGCGAATATCATTTCGGCCCCAAAAATAGAAAAAAAGCTGCCGAAGTTTTTAAAAGAGAACGCCGTTGCCGAGTTGCTGGCATCGCCCGACCCATCAACCCCGCAAGGTCTTCGAGACAAGGCGATCCTTGAAATGCTTTACGCGGCGGGGATTCGCGTAAGCGAGCTCGTAGATCTTAACCTGGATAGCATCGACTACCAGAATCTAGAAGTAAGAGTTTTCGGTAAGGGCCGAAAAGAAAGAATCGTGCCGATTCATAAAACAGCGGCGGACTCGGTGCGCACCTATATAAAAGACGGGCGCAGGGTGTTTACCAAAAAGAGAAGGGAGGGAGCAACAACCGCCCTGTTTTTGAATGTTAAAGGTGAGAGGCTTACGACCCACGGTGCCAGGAGCATAATGGCAAAATATGTCAGGGCGGTTGGCTTAAGCAGGGGTATCACTCCACACGCGATCCGCCACTCTTTCGCGACTCATCTCCTTGAAGCGGGAGCCGACTTAAGATATATACAGGAGCTCTTAGGACACGTTGATTTATCGTCGACTCAAGTTTATACTCATCTAAGTAAGACGAGGCTTAAGGATGTCTACATGCGGTCGCATCCCAGAGCGTAGTAATCGCCATGTTGAACGGTTTACGGAGGCAAAAGTGGGTATGCAAAAAGAAACCGAAATGAAAAAAGAAACCGACATAAGCGAGCTCTGGCATGAATACAAAAACAATGATTGCCAGGAGACGCGGGACAAGTTAATACTACATTATTCACCGCTTGTTAAGTATATCGCCGGTAGAATATCTGCGGGCCTTCCGCAAAGTGTAGATCAGGGAGACCTTGTAAGCTACGGCATCTTCGGCCTGATCGACGCAATTGAGAAATACGATATGGCCCGTGAGATAAAGTTTGAGACATATGCGATAAGCAGGATTAAGGGCGCAATAATTGATGAGTTAAGGGCCCTTGACTGGGTTCCCCGGTCGGTAAGATACCGGGCGAGGGAACTCGAGCGCGTCTACTACGAGCTTGAAAATGAGCTCAGGCGTGTACCGACCGACGAAGAGGTTGCAAAAGCCATGGGCATAACCATCGAGGAGCATAACGATCTCTTGGCGCAATTAAGCTACACATCAGTGCTGGCGCTTGAAGAGCTTTGGAGCGTGGGCGAGAAGGACGACAAGGTAAGCCTGATCGACAGCATTGAAGACACATCAAGTCCCGACCCTGCACAAACATTTGAGTTTGAAGAGATAAAGGACATCCTGGCCGATGCGATAAAAAAGCTACCCGAAAGGGAGAGAACCGTTATCGGCCTCTACTACTACGATGGGCTCACCCTAAGGGAGATAGGAGATATCCTGGGGGTAACGGAGTCTAGAGTATCGCAGCTTCACACAAAAGCCGTTTTAAGGCTGAAGGCAAAGATGAGAAGCGCCCATATTGTCCACCGCGATTAATATCCAACACAACAGACATATCCAACACAATAGACTTGCTCTAATACCAGCCTTTATGATAAACTATGCCGGACTACACACGCCGGTGGATTCTGTTCTGGTGCCCATTGGGTCGGACAGGAGTTGAAGCCGGCGGAGGAAAAAACCAGGAAAGGAGGTGCAACGATGGCAATTGTTTCCATGAAGCACCTTTTAGAGGCGGGTGTCCATTTCGGCCATCAGACGCGCCGGTGGAACCCAAAAATGAAACCATACATCTTCACCGAGAGAAACGGTATCTACATTATAGACCTCCAAAAAACCCTTGAGCTATTGGAAAAGGCCTACTCATTCGTAAGAGACGTTGCCGGTACCGGAGAGCAAGTTCTTTTCGTTGGAACAAAGAAGCAGGCACAAGAAGCCGTCCATGAGGAGGCGGTTAAAAGTGGGATGCCGTATGTTAACTACCGCTGGCTGGGCGGTATGCTAACCAACTTTAGGACGATTCATAGCCGCGTTAAAAGACTCGAGGATCTGGAGAGAATAAGCGAAGAAAGTCCGGCGCACATGTCAAAGAAGGAACTTCTCAAGGTCGGTGTAGAGAAAGAGAAGCTTGACCGCAACCTTGGTGGAATAAGGAGCATGGGTAGGCTTCCCGGCGCGATATTTATAATCGACCCGAGGAAGGAGAGAATCGCGGTTCAAGAGGCAAGGCGCCTTGAGATACCGATCGTCGCCATTGTTGACACAAATTGCGATCCGGATGAGATCGACTATGTGATTCCAGGCAACGATGATGCGATTCGCGCGGTTACCTTGATAACCAGGGTTATTGCCGATGCTGCCCTAGAAGGCAGGGAGGCATGGCAGGCCCAAATCGGGGCTGAGAAGGAAGCTGCAGAAGCGACGCCGGAGGCAGAGGCTCCGGCTGAGACTTTGAGCGTTCACGTGAAAGACACCCCGGCGGCCAGTCTTGAGGCCGAAAAAGAAGCTGTCAACGAAGAAGTTGAGAAGTAAACCTGTCATATCATAGTGTGTGTTGCAAAGCATTATTGTAAATAAGGCTATCTAAGATAGCCTTATTTTACAGAGCAATCGAACACGTTTTAAAATATTAGGAGGTTAGAGATGGAAGTTACAGCAGCCGCTGTTAACGAGCTCAGGAAGCTAACCGGCGCAGGCATGATGGATTGTAAAAAGGCCTTACAGGAAGCCAACGGCGACATGGTTTTTGCAACCGAGATACTTCGCAAAAAGGGATTGGCGTCGCTGGCAAAAAGAGCCGGCAGAGAAGCCAAAGAAGGTGTGGTTGACTCTTATATCCACGCTGGAGGAAAAATTGGAGTGCTTGTAGAAGTGAACAGCGAAACCGATTTCGTCGCCAGGAGCGAGGATTTCCGCCAGTTCGCGCACGACGTGGCGCTACAGATTGCGGCCGGCAACCCTCTTTACGTAAACAGAGAAGATGTGCCCGACGACGTTATTGAAAAAGAGATGGAGATATACCGTGCACAGGCCATAGAGGAGGGCAAACCGGATAACGTGCTTGATAAAATCGCAACAGGTAGGCTTGAGAAATACTACCAGCAGGTGGTCTTAAT
>CADDYS010000095.1 GCA_902810715.1 bacterium | reverse complement strand
AGAGTGGTTTTACCACTCCCACTTATGCCCTCGATAACGAAAAATTCACCCGCCTCAATTTTCAAGTTAGCTTCTTTAACTGCTTCAACCTGTCTTGATCCTCTCAGAAATGTCTTACTTAAATTAATTGCTTCAAGCATTTGTATCCACCTTTCTATTCTCCTTCGTAGGCAAGCATATGTGTTGAAGGTTGCCGCAAATATAATAAAGTTGCTATATAGCCCAGAAAGAACGCTAACACCATAACAACCATAGCTTCTCGAACAACTGCTAAACTATCTAAATGTGGCATCAAGTATAGGATAGCTTTGCTGCCACTTGATCCCAAACCTGTTAGATTTTTATCAAAGGCAGAGACAGCAAAATCTGCTTTGATTCGCAAATTACGCAGGATAAGCGATGCTACACCGGCTAAGCTGGTAGCAAAAATTATCCCTACTAAAGCCTGTATCATTAATTCGAGTGCAATCTGACTTGCCAACCTAAATCTAGACCAGCCAATTGCTCCTAAGGCACCAAGCTCACGCCTGCGCCCTGATAGCGCAGCAACCACCGTTATACCTACCATGATAGCTGCGGCTAGGGCGATAATTAAAATGATAAGGTTGGTATATTTTGTAGCTAACTCCTCTGCCCGTCCCATGCTCCCTGTAAGTTGGGCGGAGGCCTGATTGGTTTCTAGGATATTAGACTCGGGTAGCAGCTTAAAAGCAACACTTTTAACTTTATCAACCTGCTTTGCACCCTCCACTCGCAAAACCACCATGTTAACCGCCTTTATTTTTGCAACTTGCTGAAGTTGCGCAAGAGGCATATATACCTGCGCTGAACTTAACCCAGCAGCTGGTTTGGCCAAACCAACAATGCTGTAGTCTAATTCTTTAAATTTAAAAGAGCCGCCAACAGTAAAGCCTTTAGACTTAGCAAAGTCTTCCCGTAGGACGACAGCAGATGTATCGCTAGCCGAAAAATAACGACCTGCGACAACATCGGCTGCTCTGAGCAAACCAAATCCTGAATCATTTATACTAATTCCGGCAACGGCAAAACTTGACTGCTTGGCTTTGGTAGGCGCCGGTTCTATTTCTTCTGCTTCAAACTTTTTGAACCGCTCTGGATAATAGGAGAATTCAATATCGGTCAACTGCTGGCCAATACTCTGGTAGCGTTTTTTCTCCTCGGGCGTTGCTTTGTTCTGAAGAATGGGGTCGCGCAATTGAAACAGCTCTTTTTCCAGTTCAGTATATTGCTGGTTGTTCGCAATTTTACCGTCGATATCTGCCCTTTCCTGCTTTGTTAACGGAGCAACGCTTTTCTCGGGAACAACAATTTTATCAGGTGCCTTACCTTCGAGACGACTTACGGTGAGAAGCAGTATTGGCGACAGCTCGGCCACGTTTGAATTACCTGCTAGCTTCCTGATAGAATTTGAATCCATAGCTTTGAGGGCGTTTAGTCCAAGTGTATCTTCTATGAAAGGTTGACCTGGATTTAAATTTTTGCCCTCTAGATTAATAAGCACCTCGCCATTTGTATTTACGTAATTTGTCGATCCAGGAGAAGTAATGACCAGATCGATCTTTGCCCTGGTTAAAGGCGCTAAAGCTCTGGTTCGTGCATCAAGCATGGCGTTAATAAGAGAGCTGCTTATTAGCAAAACAGCCAATGCTATTGCTACGATGCTTGCAACAAACGCACTTCTAGCTGGGCGACGCAAGACCTCTTTAAAGGCATAATAAACCTGAAACATCTTATGGCCTCCTCAATACAATGGCTGGTTTTATTCCCTGAAGCCACCTTGTAATTGCCAAACCTGATACGGCTGCGATTAAAACTGCCACGCCAACCGCACTTACATATGCAAATAAGGAGGGAGTTAGCTTAAGAGTGGTTTCGACTGCAGCCAGCTTCTCGGCTGAAGGAGTACCAGCTAGGTATACGAAGAAGTTGGAAGAACCGTGCATTTTGTAGCTTGGGATAGAATTTATATTTCCATTGAGATAGCTTGCCAGGATAGTGGCTGTTGCAATCCCAATTATCATACCAAAGGCCACTTTAAGCGCAATATCAAGAACAAGATACCAGCTCACCTTACGGCTCGGCCAACCCATGGCTCTTAAAGTGGCTATTTCTTTAGCTCTTTTGCTAACGGAGCTGATACCTAAAAGAACGATAATGCCAATAGCCGAAAGCAGCAAGGCAACAGAGAGAACCTGGCTAAATTTTGCCAGCACCGCAGCGCTACCCCTAATAGCAGGTTTTATGACTCTTGCAAGCTCACCATTATCGCTTAACTCAGCGTCAGGGAAAATTTTTGCCAGCTCCTTATTTAAGTGTTGGGTATCAGCTCCTGAGCGCGCCTTAATAAAAACCATGTTAACAATTCCTTTAGCATTTAATTGGTCCTGTAGAACAGCAAGAGGCACATATACTTCAGGCGCGTTAGCGGCTAGGCTTGGCCATCCTATACCGATTATCTGATAATCAGTATCAAGCATCTTTAGAGTGTTCCCTACATCAAGGTTATTCTTACGGGCAAAATCAGAGCGCAAAATCGCAACTTTAGCATTAGTATCCTGCTTGGTAAAATAGCGGCCTTTGATCATATCAGAAGCTTTAAGATAACCAACACCTGGCTCCATACCAGCAATATTATATTCTCTCGTTATTACTTCAGGTGGTGGTGGCTTGATTTCTTTTTTAACTCTTTTGGGCGGCGCATCAAAAATATCCGGGCGAAGCTGGTGGTATACCTCCATCTTACGTTGCACCATTTTCTCAGATAATTCAACGTCCCTTTTCTTGTCATCTCCGGTCCATTCCTCTTCTGGTTTTTTCATCAGCTGCCGACTTTCATCCGCAAGCCGCCTATATATTGGGTCTGCTTGCGCCTTTTGTTCTAATTCCACCTCTTCTTTTGGGTTCAACTTAAACTTTTTGGGGCGAATGTCTTCTTCAGGAAGAACAATTTTCTTTTGCTTTTCCAACATGTAGTTGTAGGATGCTAAAAGCAACGAACGTTTATCCTTTACCTGACTGAGCTTGTTGATATGCGATAAATCGGCAGCGTTAAACTTACCGGCAACAGCAATCGGAATCCCCAGGGAAGCAAAAACATTGGTGGTAAAATCCTTATCTTCGCTGTGCTGCTTAAAATAAACCGACTGGCCATTCTTGTGAGTACCATCGGGCAGATCATCTACAAAATAGCCCGGCTCTTCATCATTCATCTGCATCTGCCGCACCATAACGATATCTGCACCTAAAGCCTCTAGCGGGGCCAGCGTTTTTTCCTCAGCTAGGTGTAATGAGCCAGTAGCGCTGGTGGCCAGCAAGATAGTAGCGCTGGTCAATGCCGCTAAAGCTATCGTGGCAATACTGGCTAGAGGATGGTAATATATTTTAGATAGTGCATATTTTATGGCAAACACGTGTCCTCCAATCAAACACTTCAAACCTTATAGGTTTTCTAACGTGCTATATACAAGTACTTCTTTTCGCTTGTTAATTTCTTGATTAACTGCCAAGCTTAAACTATTCTTGGTTTTCTACGGCACCTTTATACTAAAGATGCTTTTATCGACCTCTCGGGGATCTAGTAACCTAAATTTTTCAAATACTGTTGTCTCCGTTTCTAGCTTTCGCTCTTTACCTTGCTTAACCTGTAATATCTCGTACGTAGTCTTTACGGGCTCATAGTTGTCTTTTCTAATATTGGCTATCTCAACATTAACAATACCATCCTCAGCCTCTGTTCCCCCCAAAGCTGTCTTTAATTTATAGGTCCCAACACCAGCGATCTTCTCTTCACCTATAAGTTGCGCCTTTCCGCTTTTAAGTGATTCACGATATTTTTTAATGCTATCTGTAATGAGGTCGCTAAAAGGCTCTGGGGCGTTACTCTCTTGTACCTCCACTTGTCCTTCGCCACCTTTCTCGATGTTTATGACCTTGCCATCCTTTATAAGCGTTACTGCGGTAAATTCTCTCTTTCCACCTAAAGAGTGATGGATTGACTTTAACATCTGCCTATCATAATCAACCCAATATTCCGCCTGCCAGTGAGACTCCCAACCAGAATCGTCATTTAGCTGACCAGAGATCTTATAGTAAGAAATCTTATGCGCTTGCTCTACAGCAGCAAGAGCTTTTTGAATTATTAAAGTATCTGACGGCGAGCCTAATACTCCTAACAATAAAAAGATGATAGCTATGGCAGATACTAAGCTACCGATGAGCACAATCCTTCGTGGATTTAAGAGAGACCTTACTCGATACTTTAAGTTCCGCCGATCGGATATATACTTTTTTTGCTTTACCTTATGGAGTATGCGATCACGCGCATCTTTATCAAGTTCTAAGTCTTGACGAAACGCTTTTCTTACTCTTACTGCCGTCGATGACAATTCGGAAGAACCAATATTGTCCTGCTCAAATTGAGCCGCCAACCTTTCCGCTTCTTGTCTTTCTAAACGGTAAAACATAGATGCTCTCCTCCTTTAAGGTTTCTCTTAAAGCTTTTATGCCGCGGTAAAAAGTCATTTTTACCGCACCTTCCCTTTTACTAAGAAACTTGGCTATGTCTTTGAAGCTCATATCCTCTACTGTCCTCAGATAAATTACCTGGAGCTGTTTAAGGCTCAGATGCTTAAGAGCTTGCCAAACTGCTTCGTCCTCCCACGGTGATTGAAAGTATTCTTGGACGATTTCAGGTCGCTCTCTTGAAAATCTAAAATTTACCATCTTACGTTTGTGGTTAATGCAAAGATTTCCTGCAACTTTAAAGAGCCAGGGCAAGACACGGTTCTGCTGTATCTTGCCATAATGCTCTAGGAGCTTAAGAAATACTTCAGCAGTAAGATCCTCAGCGTCCTGGTAAGAGTTGGTTCGAAAAAGACAGTAACGATAAATGCTTTGCATATTCTCTCGATAAATATCAGAAATGTCTTCCTTCCTCATCCTTCCCTCACCCCCTTAGCTGACGAACTCAGCATTATACTTGTTTTAACAATTGAGAGCCTAAAAAAGTAACAAAAAAGCAAAAATAAATAATAATTACTTTATTAAATACCGCTTGACCAGTATGTATTCGCAAGGATATTATTAGGATTTCTACATAAAAACAACTTTGTTGTATCAACCGCATAACCTAGGAGAGCTAAAAAACAGAAAATGACTGATACGATCATTCGATTCTTTTATTATGTTTTAATTCTTCTATTTCTGGTCATACCTATTATTAGTATGTCTAGTTCGCTGCCTAGAACTGTCGTACCTCTCTTTATCGATCTAGGCAGCCATGGTATAGTTTAAATAGCTTATTAGCAGAGAATAATTAATCTCTTGCTAAATAAAAGGGTCACCGCGCATGTGGCACGGTGACCGTTCGCTTTTTAGTGAGAGTCCCAGCTCAGGCGATAATAGCTATTCGTGCCAACAACGCCATCTGCAGTAAGACCATTATTGCTCTGGAATTGCTTTACTGCGTTAGAAGTTGCTTGACCGAATATGTTATCATCGGTGAGCGGATAGCCCATAAAATTCAACGTATACTGGATGCTCTTGGTATAGTAGTATGGGTCTGCCACATTCCAGTAAGGTCCCGGTCGGTTGGTGCTAGTATCGTGGTGATAGATCTGTTGGTCACGCAGCACGACCCAGAGCCTGTACCCATTATCATCACTGTAGTTGCCTTTAGCCTCACCTTGTATCCATGATAGGGCATAGCTTGCATCATGCGTCCCCAGTGATCCACCACCGCTACCATCAGACCAGTAACGATAAGCAGTATGAGCGCTCGCAGTACTAGCTGCTAACATGACCACCAGTCCAACAATGGCCGCTACTGCTAACAACCTTAACTTCCCAGTTTTCATCTTACTCACCTCCTTCCTTCAGCTTTGCTTTACTAGATTAAAAGTTTTCTCCTCTGGGACTCCAATCCAATTTATCTTTATCGCTCTGACACCCAGAAAACGATCATGAAGAAGATAGTTTTTCACTGACTGAACTAGCCAAGCGCCATTCCACGCCACCACCCACCTTCATGTTGGAGGTATATTGTTAAGTATTCGCTCGCCACTTCTGGATAAAATGTTTAAGTATCTCTTAAATGCTCCGGGATCTCTGGTTGATGCCATAGAAAATAACTTGCCGGCTGCAGCCCTAAGATTGCTACTGAGAAAGCCGAGGCAGCTAGAATTGAGAGTAGTTGTATTTTTAATCTTCCAAGCAGCGCTTTCACCTCTTCAGGACGGCTCTAAATCAACTAGATATAGCCAGGTCCTACCTATAGCACATACTTGGAGTATTAATAATGCGTGCGCCAAAGTAAATAGGATTTGCTTAGAAAGGCGGAAATCTTGTCTGAAAAGGTGGAGCTAATCGAGATCATTTAGGATTAGCACATGTAATTTTACTCGAAAGCTTATGATTTAGGGTTTAAACTCCCTT
>CADDYS010000094.1 GCA_902810715.1 bacterium | reverse complement strand
AATAATATTACTGCACGCTTCTTGGAGGTGCTTGGTGCCAGTAAGATTAATCCTTAAAGAACCCTTTACAATCCCGCATATTACCTCGTGACTACTGCTATCAACGTCGCTTTTTCTGGTAATACACGGATTTTGGCTTCTTCGAACCATCGTAAACCACAGGGAAAAATCGAGAATACTACGACTCTAGTGGAAATCGGCGTGTATATAATACATTCGTCATTTCACAATCGCACACTTTCTAGTATTTTCCCTACTAAAACTGCTGCTAGAACGTGTGAGCGGTGCCTGACACCCAGTCGTACGTAGATAGATTATCCTTCTTTAAAAACTCTCCAACAAGGACAACTAATCGGTTCTCATCTTACACCTGTCATGTGCAGTGCTCGATTGAGGCAAGATGCAATCAGTTAAGCCATGTGAGCATTTAATCTTAAGAAATTCTATGCGGCTTCAAAAGGCACCTTTTTGGGAACAATTTTTCTTAAGGCAGCCTGCTAGTATTTATTGGTGCGTTATATGGGAAGGTGGACATATGGGACTTATTGATCGATTTATGAGGATATTTCGGATACGGGTCGAGGATAAGCTTGAAAAAATGGAAGACCCTCGAAAAACACTCGACTATAGCCTTGTTGAAATGGGTGAGAACTTACGAAAAATTGAACGCAGTCTACTTGATATCTCAACAGCCAAACAAAAGCTTATTATGCAACGGGATGACCTTAGACGAAATGTTGACCGATATAATGGCCAGGCGAGGCAAGCTTTAGAGTTCAAACGGGATGACTTAGCGCAGATTGCTATCGGTAGAAAGCAGGAACTGGAGCAGCGCCTGGGTGAAGTTGAACAGAACATACAAAGGGTTGAACAGCAGATGTCCTCGCTTGAGTCGAGCCGGGATTCTTTAAAGGCAAAAATTGAATCGTTTAAGGGCAGAAAAGAAGAGCTTAAAGCAATGTACGGTGCCGCAGAAGCGCAAGTGAGGATTAAAGAAACGCTTACCGGCATATCTGAAGAGCTAACCGACGTAGGCCAATCGATCACAAGGGCTGAGGAGCGAATCGGAGATATGCAGGCGCGCGCTGAGGCAATCGATGAGTTGATCGCAAGGGGCGCTATCGAGGACGTTTTGGGCGAGAGCAAAAGCGATGTCGAGCGTGAGCTTGAGAGGCTTGGCCGCTCGAAAGCAGTTGAAGATGAGCTAGCCAGGCTTAAGAAAGAAGTTGGTCCGGCTGCATAATGCGCTTTTACAATTAAAAGAAAGGGGTTATTACCTTGATTATCCGTATAACAAATGATGGTCAGTATAGGGTAACGACAGATGAAACGGGGGTACTTCGTGAGCTTGACGAGGTCGACAATCAGATCGTTCAGTTATTTGAGAGGACGGAACGAGAGTTTCGTGCCCTCATGAATCAGATGGTCGAGATAACCCGTAAGAATTCAGGAAAACTTCCGGCAGAGAGCATTGAGCCATCCCGGTACGTACTTCCACCACAAGATTTAAGCCTGTGTGAGGGCTATGAAATATTTAAAGGTGTAGGGATTATAGCAGCGTAAGGTATGGAGGCGCTTATTTAATATGATGGGCCATCATGGAATGGGATTTCTTTTTAGGCTCGTTGACGAGGTTCTTGAGCAAAACCGTGCGAACCGTGAGCAAAAGCCCAGGGAGCTAAGTGAAAAAGAACGGCTTGAAGAAGAACTCAAGATCATATATGCGAGTGGTGATATTGACGAAGACGCCTTTGACCGCATGAGGATAGGTATCAGAACTGGCAAAGTCACCTGGCAAGATTTAGAGCAGCTTAAAAAAGAAGCAGCCGAAAGGAAGCTTGCCGAGATCCCTGAAGAACGAGACTTAAAAAGAGCAAGAGCAGACATTGAGAGGCAAAGAGGAGCCCTTCTACGTGCAAAGGAAGACTCATCGGCACTTGTAACCGATCTTAACAATCGTCTTGCAGGATTGAAGACAGAGGCCAATGAGTTGGAGAGTAAAGCTCGTGAAACACTTAAAACCGATGAAGCTGTCGCCCGGTCTTATCTTGAGCAGCGACAAGACATTGAAGACAGGATAATTAAAATCGAACAACAGCTAGCAGCCTTGCAACGCGATCTAGAACGGGTTGAAGAATTAAGTTCAGTGCTCGACGAGAAAGAAGAAGAGCTTAAAATTCTTGAAGCCAGAGGTCGCCTTGCCGCACTGCGAACCCGCATTCAAAAACCAAAAGAAGCGGGATAATTAATTAAAAAGAGAAGGAGAGGATTCTTTATGGCAGGGGAAAAAGTACGCGTTGCCGTAAACGGATACGGCGTTATCGGCAAAAGGGTGGCCGATGCGGTGGCTAAACAGGACGATATGGAGCTGGTTGGTGTATCCGATATCACCTACGATTACCGCATCCGGGTTGCTGCCGAGCGGGGATATCCTATCTATGCATCGGTTGCTGAAAAGAGATCAATGATGGAGGATGCGAATATCCCGATCGCGGGGACGCTCGATGAGCTGTTGGGTAAGGTGGATGTAGTTGTAGACTGCACCCCGAAAGGCATCGGTGCTAAAAACAAGCCCCTTTACGAAAAGGCGGGAGTTAAGGCTATCTTTCAGGGAGGCGAGGAGCACGAGTTAACCGGTCTATCTTTTACCGCTCAGGTCGACTACGCCGATGCGCTTAACAAGCAATACGCCCGTGTGGTATCCTGCAATACCACCGGTCTTTGCCGGGTGTTAAACGCGCTGCACAAGCGCGGCTGGATCAAGAGGGCCCGCGCAGTTCTTATGCGCAGGGGGACCGATCCCTGGGAAAGCCACCGGGACGGGATGATAAACACCGCTATTCCCGAGACAAAGGTGCCGAGCCACCAGGGCCCGGATGCGCAGACGGTAATCCCGGGGTTAGATATTACAACGATTGCGGGGGCGGGTCCATACAACTTAAGTCACCTGCATTTTGCGATGGTCGAGACGACAAGGCCCGTGAGCCTGGATGAATTGCGCCACGCCCTCTGGGAGGAGCCGCGAACCGCCTTTATCCGCTCAAGCAACGGTTTGGTTGCACTCAACTCGGTTATTGAATTAATGCGAGACCTCGAGAGACCAAGAAACGACATGTGGGAAGTTGCTGTCTGGGAGGATGCGCTGGCCGCCGACGAGCGCGAGCTCTACCTTTCCTTCCAGGTCCATAATGAAGCGATCACAATCCCCGAGAACATTGATGCCATACGCGCCTTAACCGGCATTATCGAAAACGGGCAAGAGTCCATTGAAAAAACGAACCGCGCGCTCGGTATAGTAAAAAGTTTCTTGCCAAAAACAATGCCGGAAGAGGCTATTCATGCAGCGATGGGTAAGGCGCTGGAGGAGGCGCAGCGCGAATTTATGGAAGAGGGCTTCAAGGGGTCTGAAGAGCCGACAAAGGCCGAGCCGACCAAAGAGCAGCGTATAGCATAGCGGTTTATGGGAGCCAAACCTAAAAATGCAGCAAGCCATTGTTGAGGTCAAATGGTTGCTTTTCCCGGAGGATTCAAAGGCGGTTGAAAGTATGCTACCTACCACAGCGACCGGCTGGGTCACCTGGAAAAAGAGCTATAAGGGGGCTATGGGCAAGCTATTTCTCAATAAGATACGGATTGCGTTCGGGATGATCGCTCTCAGCATTGTTTAGCTTTATAAGGTATATGAAATTATAGTTTTGTATCGAGTTCTTAAGCAGAAGTCAACTTCAGCCTTTGATCGGGGGGCTTTTTATGATGATGTTGTTCTGGATACTAGCCATCGCAGGCGGGGCTTATGCTGTCGCTGAATTAAGTCGGCGAGGGCGTGCTCAAGAGGAGGAGAAAAAGCCTGGTGCACTAGAAATCCTTCAAGAGCGCTATGCGAGAGGTGAGATCAGCAAAGAGGAGTATGAGAGTAGAAAACGTGACCTGGCAAGTTAGTCGTTTGCCGGAAATTAAAGGGTGAATAATAAACTGTCGGTATGTAGCATGGATGTTGGCACGCACATGGCTTGAAAGGAACCAGATGAGAAAATTTACGCTTGAAGAACTGAAAAATATGATGGGGTCAACGGTCCTGCTTACGTAGGCTATAAGGGTAAAGTTTTTGACATAAGCGAAAGTCCGCTGTGGGAAGGTGGCGTGCATGAGGATGAGCATGAAGCGGGAAGGGACTTGACCGAGGAGATGGACAGTGAAGATACCCCGCATGACGCCGTTCTGTTGGATGAATTCTCCATTGTTGTGGAGCTGGAATAGTAGCGGAAGTTGCTGAACATGGTTAAAAAAACAATCTTGCGGATTCTGGGAACCTTCCTGTTCGTCGACGGCATATTATTGCTTATCTTTGGACGCAAATACGTGCGCAGGTGGAGAGCAGGCTCCGCAAAGAGCGTTTATTATAAAATAATGGATTGGCTTACTAACCGGCCTTCGTGGATTCTGCGCGTGGCTGGGGTGACCGAAGCCGGTTTTGGCCTTACCGTTCTTCACAAAGCACCGGTTAGCGTCCGCTTACTGTATCGCATAGTATCGCGGTACTATGACAGAGCCACTCCTATCTGGCGGGACTGGCTTTTTCGGGATGCCTATACTGCTCTCGACAAAGCGCTCTCATCATACGTGCGGCATGATCTTACTCTTTGAATCCAGGTCAAAATTATGGCAGAGCCGCGTGGTCGACTGGGTTTGGGGCTTTTTCAGTACACGCCTTGTTCCACAAGAAGAATATGAGCGTTTTCCAGGCATAGTGTCGGTTGATCGTTTTCCTGTTGCCGGAGCGCCTGCAGTATTAATCACTCTACGTAGGCCTGAAGCCAATATCTGATATCAGCCGTTTCACTTGTAGATGCGTTTACTACGCCTACCGAAGGGTAGAAAGGTATACGGAGGTGGTTACTATGATGCACGAAGGAAAGAAGGGAATGGGTCATCACATGAGAGGCCATATGGGCCATATGGGCGGAATGATGGGAATGATGGGTGGAGCACCCATGGGTATGATGGGCGGCATGCCATGCCCAATGTGCGGGATGATGCCAATGGGCTGGCGGGCGAAACACCGTATGGGCCCTTACGGTATAGCCGAAATGGCGAAACGGAAGCTCCTTGTTGAAAAGGTTGAGGCCAGGTTTGAGAAGAAATACGGCGATGATCTGGACAAGATGGCCGATGAAATCATTGAATTCGCTGAGGAGTACCGGCGTATGAAATCCGATTACGCAAAGAGGCGGATGGAGCTATGGAGTAGGATGTCTGAGTTTCTTACCGGTGAGTCGATGGAGGAAACGGAAGGGATGGGAGAAGAGGAAGAAGATTAATGGCAGGAGGCACTCCTCAACAGATAACCAAGATAGCGATTATAGGAACCGGCATGGTGGGCTCAACGTTCGCGTATTCGCTTATGAGTAGCGGACTGGCTGAAGAAATCGTTCTCATCGACACAAATAAAAAGCGGGCTTCTTATTGCGATGATTGTGTTGGGTATTATAGGGATAATAAATGTAGATAAGCAAAATAAAACTAACTAGTGGAAAATTTGGCAGGTTAGACTTGGCTATGTGTATAATATCTTAATACGCCAACACTCTTATTTGAACTACTCGGTATTGTTTTCTATTGGAATGTAGTTATTGAATAATCCTATTGTAGTTATATGGTATTTATCTACATCAGTTCGGAAAACAGAAAAGAACACATAGTTTTGCGCTACTGTAGACTCGTTAACTATTGTCGGGGCAAACAACGTCGTTAACGCTTTTCCAAGTTGGCCGTCAGTGTTTTGAACTAACTGTTCTTTAACCCAGTTTGAATAATCATCTTTTTTAGGGTTAGTCATCGCTGCTATAACTAAAATGACTGCTAACAATAAGACTATGATAATATTTTTTTGCCCCGAATTAGTTTCTGCTCGCATACCTTTATTTAAGCCTCTACTGTAAATACTGTAACACCTGCTCCGCCGCAGGATTTTTAGGATCGATTTTTTGGACCTTCTTAACGTCTGCAATCGCTTTATCTTTATCCCCCAGCATTCTATAAGCGCGTGAGCGTGCCAGCAGAGACTCAATATCCTTGGGATTATTCTTTATGGCCAGGGTAAGTTCATCAACTGAGTCTTTGTAGTCTCCGTCATCTTGCTTTATTAACCCAAGAGCTTTATGGGCCTCAGCATTGTTGCTGTCAAGCTTTATTGCCTGATTAAGATCCTCAATAGCCTTTTCAGTGTTGCCGTTGTTATAGTAAAGCATGCCTCTTATGCCGTACGCCGATGGGTCTGGCTTAATTGCAACAACCTCATCCATGTATTTTATCGCAGTCTTATAATCCCTCGCCGCAACAGCCTCTCTTACTTTATTTTTTAGCTCTTTGTTAGTGTCATTCATAATTTCGCTAGCGATAGCTTTTTCTGCTTCTGGGTTCTGACCAAAGACGTAATTGTGTATATTTGATTGATGCTTCTCAAAAATTCTAGGTTTTTGTGTAACAAAAAATATAAGCACAACAACAGCGATGACTACAACTGCTATTAACAAAGGCTTAAGTTTTTTGAGAGGCGTTGTTGATGAAAGAGCGCCAGCAGTTTGGGAAGCACCACAGCTTCCACAAAACTTTGCCTCGCTTTCAACTTTTGCCCCGCATTCTCTACAAAACGGCATAACCCCTCCTGATTTTGCCGCCCAAGATCTTTCACTTGCTTATTAGGTTGTACATTTACTGGAAGCAATCTAATAATCCCCCGATTGATAAGAGCTTACCCCCAAGTATAGCGTACGTTATGCGTTAGCTCAACAATATGTAAAGTCGTTGCTCAACATTAAAACCAATTGCTAGTTTGCCCTTGGTAGCAAGAGCCAATAAAGCAGGGTTGCGTATGTCAATAGGAACCAGAATACGAGCACGACGAGAGAGTCTTGGCTTTACTCAAAAAGAACTCGCAGCAAGAATAGATGTAACAGAGCAGCTCATATCTTTGTGGGAGCTTGACCGAAGGTCTCCTTCAGCTGAGAAGCTGGCAGAACTCTCAAACATGTTAGGTGTTACAACCGATTACCTAATCAAAGGTGAGGAGACAGGTGCAAATTTCGCTCCATTGCGACCACCCTATCGGAGTAAATCGACCACTGATTTCGGAGCATTGCGTCCACTTTTAAGCATATAGCGATTTGCTGGACGGAATCAGCGACAGGCTGGACGAAATACCGAAATCATCTTAAAGCGATGCCTCAGTAAAAACAAAAACGCCTACTCTTCTTTTTAGAGATTTAAGGCAAAGGAGAGAAGACATGTGGCAAAAAAGAGGTTAGCTATGAGGAAAGTAAAAGAAGTCTTGAGATTAAAGTTTGATCTTGGCCTAGACAACCGTCAAATTGCAAAAGATATTTCCTATCCCTAAGTTTTCTATTGTTGATATAGCGGTTATAATCCCGAAAGACCCACTAATACAGCTTCTTAGAATAGCAATACGCACAGGACCTGAGGCAATAGCAGGTATCAGGTTTACGCATAACGTCATAAATAACGTTCTAATAGAAGATGCCTATATCTATCGCATGTAAGAATTATTTAAT
>CADDYS010000093.1 GCA_902810715.1 bacterium | reverse complement strand
ATTAAAAGTTCCCGGATCAACGCCCCGCTTTCCAACTTCACCAAGCTTTTTCCCGTTTTTATCATATACCTTAATGGAAAAATGGAAGGCATCAGCGACAAATAAATTATCCTTTGCATCCAGCGCTATTCCCCTGGGCAGGCCAAACTCTCTGCTGGAGCGCTCATCAACATCAAATACCGTATTTGGTGGTTTACCAACCACCCACTTTAACTTTCCGCTGGGTGTAAACGCCTGTACCCTGAAATGATTTGAATCTGAAACGTAAATGGTACCGTCTTTACCAATTGCGATACCGTTTGGCCTATCAAGACCGCCCTCCGAGCGACCGGGTTTACCAAACTGTCTCAGAAATTTACCAGCTTTATTGAATACAACTATCTGGTAAGCGTCGGCGACGTAAACTTTATCCCCTTTGATTGCAAGAACTGTGGGGAAGAGACCCTCTCCACGGCCGCCACCACCTTTCCCTATCTTTTGCCAAGGCTTAGGGAATGCCCGTAAAAATTTTCCGCTTCGATTAAAAACCTGTATTTGCTGGTTTAGCGAATCCGCTACATATATATCTCCCTTTTCATCAACATCGATCCCATAAGGCTTATTGAATAGCCCGGGTTTCCAGGTAGCCTTGTATCCAGGATACGGCCAGGCGATTCCCGATCCCCCAAAGCTAAACAGAAACCGCCCGTTTTTTGAAAAGACGCAGACCTGGTTATTATCTGCATCTGTTACATAAATGTTCTCGAATTTATCCGTCGCAACTCCCATGGGTCGTGTAAAATACGGCATATCTTTCGTACCAGGCCCGTAAATCGCAGAAAGAAACTCTATTTTGCCTATTTTTAATCTCTCCTGCTCAACTATACCACCGCCCATTCTGGGGAGGACCACAAAATAATAATACGCAAGGCCCAGCAGCGCCAGAATAAGAACAGCAAGTATTATTTTGGCAAGCGATTCAGGCTTCATGCCTCGTTTTTGGGTTGATAATGCTTCAGCCATCTCAGTTCACCGTCTATCTCATTTTGTTTTACTTTACTTTGCTCTGCTTCTGTGGACTTTTATTCTTTAAACGCTCGAGCATCGTGCGGGCATCCTGATAATCAGGGATGTATTTTAAGGCTTCGTTAAGCTGAGTTACTGCATCGTCAGTTCGCCCTGTTTTATCATACGCACGAGCCAGCTCCAGCCGAAAATTTGCGGCAAGCGGTTCGACCTCAACCGCTTTTTTAAGTTTTTCGATCGCTTTGTCAAGTTTACCCTGGAGCAGATATATATGCCCTAAGTGGTAAACTGCTAGAGTGTGTCCAGAATCTAGTTTACAGAGCTTTTCGAACATCTCCGTGGCCTTGTCGTACTTACCCAGCTCTTCGTAAACTAGACCCGCGTTGTACATAGCAGTAGCAGTCCTCGGGTTTAATTCTAATGCTTTAAGGTACGCAGCAAGCGCTTTTTTCTTCAAATCGACCTTCTTTTGAGAATCTTTCTCCTTTTCAGACATTCGATAGTAAGTCCATCCCAATTGGACACGACTGCCCGCATCTAACGGATTCCTATCCACCACCGCTTCCCAGGTTTCCCTGGCCCTCTCAAGTGGATTCTGCGGCCGCAGCACTTTAATGCTTTTAACAACACTCAGGGACCCCAGCACAATTACCGCCAGTAGCACCAGAATAATGCTTGCCGCCAGCGGATAGCTTATTGTCTCATACCTTCCATTCATGGGTCTCTTAATACCCCCTCTTGCTGACGACTCCGGGCAACGAGGTCAGCTATCAATATCCTTATTACCTGCTGCTAAAATTAATACTTGGGATTTTGCGATTGGTGGTGTTATGACATCTAAAGCAATAACCCAAATAGTGACAGTTCATGCAAAAATCACGACCTTTTTCCACCACATGAGGGCCATGGTCGTTGCGCCAACCTGCGGTATGATTAACGAGATGGCATTTCTCATTGCAGAACTTATCCGTGTGGCATGTCTTGCAGCGCTCAGGCCTTTGTTTGTAATTTGTCGCGTGGACACCTCGCCACCCACCATCGTGCGTAATCGGTTTCACGGTATGGCACTTATCGCAAAAAGTCGGCTTGGCGTGACACATTTGACACACTTTTGGATCATTTTTTACGTAAAGGCCGTGGCTTGTTTTCCAGGCTTTATCGTAGTGCTGCTTCGGCCAGGGGAAAATATTATTGCCGTGACACATCAGACACTCTGTAGTTGATAGCACTTGAGATAAAAACGGCTGTTCGTGGCGGGGTGCCATTTTACCCCGGTGACACATCTGACAATCTTCCTTCATATACTCGATTTTCATGCGGCCCTTTTTAACGTAAGCTTCAAAACTACTGTGGCACTTAAAGCAAAAGAAACGGTTTATTCTAAGAGTTAGCGCTGGTCCGGCCTGTCCAGCCTGTTTTTTGCCGATATCTTGGCTTAATTCCGGTTGTACTCTACCCGTGCGGTGACAATCAGTACAAGTAAAATTTGCAACGGGAAGGGTTAGGTGAAAGTGCACATCTATTTTTAGATTACTTTTATTAGTACTTCTTTTTAGCTGTTTCATATCCCCATGGCATGCTATGCATTCTTCTGAGGTTAAGTTCTCCGGCTTCACGTGCATCCTCATGATGGTTGACCGGCCTTGAATAACCGGATCGGTCTTATAGATAGCCTTCCAGATTCTCGACTTAACTTCCGTACCGGCCGCCTTAGTTGGACTACCAAGTGAAAATACCAGCATCAGCAAAGCATCGAATATGAGAAACGTTGCCACTAAAATGATTATCCGTCTTTGAAGCACTTTCCATTCCTTACCTTCCTACTATTCCTACTAATTTAGCCCTTTTTGAAATAAGCCATGGCGGAAAGCACCACCATAGAAGCAATAATAAGCAGACTAACTGGAAATAAAATGGGCCTTCTTATAACCTTTTGCGGCCTTCGATCCAAAAAAGGCAGCAAAAGAAGTAGTACAACGAATATCCCCTGTATGCTCATTGCAAGGAGCGGCGGCAAAAGATGCAAGAGTTCAAAGGGCGCTAAAAAATACCATTCCGGCTTGACCCCCAGCGGTGACTGAAACAGGTTTGCTCGGTGGTCAAGAGGGGCGGGAATAAGCGCGACTAAAAAGATAAGGATTATAAAGAATAAGACCGCCGCTATTCCTTCCTTTAAAGCGTGATGCGGGATGAAGAGCAGCTCGTCTTCATGAGCACCATGTTTTTTAACGATCACTTTCCCCTTATCTGTATTATGAATTAGAACCTTTTTCTTTTCGATAGTCCTGCTTCCCGCTTCTCCATCTACCATATCCTGAATACTTTCCTTTCCTATCCAGATTTTCTTTTAGTTGTTTTTACAGGGGACGAGAGATGCCCAATTTTCTAATCATCCAAAAATGCGCGCCCAAAATGATAATTAGTATTGCCGGAACAAGAGCTATATGAAGGGCAAAAAACCTTGAAAGGGTGGAACCTGAAACCGCATCGCCGCCTAATATTATCATTCGGATATCGTTCCCAACTAAAGGGATATATTTCATAAAGTTGGAAACCGCTGTCATTCCCCAAAATGCGATCTGATCCCATTTAAGAAGGTATCCTGTGAAAGCCATGGCTAAAGTTAAAAGCATTGCTAAAACACCGGACAACCAGGTCAACTCTCTTGGGTTCCGGTAAGAACCCGTATAAAAAACTCTTAGCGTATGGAGCAATACGAAGGAAATCATAAAATTTGCACAAAAAAAGTGCAGACCCCGTATAAACCAACCGTATGGGACTATATGTGAAATATAATAGATACTTTGATAAGCTTTATCGGGGTCCGGCACATAATAAAAGAGCAGGAAGGCACCGGTTGTAATCTGAACAACAAAGCTTAAAAATGCCAATCCACCAAAGCAGTACCAAAATGCAGTTGCATGTTTAGGCACCGTTTTATCCAGGAAATTCTTTTTTACACGGCTTCTAATCTGATAGCGGCTATCCAGCCACTCTACGGTACTTTTATACATCCTTCCTCCTGCCAACGATTACCCGACCCAAAGAAATCTTCACTTTGTGTTCAAAAAGGCCGGTTGGGGGCGGCCCGGCCACCCTTTTTCCGTTCAAATCAAATTCGCCACCATGGCATGGGCAAACAAACTTGGTTTTGTCAGCATCGTAAGAGACAAGGCAACCAGCGTGCGGGCAGGTCCCAGAGAAAGCTTTGATTTTTCCTTCCTTCGCTTTCATTACATAGACTATACTCTCTCCAAAGTTGATGACTTTGGGCTGCTCTATCGTCAGGTCTTTAACAAGCCCGGCCGGCACCCAATTTGGGGCGACGGCTCCGGTAAAACTTCTGGATGGAACACTTATATAGCGAAAAAGAGCAATTAAACCCTGTAGCCCTGCCGGCAGTGAGAGTAAACCTGCTATTAACATTAAAACTAGCTCGCGCCGCGATAGTAACAATTGTTCACCTTCCGCTTTGTTATTTGTTAATTGATAATCAGGCATTGCTCCCCTTTCCTTGATCACTACCTGAAGCAACTAGGCCTTAGAATCACTTTTCGTTACATTTGTGTTGCATACTTTAGCAACAACCTCACATTGTTCGGCCAAGACGCTGAAAGTTACATTACCTACATTTTCTAGCAAAACTTTCTGGGCTTTTGCCCAGAAACTGTGAACCGGGCAAAATTTTACTAATTGGCACTCTCCGGGTGCGTAGACACACCTGTTAAGGGCAAATCTACCTTCAATCGCTTCTATTACTTCAAGCAGGGTCAGATCTGCTGGGTCCCTTATTAGTTCCACCCCGCCACCAACGCCTGCCTCAAGCCTAACTATGTCTCGTTTTGCTAGTTCTTGAAAAACTTTGCTTAAGTATGCCTTGGGTATAAACATTGCTTCTGCAACTTCAGCCGTCTTGCAGGGTTTCTTTTTTATTGTTAGACAAAGAACCGCTCTTATTGCATAATCAGCAACTCTAGATAACTCCATGGAAATCAAGCCCTTTAAATGTTCCTAGATCAATCTTTTGCAGTAGGATAGTGTATTGTGAACGCAAACACATATATGGCAATTTGTATCTTATTTATCCTATTAAAATTATAATTTATCAAAGGTTAAAATACAATAGGTTTTACTAAAAGTGTAATATCCTTCCACTTTTATAGTTTAATAAGGCTAACTTATCAATTCTGCCCATGCATACCCCGATACGTGTCTCCTTGGTAAGTACCGTTTTGAAAATTTTCAGCAGCTTTGTCTTTCACCGCTCTTATCTTCCAGGCAGCACCTTCCTTAAAAACATCGAAAACGAGAACATAGTTTTGTTTGTCTGTTACTACCGCAACGTCGACCATAGTTTGCCCGACATACGGGTTTGTTTCGGCATTAATTACTTGCCAGCTTTTGATCCTGCCCATCTGTTTAGAGGCTTCTTTTACGCTCTCACTAAACTCTTTTTGGGTTCCCGGCAGTCTCTCGAGCATCTCACTTGAAACAGCCTTTCTTACAGTCTTAAGATTTGGCTTTCGGTAAGCCTCTAAATAATCTTCAACTATTCTTACCTCTTCGCTTTTTTTAATGTTGCCCAATCTCCAGTACGACAGAGCAAAAGCTCCGAGTATTATCAAACCTATCAAGATTAGAAACTTCCTTTGCGTTAGAAACACGCAGCATCCTCCTCGTTTTTTTAGGAAGGGGGAGCACCGGCAAACACCAGTGCTCCCTTTAGAAGGTTTGTATGTGACTCCGTAAGCTAGTAAGCAACAGAAAAAATCTATCGATCAAGTTTGTTACTCTTGATAACCATTTAGATCTTTTCCGCTTGACATTGCCTTCCAGTCGTACCGCTGCGTACTGCTCGGTACGTGGCAATTTAGGCAGAGGTCATCGTTATTGCCTCCGCCAACTTGGTTGCTATCGCCACCTTCTACCAGTAATCTGTAGTTCTGCGCCTCATGCGGGAAGTTCTGGAATTGCGGGTTGCCCTCATATATGAAGCTTCCCGGATTCGGAGCACCGATTAGATTATTACCGTTTGTGGTAAATGGTACGTCTTTATCGGTATCTACAAAGTTCCATGCCGTCTCGACATCTCTTGAATCCTCATGGCACTGCTGGCAGATCGGAGCGTTTTGTCTTGGGATTACCCCATCTGGATGGGTTGTTGCGCTAACCGGCACCATAGCAAAGCCTTTATTAGAAAGCGCCAAACCCTCCCCGTAAGGTTTTGGATATCCTTTGCTTCCATAACCAGAGGTAAGGTCAATATTACCCACCGCAGAGTACGCAAGCTTCATGTTGGTTGGGTGGTTCAGAGCCGTCTTTGTATCATCCGCACCGAAATCGAAGTCGGTATCGAGTTTCATACCGCCTACATAGTTGCCGATCCTGCCCTGGTGGCAGGCATAGCAGAAGCCTGAACCATAATACGCCTTGCCTCCACCCTGGCCATTGACCCACGGTGCGTTTGCAGATTCGCTGCTGTCTCCGCCAAGGACCGGGTCCCACATCGGCTTTGTCTCGTCATACTGATCACTCGGATTAGACACTGTGGTGCCGCCAAATTTTGGATCCCTCAGATCGATATTGTTTACGAAATCGCGCAGCAATTTGTTGCTGGCAACTCTCGTAAGTCTCGCGCGCTCCAGGGTTACATAATAACCGCCTACCTGTACCGCCCCAGTGACTGGAGCCGAGGGGTCCTTTGCTGTGATTTCGGCAAGAGTTCTCCAGTGGGTAACTAGATCGCCAACATCTGCTCCAGATAGAGACAATCCCAACGCTGTACCCGCCGCCGTTACTGATTTAAAGGGCTTACCGTAGATCGGCGAATCAGGATCGATCAGGATGTGATCGCCTAACGTTGCAATATCGGTTCCGGACGCTATTGGCACGTCACCTAGCACCGGGTGCCCTGGGACAGTTGAATCGAACTGGGTTTTCGTGATGTTAGTTGGCTGAATATTTGCCAGAGCAACAATAATTGCCGATCCTAAACGCACCCTATCACCCTTGAACGGTCTCATAGCAGTATTGCCGTGGGGAGTGTGACAATCAGTACACGTTAGTCTGGCTTCCTTCGAGGCAAGCGAGGCCGATGAGTATAGAGTCGTGCCCCCGGTATGCGGATATGTCCCGTCGTCAACGCCCAACTGGCCGCCTGGTATGTACGCACCAGTATCGGTGGACTGCTCCGAGTTGCTCAACCCATAAATAAAGTGACCGCCCATCGGGGCTTTGCCGGTCTGCGCTTTTACCGCGCCATAAATGCTTATACCCTGGGTAAAATCGTGGCAAGTCTCGCAAATGTCGGCTGCGGTGTTTCCAGGTAGTAGCCTCTTATCACCTGCAGCGGCGTGGACATCGTGACACACCTTGCAGCGATCTGTCGTGTCGCTGTAACCTCCGTGCGGTCCAAACGGCTGAGCATATTGTGCATAGACGTTTGTCCACATAGCCGGCTGATTCGATCCACCCAATGTGCCAGCCGGTGCAGTAAACACTTTAGTTACATCGACCTGGTTGCTTGTATTGGGAGTCGCTCTTTTATCCCAGCCGTGGCACCAGAAGCAACCTAGTGCATAAGCACTATCCGTCATTGCTGTGCCGGTCGTTTGCTTGTTCAAGTACGGTATATAGTCAGTGTAAGCAAACGCCGTCCCACACATAAGAACGGTTAGCGCCAAAGCCACAGCTGTCAGAATAACAATTCGTTTCATATTGCTTTTTCCCCCTTTCATAGCGTATGAACATGCATGAGCAAGCTGCTTTTGCCGTATACCTATCTCGTTCATTTTTTTCACCTCCTTTCTTTTAAGGATTAAGCTTTTAAAGACATGCTAAACCTACAGATGTTCATCGTGTTGCCTGTCTGCAAATATGTGGTCGCAAGGCCATTTGAATAGGCAGCGCCAGGTCCTGAAATCGCCGTGCGCCATGGTGCCACGCAGTCCACCGTGCATCGAACCCCAGATATGTTTTACTTGGGCTCGTATTAAGACTCCTTGCGACCACATATTTGCAACATCTCTAGTTGGAATACTGGCGCTTGAAATAGTAGTTAGAGGGCTAGTTGTATTGCTGCATTGGTGCTTTAAACGTTCCTCATCCTTGTGATATTAGTTACAATGATCCCTAGCATTAAAATAAATCGCTAAGTAAAACAATGTCAATAACCTGCGGAAATAAATAAAATGATATGAAATAAATGTGGAATACAATAACAGTTTTATAAATTATAGGAGTACTAACAGTAGCTCTGTTAGTACAGTGTAGATTTAGTACTATATTTCATTACTTATAATGAAG
>CADDYS010000092.1 GCA_902810715.1 bacterium | reverse complement strand
AAGGATTTGCAGTAGTTGCAGACGAGGTAAGAAAGTTGGCAGAGCGCTCAGCCAGAGCCACCGGTGAGATAGCAGAGCTTATAAAGGGAATTCAGGCCGAGACCATGCAGGCGGTAGAGGCTATGGAGAGGGGAACCCAGGAGGTAGAGTCCGGCAGCGAGCTTGCACAGCATGCAGGTACCGCTATTGAAGAGATGATGGCCTCAATCAGGGGCGTAATTTCCCAGATAGCAGTGGTATCGGATAACGCCGAGCAGATGGCTTTTGCCAGCAACAAGGTCTCCCAGTTGATTGACCAAATCGCTGCCATCAGCGAGGAAAACTCAGCGGCCGCCGAAGAGGTTGCCGCCTCAACCGACAGCCTTGTTGGCTCTGTGGGGTCTATTGCAGCCTCGGCCGAAGAGAGTGCCGCATCTGCCGAGGAGGTATCTGCGACCTCTGAGGAGCAGGCTGCTTCAGTACAGGAGATCGCCGCTAAGGTACAGACGCTGGCAGGAATGTCCGAAGAGCTGGATAAGTGGGTCGCCGGCTTTAACATTTAGAGCTGATGGCTATGACCTATGAGCTATAATGTGCTAAACTGGGCGAAGCAAAATGCGGGGGTATCCATGAGCAATTATAAGGAAGAGCTGCTTGATCTATTAAAAGACAAGGCGGTTGTGTTCGGCGAAGTCACGCTTTCGTCCGGTGAGATAAGCAATTACTATATAGACTGCCGCCGGGTCACGTTGGATGCAAAGGGAGCTTTTCTAATCGGCGAAATATTATCCGATATGCTGGAAGATGCTGATGCCGTGGGAGGGTTAACTATCGGCGCGGACCCCATAGCGGCTGCAGTTGCCGTTCGAAGCTACGAGAAGGGTATGCCGGTATCGGCATTTATCGTGCGGAAAGGACAGAAAGCGCACGGGACGATGAAGCGCATTGAAGGGCCGCTGGCAGCTGCATCCAAAGTCATTATTGTCGATGATGTAATTACCAAGGGCGGTTCGGTGCTTGAGGCGATTGATGCTGCTGAGGCCGAGGGCCACCAGGTCGTAAAGGCGATATGCTTGGTCGATAGGCAGCAAGGCGGAAGCGACATCATCCGGGATAAGGGATACAGACTTGAGATATTGTTTACCCCGGCCGACTTAGGCGTTATATAATATGCCCCATAATGGACTTTCCTTGCAGACATGGTTAGTGTATAATATACCCCGTATAGTATAAGCACGTCAGAGGCTCTTTCCGGCGTGTGGTAGCAGATTAAACCGATGCTAGTTGTCGGTACAGAAACCCCATTTACGAGCCGATAATTTTTAAGGAAGGGTTTTTAGGGCGCTGGCAACTGTTGGGTGACGGGGGTGGTTGCTTCGAGTATCAACAGGGCTTGAATCCTGACAGTTTAAATTCATTAAAATTTCTGGATTTATTTAAGGAGGGTTAGCATTGAGCGAAGCTGTTATGCCAAAAAAGGCGACCATAATATGCTGGAGTGACGATTTAGACAAGGTCTATCCCCAGCTTATCCTGGCAACAACCGCGGCTGCTTATGATGTAGAGGTTACCATGTTTGTAACCTTCTGGGGTCTTTTGGCATTCAAAAAGAAAAACGTGGGTATTACAGGAAAGAACTGGATGACCAAGATGATGGGCTTTATGAAGAAGGGCTCTACAAGTAGACTTAAAATTTCCCAGATGAACATGGGTGGCATGGGAACCTGGATGATGAGGCAGATTTTCAAGCATGAGAAAGTCGCTAGCCTGGAGACTCTTATCGAGATGGCTATGATGTCGGGTATAAAGTTTATACCATGCCAGATGACGATGGATGCTTTTGGATTAAAGCATGAAGACTTAATCGATGGGATGGAGCCAGCAGCCGGCGCATCAATGGCCATTAGTGCTGCGCTAGAATCGCAGATCAACTGGTTCATCTAAGAGAAGGTTTATTAAAGGGACTTACTTATATTACTTGCTTTATTAAACGGGAAACCGGTGCCGGTTGCTATAATCCGATATAGGCCGACACCGGTTTTGTTTTTAGCTGCTAACATCTTCAACTTCCACTTCGAGCCTTAGGGTCTTGCCGGCCAGCGGGTGGTTGAAATCGACATCGACATGGTCCGGCTTCACGTCGGTTACAACCCCGATATACATGTTGCCCTCCTGGCTCATTGCTTGAAGCTGCATACCTTCCTCAGGCTCGGCATCTGCGGGGAGGTCATCTTTTGGAACATGCAGTACCTTTTCTTCTGAGTACTGGCCGTAGGCTTCCTCGGGCGGTATGACAAGCTCTTTTTTGTCGCCCTTACCAAGGCCCTCGACGCCTTTCTCTAACCCTGGGATAACCTGGCCCGTGCCCTGTACATAGGTGAGAGGCTCACTGGGGCTTGTCTGGTCTATTAGTTCGCTATCAAGATAGACCTTGTAGTTCAATGTTACAGTCGCCCCATCTTTAATCGCCATGGGATATCCTTTCTGCTCGCGTTTTTAATTTCCATTAAAAAGGGGTTCTGTTGAACCCCGTCCATCCAACATGTTTTTACCGATTTACGAACTTTTTAACCATGTTGCTATGTTTTATTTAGTCGGGGGGCGGGTCAACCCCGCCCTGGCCTCCTCAAGACTTTTCAGAAGCCTGCAGCTTTCCCGCTCCCGTAAAATGTCGTAAATCTCTTTGACGTGCTTGGTCGGGCTGACAAGCAGCAGTTGGCCACCGGCTTCCGACATTTTTATACAGCACTCGTCGAGTGCATGAAATCCCGCGACATCTATCAATTGTAGATGCTCTATGTTAATGATAATGCCCCTGTAGCCCTTGTCGATCAAGGTGCTGATCGCCCCGTGAACAAAGGGTGCGGTAAAGGCATCGCACTCTCCCACGAGGGCGATTAGAGGAATGTCGTCTACGGATTTTATACCGATTTTTAATTGGTAATGTTCATCCTGAAAAGTCATGTTAATTCACTACTATAATTTACCCCAAATTAATCTTGCACACAAATTAGAAAGCCGATAATTGCAACTTCTTATTTAAACCGGCTGCTGATAGAATATCTTTAGGCCAGAAGCCAGAAGCCAGGAACCAGGAGGAACTTAACCTTTGGTTTATAATGATTTTTTTCAGGCAAGGGAATTTATACAGGCAACTCATGTCTACTTTTTGGTTATCCTTTTGTTTTCAGCAATACTTTTGGCATTTCTAAGTATCATTAAAAGCAAATACACTGGGCGGGTTCTTGCGGCTAATGTTTTTATATTATTAGCCGGATTCTTGCTTCTTGTCTGGTATCACCTCAGGATCTACGTAAGCGTTGAGCTTATCAACCCGATGAGCAGAGTCGTAGCAGGCAGGCTCATGGCACCTCTGTGGATTGAGAACGAGAAGCTTTACTTCTGGGCCATATTCTTAGGTCTGTTCACCTACCTGGTCTACAGAAAGAACCGGGAAGAGCCGTTTGCTAAGTGGCTAAATATAGTGTTTAGCGGCTTTATCATCCTTACGATGCTTGCATCCAATCCCTTTGCGGCGCCGCTGCCCGATCTTTATAAGGAAGTCTCAAACTACCAGATGGCCATGGGTAGCGGGAACCCTAATATCGAGCTGCAGTATTTTCAGAGCTTTTACGGCCGGGTTACCTACTTCTATAACTCGGCCTATATGTGGATACACCCGCCGCTTCTTTTTATCTCATATGCCTCGCTTATCGTGTCGTTTCTTGCATCCATATTCATGCTCGTGAAGAGGGAGGAACAGTATGATAAAACAGCGTACGGCTACGCTAAACTAGGCTATATTTTGCTTACGCTTGGGATGCTGGTAAGCTACCCGTGGGCCCTTACCGCTTGGGCAAATGAGCCGTGGTGGTGGTCTCCCAAAATTAATATGTCGCTTATGATGTGGATGTTTTACACAGCGTATCTTCACTCCAGACTGCACCTGCACCGGCGGGGGATGTGGAACGCCACTGCCGCACTGGGAATATTCTGCTTCCTAACGCTGGTACTAACTTATGTGACGACCTATGTTATCCCGGGAGTGCATTCGTATGGGTAAAAGTTTGTTTAACATAAAAAAGCCTGGCAGTTATGACTTTATATTGGCTATTGCGACCATAGTTATACTGGTTGCGCTTTCTGCTGTTTCTATTTACGGAACGATTGTGAGTTGGCTTAACTCGGTTGGGGACCCTAATTGGACTACTGGTTTGCTCTATGTTGATTATCTGAATCGGATGAACTCGTACGCATATCCATTTGCAATCGCTCTTGTGCTGGCTCTCTGCATGTGTATACCTAAGAGATTTGTTCCGAGAGCGTATCTTTTGCAGTTGAGCCTGATTCTTCTTTCGTTAAGTGTTGCACTTGGCGTTATATGGGGATTCTCGGTGGGGCTTGGTTTTATTCTCATGGTTTCGATAGTAATACAGTCGACTGTCGTTATAATGGTCTTATTAAGGTCGGGGGGTCTTGTTTTTGAAAGAGAAGGCCTGATAGTCCAACTTGGCTCATCGCTTCTTCACCTCGGCTTTGTGGTTTTTGCACTGGACCTTGTGGCTATTAAGGAGATACAAACCCACCTGATTGTTTTTTGGGTTTCAACTACCTTGATCATCCTGGGATCAGTTCTCTCGTTTTACTCAAGAGAACTCTCATCGGCCTTAAAACATGCGACCGGGGACTACGTTTCGGATAGCGCAAGCGTGCTTAGCGAGGAGTCGTAATTATTTACTTTTAGTAATTTTACTGGCAAAATCAAACTAGCAGTTTGCTTGAAGGAGATAGTAAGATGGCTAAACGCAAGGCAAAAAGAAAAAGCAATGAAGAGGTAGAAGCAAAAACTCAGGCTAAGACCGATGTTGATGTTAACAGTCAGTTCACCGGCAGGGTTCTACCATTCCTGATAATCGGTGTAGCCGCAGTTATCTTCATTGTTATCGTAGCAACGATGACAACAAATCAGGGCAAAACCGATATCCAAAACAACCAGCTTGCCCCTCCGATGACGGGCGTCGAGAAATTCGTTGTTGGACAGATGGCAGTTTCTCAAGCAGCTCTTTCAACGTTTAAGCTCGAGGAGCTATCCGGGACCGATTGCGTTAATACAATCGTGACTGAGTTTAGAAAACTGAACGGTATCGCAGTTGTCAGGGCGGATTACTCGAATAAGCTCTTAGAAGTGAAATATGACCCGGCTAAGGTGACACCGGATCAGATAGTTGAGGCCCTGAAGAAGGCGGACCACCCCGGTCAGTTAACAAACCAGTTCATAAACTCAAACTAGTTTTGCGATATCTTAAGTACCTCAATCTCAAAACGAAGTGTTCTTCCGGCGAGTTCATGGTTGAAGTCTATGGTGATCGCATCATCGCTTACTCCGGTTACGATACCCATGTGCACTTCGCCATCAGGCGAAGTTGCCGGCACCCGCAGTCCTTCATGAATATCTGCCTCTTTAGGAACCCTGTCCCTCGGGATGCGGAGTATCTTGTTTTCCTGGGGAACGCCGTAACCGTCTTCGGGCGGTACTACGATCTCTTTTATGTCGCCCTCTTGAAGCCCGGACATCGCTTTTTCAAGGCCCGGAACAAGGTCTCCATTGCCGTGCGTGTATATCATGGGTTGCCCGGGTAAAGTCTCATCCATGAGTTCTTCACCCGAGAAGAGCCTGTAGGTAAATGTTACTTCACAGCCTTTTTTGATTTTCATTTTTAAAATCCCTCTTCCTATCCAAAAATCCAGCCGCCGTACTCCTCAAAATAGTAGGAGGGGTCGGCCAAGTATCTTCTTGAAGATGCCAGTAGGTCATAGTGCTCTTTTTCCTCTGAAAGCAAGAACCTGAAGAAAGTCTCAACCTGCTCATCCTGTGCCTCTTCCAAAGCCTGCTCGTAAAGCGCGAAGCTTTTAGATTCAAGTAGCAGTGCCATGTCGTAGATGTCAAGGTCGTTGCTATCGGACTCAACGCTCTTGATGGCATCGTGTCTTTTTTCCTGTACCAGGTCGCGGATACGCTCGGGCAGTCCCATACCGCATTCGGCCTCAAAATCAAACCAGTCTTTACCCAGCATGGAGTCGTTGAATACTTCAATCTTTCTTATGTGCTCGACCTCTTCATCTGCGAGGAACTCGAGTACCTTTTTCGCGAAGGGATCGGTTACTTTTTCTATAAGTTGGCGGTAAAACACTTCGCCGTTACGCTCAAACTCGATAGCGGTTTTTAACGCCTCGCAATACGCCTCATCCATATAGACCATTCCTTTCGTAGGCTTGAGAATTAGAATATCTGTTATGCCCGGACGATGCAAGTTATTGAAATTTTATTTTAACCAGGGTCAAAAATAATTGACCGCTTGGTCGAAAATACTATAATGAAATTGACCGCCTGGTCGAAAATAATAGTATAGACCATTTAACTGGGATGTTAGCTATGCCAGATTTGGAGAATACCGAAAACTTAATGGATTTGCTTGAAGAGGAAACCGGGGCTTTAAGCAAACGCGAGCGCACTCGCCTGAAGATTATGGCAAGCGCCGCTAAGGTGTTCTCGGAGAAGGGTTTCAGCGAGGCTTCCGTAAAGGATATTGCGGATGATGCCGGTATCGCCAAGGGAACTATCTATTACTATGTCGATAAAAAAGAAGACCTTCTTATTATGCTGGTACAGTTCGGGCAGGCCCGCCTTTTTTCAAAAATAGAGAAGGGCATGGGAAAAGCCGCTACCGCATCAGAAAAGATTGAAATAATGATCCGCAATCACCTTAAAATAATGAAAGTAGTCGGGCCGATCATGCCTTTCTTTGTGCAGAATCTGGTGATATACGACTCAAAGCTACGCGAAGTCATGGCGGGATTTCGTGAACGGTTGCTGGATATAATGGCGGCAATTATAGAGGAAGGGATCGCATCGGGTGAATTCAGGCCGGTTGACCCGAAAAAGAGTGCTGTAGCGATTGCCGGAATGGTAATTGGCCAACTTATGCAGCATAAGGTTTTCGCAGGTAAGATTAACACTAAGGAGATTCTCGAGACCACGATCGACATAGCCATCAAGGGATTGAGGAGGCCTCATGAAGATTAGGGTAACTATATTACCTATGAGAACTAAGATAATTGCGGTAGTAGCAGCGTCGCTTATCATGGCGGCGTCTGTAGCGTACCTTGCCGAGGCAGGGCAAGGCGGCGGTACAATAAAGGCCTCCGGTGTTTTGGAATATGAAAAGGTGGCGGTAAGTGTGCCGTCTGAGTTAGCCTTACTTGGTGTGGATATGAGCAAGGCTTCGTCATCATCTAACGGGTCTTCTAGTAACACCTCCAAATTGCTAAAGCCCGTCGGTGTTGCTGAAAATCTAAATATAGAGGATGGCTCTAAGGTCAAGCACGGGGATGTTTTGTTATCTGTTGGCGAAGAGATGGCAAACAAGAACCTCAAAAAGGCGCAGGCTCAGTATGACATAGTGTCGGCAACCGTAGATGGCTTGACTGAGAGTCGAAATGATCTCTCGAATAAAAGGAGCGACTTAAATAAAACTGAGGCCGATTTAAGGGCCAGCCGAGCTAAAGCGATAAGCAACTTTAACAAGAGTTACTCCGAAGGCCAAGCTAATATCAAGCAAATGCAGGACCAGTTGGTTGTGCTTAAGGCCCATGGGGGCAATCCGGCTCAAATAGCCCGGTTTGAAGCTGCAATCGAGCAGGCATCGGCAGGACTTGCGGCGGGAAAGCAACAGTTCGATGCAGGCCTTGCCAGGATGAACCGGGGCCTTAAAAAAATATCAAGCGGAAAGAACCAAATAGATGAGGGAGACACCAAACTTGCGCGAAAGGTCGCAATCCTTGAGAAGAGAAAGACACAGGCTGAAGTTGGCCTGCAGTTAGCAAGAGACATTCTGGATGCAACAAAGATTCGTGCTACCGGCTCCGGCATTGTTGCAGAGCTTAAGGTTGATGAGGGCTCGGTTCTTTATCCGGGGCAGCAGCTTATGTCGATAATCCGCACGGATAAGTTAAAACTTGATATCTACATACCGCTTGAGAAAGTAAAACAGGTTAAAAAGGGCGACCCGGTTAAGGTTACGGTAGATGCGTCGCCTGAGGAAATTTTTAGGGGTAATGTGACCGAGATAAGCGGGAAAGCCATCTTCGCGCCATCCAATATAACCACAGATGAGCTGGAGCTCTTAAGGGTTATTAAGGTAACAGTTGAAGTGGATAATAAGGATGGAATCTTAAAGGCGGGAATGCCTGCAGATATAAGGATTAATGTCCATTTCGGGGATTGGGAGAAAATCCCTCGCCTTTAGGCGAAGACTTTAGTATGCTTGCGGCATGGAGCACTATAGAAGATCAAGCCATACCGTATATGACATAAAGTATCACCTGG
>CADDYS010000091.1 GCA_902810715.1 bacterium | reverse complement strand
AAGTTCTTCGGGATAGCCCCGTAGGCACTACACGCATTTTAGCCACTTTCTATCCCTACTGGATAACGCCCTGTTTAGACTGGTGTTTGCCTACTGACTGTCGAAGTTCGGAGAAAGGCTGCTTACAAAATACAATGCCGGCTTTAGCCCTAAAAGAGCTGCAGAGCTAACACATACTATGTATGCATTAGAATGCGTATTGCCGCATACACCCGGACTGGAAACCATCATTCTTAAAATGGACGAAGAGCAACAAATTCTGTATAAGATTATCCATGGCTAGGGTGTCCCAACGCGGAAGTCAGGAAATGGTCAAGGAGATTTTACCGCTTCCTAAGCAAAACCAGGGGATCGGATTCGAACTTTCCTTAAAAACAAAAAATGGCTCGTCAAAGCCATTATCTTGTGGTTGGAATATTTTTAATCCAAACTTTCTAAAAAATCCGAACCGATACTTTGGCTCTGCAGAGCCCTAATTACCGGTTCGAATCCGATGTGCTCCCCGGGTAGGATTCGAACCTACAACCCTCCGGTTACAATTGCCTCCGAATTTCTTCGGAGATTGGACTATATCATCTTCCGACCCTAATAGCCGGAAGTCGGGCGCTTCCCCTAATGCATCTTAAGCATTAGAGTACTCCCTTGCGGGATAGTCTCTGCACCTTCCTCAATTTAAAATTGAGGCTTGGCTCAGGATTGCCTTACACCTTGCGGTAATCAGGTTCCCCTGAATTCACCCGATTTTTCAACCACAGTTACCTGTGGAAGCTGCAACCTTGCCTTACAGCCGGATGCTCTACCGTTGAGCTACCGAGGAATGAGTGAAACCAATATTCAATTTACGTGCTCAAGGCACACTTTTAGCATTATAGAGGATATTTTTGCAACTTTCAAGCTGCTAGGCGCCGTAGCCCTGATTTTCAGCACGCCTACTATATTATCTGGAAGAACTTATTAAACTTACATGGGGCTTCGTGTATAATATCTGTGGGCGCTAAGTTAATAGTATGGCCTTAGGGGGTTAACAAAGTAATTAAATGCGCTTTAGATTATCCAAGTACCGGAGAATAATTCAAGCGTTTTTCTTTGTACTCTTCCTTTTGTTATTAGGAATCTCGGCAAGGCCGATAGTTTTGCCGTTTCCGACGCAGCTCTTTCTTGCCTCCGACCCGCTCATCGCTATTGCTGCAGTCGTGGCTGGCCTGCCTTTAATAACGGCCTTGCTGTACTCCCTAGTCACGATCGCCGTGACTTTTCTTTTCGGCAGAGTATTTTGCGGATACACCTGCCCGATGGGCACGTTTCTTGATCTTTTCTCCCCGTTTGCAAAGCTACTTAAGATAGACCAGAAATCGTTTAGAAAGCTCAAGGTGTTGCCGCTCATCACTCTGGCCGTAGTCCTGGTAATGAGCCTCTTTAGGGTTAATTTCCTGATGCTTTTTGACCCGATATCGCTTATTACCCGCACCACTTCGGTCACTATCTTCCCCGCGTTGGATTTTATCCTTACCAAGGCCAGCGCCGGCCTTTACAGGTCGGATATGCTGGCCGGCCCGGTAAACAATATAATGAAGGGCCTGAACGGGATACTGGTCTTCGGCAACCCAAAAATGTTCGACTCAACCCAGTGGATAATCCTACTATTCATATCCGTGATCAGCCTTAACGCGCTAGGCAAGAGGTTCTGGTGCCGCTATCTCTGCCCGCTCGGCGGTCTTTTGGGGCTCATCGGGAGAGTCCCTCTTTACCGGAGAAAAGTCGAGGCGGATGCCTGTGCCGGATGTATGGACTGTGCCGCCGTCTGCGAGATGGATGCTATCGCCAACGACGGGATTTCTACAGATGCCGCAAATTGCGTCCTGTGTCTAAAGTGCCGGGACGAGTGCCCGCAGGAGATTATATCCTGGGGCCTAAAGCCCGAGCTTACATCCGAGATGCCGTCCAGAAGAAGCGTGGTCTTGGCAATCAGCGGAAGTATCGCCGCTGCTTATCTTATCCCCTTTAAATCGCTCGCGGCCCAGGACAAATCAACTTTGATCAGGCCTCCCGGTGTATCTCATGAGGATGATTTTTTAAGCAAATGTATAAGATGCGGTGAGTGCCTAAAAGCCTGCCCGAATAACGTGCTTCAGCCGGCGCTTTTCCAGTACGGTCTCGATGCTGTCTGGACTCCTCATCTGGACTTCAGTCAGGGTGTATGCGATTGGTCGTGCAACGCCTGCGGAAGGGTTTGCCCGACCGGTGCGATTGAGCATCTTACAGTTAAAGCAAAACAAAAATTCGTCATCGGAAAAGCCGCGATCAACCGCAGTAGGTGCTACCCGTGGATAACCGGCCATGGTTGCCAGGTTTGTTACAACCTGTGCCCTCTTCCAGAAAAAGCGGTTTTCCTAAAGGATACAAATCAATACGACCCAAGCGGTATGCAAATAGTGCTCCCTTACATCGTTGAAGAAAAATGTATTGGCTGCGGTATATGCCAGAACAACTGCCCTGTGCCAGGGCAAAAGGCAGTCTATGTTTTCCGCAAAGATGTTAAAAACCCATATCGACAGAGTAAGCTATTCGAGAAGCATTATTCTAAATAGTCCCGAAGTTTTGCACTGCGGTTTGGATGGCGTAGTTTGCTAAGTGTCTTGGACTCGATCTGCCTGATTCGCTCGCGGGTTACACCAAATACACGCCCTACCTCTTCAAGCGTCCTTGGATGACCGTCGATTAGGCCGAAGCGAAGCTCGATGACCCTGCGCTCGCGTTCAGAGAGCGTATCCAAAACTTCCTGCAACTGCTCTTGAAGTAATGAGAATGATGCGGCATCCGCCGGCACTTCGGCTTCCTGATCTTCAATGAAGTCGCCAAGCTGGCTGTCCTCTTCCTCGCCGATCGGAGTCTCAAGAGATACCGGCTCCTGTGAGATCTTTAGAATCTCGCGTACCTTCTCGGGGGTAAGGCCCATTTCCTGGCCGATCTCCTCAGGCATGGGCTCGCGCCCAAGCTCCTGCAAAAGTTGCCGCTGAATCCTGATCAACTTGTTTATTGTCTCGACCATATGGACCGGGATACGAATCGTCCTAGCCTGGTCGGCGATTGCCCTCGTGATAGCCTGGCGAATCCACCAGGTAGCATACGTGCTGAATTTATATCCTTTACGGTAGTCGAATTTTTCAACCGCGCGGATAAGGCCGAGGTTTCCTTCCTGGATAAGATCGAGGAAGAGCATTCCGCGGCCGACATACCTTTTTGCGATGCTCACAACCAGCCTTAAGTTGGCCTCGACAAGCTTCTTCTTAGCCGTCATCCCATCGCGTTCGGTCCTGTGAAGCTTTCTTGCCTCTTCTCTTGGAAGCTTGTTTCCGTCTTTTTCAAGCTTCTCTACCGCTTTCTCTCCCGCCTCTATCCTTTTGGCAAGGTCGACTTCCTCCGCGGCGGTAAGAAGCGGGACTTTGCCGATCTCTTTTAGGTACATGCGTACAGGGTCGTTGGTCGGCGACTTTACAGATAGGTCGATGTTTCGGGCAGGCTTTTCTTTTACTACCTCTTCTTCCTCTTCTTCCGGGACAACCTCGACCTCTTCAGATTCCAGATCAGCATCCAGCTCATCCTCAGCAGCATTATCATCGCTTATATCGATTATCTCAACGCCGATGTTGAAAAGGTGAGAGTAGATATTATCTATCTGCTCAGTGGTCAGGTCCAACATCTCAAGGGCACTGCCGATCTCGTCGGATGTCAGGACGCCCTTTTCATGACCTAGCGTAACCAGTTGTTTTACCTCTGGAATATCAAGCTCGTTAATGCGGGTATTCAAACTAGGTTTTCCTCCAATCAATTACGGTACCTGCTTGCCGCAGGCCCCGTCTTTTTGCTTCTAGAGCTATTAGCTCCTCAAATAATGCATCGTAGTGCATTTTATTTTCTTGAGACTTTAAAGTCTGAAGTTCCGCTTTCAGTTTATTAATTTGACGTCTATAGCGAAAATCCTTGAGCGTTATCAAAATATCATCAAAATATTTTGGTAATTTTTCCTCCTCGTATTCGGGCTCGGCTAAAAGCAATTCGGTTGCCTTTGATGCAAGCTTTATGTCAAGATTATCCAGTGCGCTTGCATCAAATTTACCCTCGCCCATCTTCTTTAAAACTGTGAAAAGCTGGGCATGAGCAGGGGAAACAAAGTAGCTCTCGTCCATTTCAGCAGGTATTCTGTTTCTAACTTCGGGATATTTTAGCGATAAGTGAAGGAGTGATCGCTCTGCTTTTTCTTGCGGATCAAGTACCGTTGCCCTTGCCTCACCTCGTATTGCTGAGCCTTTCTTATATATAGCGTTGTACTTGACCGTAAGTGCTTCCTCGTCAAACTCAAGTCGTTGCGCGACTCTGCTTAAATATTCTTTTTGTGAAGCCGGGTGGTCAAGCGTTGCGATAAGTTTAAAACAAACCAGTGCAGCCTGCTCTTTTTGCCGAATCTCATTGATATTATACTTATTAATCTCTCTCGTCAAGTAAAAATCAAAGAACGGCTCTGCCGAATCTACCAATTTATGGAATGATTCTGCGCCCTGTGCGGCTATAAAATCGGCCGGATCGAGACTTTGCGGCAGTACAATAACCCTTACATCTATGCCTGAAGTGTTTGTTTGTTCCAAATCCCTTAAAGCCTCCATCTTTGGGAGCCTGAACTCCGAAAGGTACGAACTTGCACTCTCAGCAGCCTTGATGCCGGCCGCATCGGCATCAAAAACTAAAATTACGCGCTCGGCGAACCGCCTTATAAGCTCTATGTGCTCAGCCGTAAAGGCCGTTCCCAGCGTAGCAACCACATTTAAAATCCCCACCTGCGCCAGAGTAAGCACATCGGTGTAGCCCTCGACAACCAGTGCGGTCCCCTTGCGCACTATCTCGTTTTTCGCCAGGTGAAGGCCGTAAAGCGTCGAGCTCTTGTGATATAAAACGGTTTCCGGCGAGTTAAGGTATTTGGGCTCGTCAGTACCTAAAACTCGGCCGCCGAAAGCGATAACGCGCCCTCTAAGATCGGTTATTGGGAAAATAAGCCTGCCTCTAAACCGGTCGTAGTATCCTTTCGACCCTTTTATTACAAGGCCGGCTTCAAGGAGCTCCGTCTTGGAAAATCCCTTCTTTGTGAGGTAATCATCCAAAGAACTCCAGCTCTGGGGAGCTAAACCAAGCCCATACCTGTTTACAATATCGTCATTTAAGCCGCGCTTCTTTAAATAAGTTCTGCCGTGCTCCCCCTCACGCGTTTTTTGTAATATGTACTGGTAGAAGAGCATGGCCAGGCGGTTTGCCTCAAAGATGCGGTCTTTTTTGGACGCTTCTTTTGGCTTTACCGCCTCGTAGTTGATTCTATAGCCGATGCGCTCGGCCAAAACCTCGACCGCCTCGGGAAAATCCAGGTGGTCGACCTTCATGGCAAACGTAAAGACGTTTCCGCCCTCGCCGCAGCCAAAGCAGTGAAAAAGCTGTGTTGACGGGTCCACCTTAAAAGACGGCGTTTTCTCCTGGTGAAACGGGCAAAGTCCCCAAAAAAGCTTCCCTTTTTTCTTTAGCGCAACATAGTCCGACACAACATCGACGATGTTGCTGCGCTCCCGTATCGAGTTTATATCTTCTTCTTTAATTCTGCCCTTAAAACTCATCATTCTTATCTAAACCATCCAAACCTGCGGGATAAAGTAGTCCTCAAATGTCTTTATTGCGTAGCGGTCCGTCATCCCCGCAACGTAGTCGCAAACCCTTACCGGAAGCTCCTCTTCGCTTTTCGCATGAAACTCCGGCGGGAGAAGCCCGGGGTTCTTTAAGAACCAGAGGAAAAGGCTTCTTATAACGTTTTTAGCTTTGTCGTTCTCCGACTTCGCAGCCGAGCCCAGGTAAACCTGTTCAAACAGAAACTCTCTTAGCTCAAGCATGGCCTCCATAAAATCAGGGCTCATCGATACCTCATTCTTACCCCTGCTGTACTCGACAAGGTTGTAGACCATGTTGTTTATGCGAACACCGTGATATTTACCGAGTACGTGAGTGAGCTTGTCGGGAATATCTGCGATATTCAGGATACCGGCCCGCGCCGCATCGTCGATGTCGTGGTTTATGTAGGCGATTCTATCTGCAACCTTTACGATCTTGCCCTCCATGGTCTCGGGGTCTTTGTCTCCCGTGTGGTTACGGATGCCGTCTCGTACCTCCCAGGTAAGGTTAAGCCCCTTGCCATCGTACTCGATGACATCGACTACCCGAAGGCTCTGCTCGTTGTGCCTAAAATACCCGGGCACACCGCCGGTTCCCGTGTCTTTGAGTTCCTTAAATATTTCATCTATTGCTTGCTCTCCGACATGGCCGAATGGAGTATGCCCCAGGTCGTGCCCGAGGGCGATCGCCTCGGTGAGGTCCTCGTTCAGCCGAAGAGCCCTTGCAATCGTCCTTGATATCTGGCTTACCTCAAGCGTGTGTGTAAGCCTCGTGCGGTAGTGGTCCCCTTCGGGGGCGAGAAACACCTGGGTCTTGTTGATGAGACGCCTAAACGCCTTGGAATGGATAATACGGTCGCGATCACGCTGGTAGCATGTTCGCAAAGGGCATGGCTCAATAGGCTTTGCCCGCCCCTTTGTGTCTTTGCTTAGTTTAGCGTTTTCGGCTAGTAGCTCTGACTCTTGCTGTTCATATAACTCTCTTAGTGTTAATTTATTCTTCTCCATATAACGCTCCATATTGGTTTATAGCTCATCGACACCAAGATACCACTTTATTTTATTCGGCGGATACCATTATTTTCCTGCTTATAAATTAAACTTTTAGCTGGGATTTCCCAAGCCCTTCACTAAGCTTCCTACCCGTGCTATTGTAAAAAAGCATATTTTGGCAATTAAGGAGATAGGATATGCTCACTTTTGATTTTCACGCGCATGTTTTCAGAGAGGACGTCGCCGAAAAACTCATCGGCAAGATGGAAGAGATCTACGGGGTTAAGCGCAGATATAACGCCGTGGTCGGGGATGTTTTAGTATCCGCCGAAAGTGCCGGGATAGATAGAGTAGCTGTTCTATCCATCGCAAACCGCCCCGAGCATGTGCACTTCAACGACTGGTATGCCGACCTGGGGAGAAAATATGAGAAAATCATCCCTTTTGGCTCGATCCATATCGAAAACGACCCTGCCGAGCTTGATCGCTTCCCTAAGCTTGGCCTAAAGGGGCTGAAAATCCAACCTAATGCCCAGAGGTTTTACCCGGATGATAAGCGCATGTTTCCCATCTACAAGCGTGCCGCCGAGCTTGGGCTCATTGTAGTTTTTCACACGGGAGATGAGGAGGGCGGCGTTAAGGGAACCTTTAGCCAGCCGAAACAGTTTGTAAAAATCATAGAATCCTTCCCTAAGCTTAAAATAGTTCTTGCTCACTTTGGAGGCTACAAGGCATGGGATAGCGTAGATCAACTTATCGGCTACGACAACGTTTACTTTGATACGGCATACCTACCCACCAGAATCAATGATGACCTTTTTGTTTCAATGGCAGAGCGAATCGGCTTCGACCGCATTCTTTTTGGGACGGATTTTCCGTTCAGGGATCATAAAACCGAACGAGAATATATCGAAAAGCTCTTTGGTAAAGACTTATCGGCTAAGTTTTTAAGTGAGAACCCTGCCAGGCTATTAGGTTTTTAAGCGGCTCTCTCATGTTACTGCCTTAGCGCGTAAACGCCGTTACTTATGAAGTAGATCGCCCCGCCCGAGACAACGGCTGAGGAAATGCAGGGGCTCTCGGAACCCTTGGCGACCATAAAATCCCACTTCTTCTTGCCTGTCCTGGCATCAAGGGCATAGAATCTATCGATGCCGACATAAACTGTATCAGCATCCACAACCGGTGAAGCATCAAGGCCGCTTAGCATCTTTCTCTCAAACGCCCATTTTTTAGTGCCGGTTTTTGCGTCGAGGGCATAGACGTTTCCGTTCCAGCTTGAGCAGTAGATGGTAGCGTTATCAATCGCTGGGGCGGAAGTTATCTCGCTGCCTAACGCAAGTTTCCATCTTCTCCTTCCGGTCTTGGTATTTAAAGCGTAGATGTAGTTATCCCAACTCCCGAAATAAAGCGTGCTGTTATCTACAACCGGCGAGTCAACGATGCCGCCTGTTTTAAACACCCATTTTTTCGCGCCCGTCTTTGCATCAAGCGCGTAAAGGTAGTTGTCGGTGCCGCCAAAATAAACCACGCCCTTGGCAACAGTGGGGGTTGAGTAGACAGGCTTTTTAGTCCCAAAGACCCACTTTATGCCGCCGGTCTTTGAGTCGACCGCATAAAACTTGCTATCGGCGCAGCCAAAGTAAACTGTCCCATCCGCGACCGCCGGTTTTGAGTCGACCTCATGCCCTATTTTAAAGTACCATATCCCCTTGCCGGTCTTGGCATCTATCGCAAAAATACCATCGAGGCCGCCCATATAGATCACCCCATCGCTCAAACATGGAGTGGTGATGCCGAATTTGTTCTTAAGCATCCACTTCTGCTTGCCGGTCTTGGCATCCAGTGCGTAAAGGCCGTCTTGACCCCGCAGGTAGACTATCCCGTTTGCGATAACAGGCGAATAGTCCAGCCAACCCAGCGGTTTAAAGCCGGCTGCGATGGAATCGGTTTTCCATTTTAGTCTACTCGGTGTCTTGGTCTTTTCCTTAGGCTGCTTCGCACAAC
>CADDYS010000090.1 GCA_902810715.1 bacterium | reverse complement strand
TTACTTTTTGCCGTTCGGTTTTTGCCATAAGATAATCCTCCTTGAAATACGTTTTACGCTTATTTTATGAGGAAGATTATCTTTTAATCTTATGGGTTGGACCAGGTGGGGATAGTTTGACGCTTACTCTTAAGCCAACCCTATTGCCGAGTTACGATCATCATACCGAGTGGTTGCGCACCATGTTAACTTAACCCAACGTAGAATCCGTAGCAGCGTCTCTTAGTCTTAGCCTTAGCCGAAAAGCAATTCCTTAACCTTAAAGAGAACCAATATTGAGATGAGTATTAACACGACACCATCAACTCGAATTAACCAAAGATACCACTTTTCATTCTCGAACTCATGGAAAGGCCAGAAGACGGATAGCAAAATCTCTCCTATAGTATTCTCAAATTTGGCATAAAGCTTATTAAATAAGTTCTTAGTTATCTTTGGGTATAAGATAGCTGTAATCCCCAGAATAAATGATGCCAAACTAAGTAAGCCTAAGGCTAAAGTCTGCACTATAGCTAACTTAACATGCATAGCTGATGTCCTTCTATCCTACCCACCCCTCGCAACCATAACCTCGCATTTAATCCATCTTAGCATACAGCGTTATAATATATTCAAAGGAAGTTATGACCAAAAGCCATATTTCCCTTTTTCTACTTTAGTTATAATAAAATTTCGTTACGCATGCCTGTAAGGACCAATAGGTAGTACCAGTGGGGCTGGTGCCTTTATAAAACCAAAGAGCGCACGAAAAGTTTCCATGTATTGAACCCATCGCCCCATGTATCGTTCTGTGCGCCATATAAGTATTCTACCGATTTCTCTTCCATGCCTGCCAATAAATACACGCTGCGTAATACTTACTTCATATAGATCGTAAGTACGATCATATAATGTAATCGCTAAGGTTCGCCAACTTCCATAACCATCAATAAACCATCGGCTAAAGTTCTTGCCTATATAAAATCTTGATGTTACAAGATACGACCAATCAAATCCGCTTGGATCTACCTTATTTACCGGATCGTTCTCACAATAAGCATACCGGTTCTGGCCAGCTGGCCGATTCTCAAATCCTCTGAACCTATCTTTGGTTGTGAACCTACCTGTCTCTGGATCGTAGTAGCGACTTGTTAGGAAGTAGAGTCCCGTTTCCTTATCATAGACATAGCCATATTGCCCACGATATCCAAACGGGGTATCTATTGTGCCGGTTTGAGATACAAGGTTGCCCCAGTCATCATACTTATATGTTGCAGCAACTGTTCCAGTTGCATCAGTGAGAGCTACTACATCGCCCTGGCCGTTATATTGGAAGTAGTAGGTATTGCTGCCTTTTACTACCTTTACTGGTGCTCCTTTATCATCATAGGTATAAGTTGCGGTAACTGTTCCGTCTGCAGCCGTCTCTTGGGCTAGAAGGTGGCCAGCGTATATATATTTAGTGGTAACACCATTTACGGTCTTGCTTATACGCCGGTTGTCTCCATCATAGGCAAACCCTATTGTATCTCCATTAGGTTTAGTAACTTTTACGAGCTGGTTGTTGGAGTTGTACTCATAAGCGGTTCCGGTTGAATCAGTGCTAACCCTCTTTAAGACAATGTTACCAGCTGCATCATAGGTATAGTTAATAGTTGAGCTGTCTGGCCTTGTGACTAAAGTCAGCTCATTGGTTAGGCTATCACAAGTATAAGTTGTAGTTGAGGTTACCCCGTTTACAACAGCTGCCATAGATGTGCGGTTTCCTACCGTATCGTAGGTATAAGCTGTAATCTTGCCCGTCGGGTCAGTTATCTTGCTAAGCCTGTTTTGCCCGTCATACTCATAGGTGGTGGTTCCCTCTGTGCTGGCAATTGCGTTAATAAGATCATTTGCAAAGTAGGTATAGTTAAAGCTTGCAAATGGGCCTGTTGGCCCTGTATTGGTGATACTAGTTAGCTTGTTGGCAGCATCATAGGTATAGTTTATCGCCGCACTGTTGGCATAGTTTGCAGCCGTTAGGTTGTTGTTGCCATCGTAGGTAAAGTTGGCGATATAGTTGTTGCTTGCATCAACGATGCTTGTTAAGTTATTCTGCCCGTCATAATTATATGACTCCGTCTTGTTGTTAACTGTCTTTGCTGTAAGCCGGTTGTTGGGGTCATAGCTATAATTAATGGTACTTGTTGGGCCCACTTCTTGGGTTAGGTTGTTGTTACTATCATAGGTGTAGGTGGTAGAGCCATTTGTATCGGTCATGGTTTTCTTGTTGCCAACCGCGTCGTAAGTATAGCTTACGGTGGTACTGTCCGGGTTGGTCACAGTAACCACTTGGTTTAGAGAATCATAAGCATAAGTTGTGGTCTTGCTTCCGGTGTCGCCTGGCTCGGTCTGTGTTAAAGCGTTGCCGTTTGTATTATAGGTTATGGTCTTGGTTTTGCCATCAGGGTCCGTTTCCGAGACTACCTTGTTTAGGGCATTATACGTCCAAGTAGTGATTTTGCCTGCAGCATCGGTTTCCTGCAATCTGTTGCCGTTGGCATCATAGGTGTAGGTTGTGGTGTTGGTAGTAGAGTTGCTACCGGGAACTGAGACCGAGAGCATATGGCCAAGCGTATCATAGGTGTATGTTGTGGTAACGCCTTTGGCATCGGTCTCGGCTGTCTTGTTGCCCGAAGCATCGTAGGTAGCAGTGTCCGTATTGCCAAGGGCATCGGTTGTGCCAGTTAAGTTACCATTGGCATCATAAGAATATGTGGTAGTGCCTTTAGAGTCTTTCGCACTTGTCTTGTTGCCATAGGAGTCATAAGTGTAGGTTGCTGTGCTCGTGGTAGTAGCGCCCTCGCTTAAGAGATTGCCATTGGTATCATAGGTGTAGTTGGTTGTAACACCTAAAGGATCGGTTTTGGTAAGTGCATTGTTGTTTGCATCGTAAGTATAGCTTGTTGTGTTAAGCATGGCGTCTTTTTCAGTTAAGGTATTGCCCATGGAGTCATAGGTATAGCTCTCCACCCTTCCCAAGGCATCTTTTTTCGTTAGGACGTTAAAGTTGCCATCATAGGTAAAGCTCGTGGTGTTATTAAGCGCATCAGTCTCAGTTGTTACGTTCCAGTTGGAGTCGTATTGATATGTAGTTATGTTTCCTTTTGGATCTGTCGCTGTGAATTTACTGTTGATTGTATCATAGCTGTAGCTCGTGGTATTTCCTAAAGGGTCCTTTTCGGAGGAAATGTTGTCCCCGTTATAGGTAAAACTTGTGGTGTTGCTATTGGCGTCGGAGATTGAGAGAAGCTTGTGGTTAGGATCATAGGTAAAGCTCATACTGTGATTAAGTGGGTCTGTTACCTTAATAAGGTTATTGTTGCTATCATATGAATAGCTCAAAGTGCGGGAAGCGTAGTCAGTTACCGATGTGAGTTTTCCCGTTGTTGGATCATAGCTTAGATTTGTAACTCTTCCTGTTGGGTCAGTGATACTAGTTAGCCTGTTTAAGCTGTCATACAGGTAGACAACCGAGTTGTTGTTTTTATCTTGTTCGGTGAGCTTTTTGTTGGCAATATCAAATACATCGCTGTCACCGTCTTTGAATTTCCAAGTAAAGGTGCTGTCGGCGTTTTTAGTTAAGGTATCATAACAGCCAGCGGGTCGGCTGTAGGTACCATCCAGGTTTTTGCTATAGTTATAGCTCGCGCCGTCGCCGTCTACAATTGTGACAGAGCCATCGCTATATTGGGCTATCTCGGGTACATCAAGCCTCCATCCCCAACCTAGCAGCCCGTTTACTTTGACCTGGCTGTTATATGTTCTGGTTAGCTCTGTTCCAAGGCCACGGCCTGGAAGCTTAATATCATCTTGGGTTACGACAAAGTTTCCGTTTGCTATGTTTACTTTGCCATACATATTATCTACCGTTCCCCAGTGATCAAGGCCCATCCCGCATGGTATATTTGCAACCTTTATGTTTTCCTGAGTGGTGCTTGTGTTTCCCGCCGTATCTGTGGCGGTTAAGGCTAAGGTATACTCACCATCGGTAAGCTTAGTGGTGTCTAGATCCCAGTTTATAGTTGCACTTGCCCCGGATATAGATTTTACTCCCAAATCCTTCAAATCGCTTGTGCCATACTTCTGAAGAGTAAGATCCGCTTGGCTTAGGGCAAGGTTATCAGATGCAGATGCAGTAACTGTTATGTCCCCTGTAATTGTAGCCTCGTTGCTAGGTGTAATAAAGCTAATTGTTGGCGAGATGGTATCTATGGTGTAAGTTTGCGAATATACTTGAGACTGGTTACCTGCTTGATCAATAGCCATATACTTAAGATTGGTAGTTGCAAGGATATTAATAGGAATTCCTATATATAGCATACTACTTGCAGTTGGTGTGGTCCCATCGGCGGTGTAGTATATGGAAGCTGGCTCAGATGCAGAGAGTGTAACTTGCTGAGAAGATTTGTATAGCCCACCTGCTGGGCTTGCCCAGACTGTTGGTGGTGTAACATCTAGCTTTAGGCCAGTAATTTTAACCGGGGTTGAGCTATTTGTCGTGGTGCCGTTACCCAGCTCTCCATCAGAGTTATATCCCCATGCGAAGACATTGCCATCTGAGGTAAGAGCCAGGGAGTGCAATTGCCCAGTGGCAATGGCAGTTACTGCGCTGGTTAAGCTACTAACTTGCACCGGGGTTGTACTTCTTGTCGTGGTGCCGTTACCTAGCTGACCATAAAGGTTACCTCCCCACGCCCAGAGTTTGCCGTCTGAGGTAAGAGCCAGGGAGTGGTAACACCCGGCGGAGATAGTTGTTATTCCTGTTAAGCTACTAACTTGCACCGGGGTTGTGCTATTTGTTGTGGTGCCATTACCGAATTCTCCATCATAGTTATATCCCCACGCCCAGAGTTTGCCGTCTGAGGTAAGAGCCAGGGAGTGGTAATATCCGGCGGCGATAGCAACTACTGTTCCGGTAATGCCACTAACTTGTATCGGAGTTTTACTGTTTGTTGTGGTGCCGTTACCGAGCTGGCCATAATAGTTCCATCCCCACGCCCAGACTTTTCCATCTGAGGTAAGGGCGAGAGAGTGGTCAGCTCCGGCGGCAATGGCAGTTACTGTGCCGGTAATGCCAGTAGTCTGCACCGGGGTTGTGCTATTTGTTGTGGTGCCATTACCAAGCTCTCCATTACCGTTATATCCCCAAGCGAAGACATTCCCGTTTGAGTTAAGGGCCAGGGAGTGGTAAGAGCCACCTGCGATAGAATTTATTCCAGTTAAATTACTAACTTGTGCTGGGGTTGTGCTATTTGTTGTGGTACCGTTACCCAGCTGGCCGTAATTGTTATATCCCCATGCGAAGACATTTCCGCTTGAGGTAAGGGCGAGAGAGTGGTATTCACCGACGGCAATGGCAAATATTGTGCTGGTTAAGCTACTAACTTGCACCGGGGTTTTGCTACCTGTCGTGGTGCCGTTACCCAACTGACCATAACCATTACCTCCCCAGGCGAAGACCTGGCCAGCTGAGTTGAGGGCGAGAGAGTGGTAATATCCAGCTGCTAAATTTGCAATAGGAGCTGTTTCAACTCTAAATATTGATGTGGCTGAGTTTGTATTTCCTGCACCATCAGTAGCAGTAACTGTTACAGTGTGCCGTCCATCGGAAAGTGCATCCAGGTTCTGCCCAGATACTTTGCTTACAACTGTCCCATCTACTTTTATAACTACGCTCGATACTTGAGAGCCAATACCAATTGCTGTGTAGCTTAGCAGTGGAGTGCTGTTGTTGGTTAGGCCTCCATTTGCAGGTGAAGAGATAGTAACTATTGGGACGGTAACTTGCACCGGGGTTGTGCTATTTGTTGTGGTGCCATTACCAAGTTGTCCATATTGGTTATATCCCCATGCGAATATGTTCCCGTTTGAGGTAAGAGCCAGGGAGTGGTATTGACTGGCTGAAACCGCACTTACCCCAGTTAAGTTACTAACTTGTACCGGGGTTGTGCTTCTTGTTGTAGTGCCGTTACCAAGTTGGCCATAACCGTTACCTCCCCATGCCCAGGCTTTACCATCTGAGGTAGTAGCCATGGAGTGGTAACACCCACCGGAAACCGCGGTTGCTCCGGCTAAGTTACTTACTTGCACTGGCGTTGTACTATTTGCCGTGGCGCCGTTACCCAGCTCTCCATCAGAGTTATACCCCCATGCGAAGACATTGCCATTCGAGGCAAGGGCGAGGGAGTGGTAGTATCCAGCGGCGATGGCAGTTATGCCGGTAACGCTACTTACTTGCACCGGCCTTGTGCTGTTTGTTGTGGTGCCGTTACCCAACTGGCCATAATAGTTCCATCCCCATGACCAGACCTTGCCGTCTGAAGTGAGGGCGAGAGAGTGATATGCTCCAGCGGCGATGGCAGTTACGGTGCCGGTAATGCCGGTAACTTGCACCGGGGTTGAACTATTTGTTGTAGTGCCGTTACCAAGCTGGCCATTACCGTTATTCCCCCATGCCCAGAGTTTCCCGTCTGAGGTAAGAGCTAAGGAGTGATATGCTCCGGCGGCGATGGCAGTTACTCCGGTTATGTTACTAACTTGTACTGGTGTTGTGCTATTTGTCGTAGTGCCGTTACCGAGCTCTCCATCACTATTATATCCCCATGCAAAGATTTTGCCACCTGAGGTGAGGGCAAGAGAGTAGTCATGTCCGGCGGCAATGGCAGTTACTGTGCTGGTTAAACTACTAACTTGCACTGGGGTTTTGCTACTCGCCGTAGTGCCGTTACCAAGTTGTCCATAATTGTTGTATCCCCATGCAAAGATTTTACCATCTGGAGTAAGAGCTAGGGAGTGGTAACATCCGGCGGCAACTTGTGGGTTTGCTACAGTGCTGGCTTTTGCCTTCCCCGGTTGCAATAGTGGAAATTGGTATGGGAATATCCAAGATAAAAAGGTAATGATAAGAGACAGACTTATTACCGAAAACATCCTTCTTCTCTTTAACAGACTCAGCATGTTAACTCCCCTCTCTTACGTCAACAAAACGGCTTGTCCATTGGAACACTATATGTTTGTAAAAAAGCAGTCTTCCTGCCGCTCCTACACCAACTACGTGGTTGTCCTATATAGTATGCCCTACTAACTAATAGTTATTTAGGGAGATAATACTATTGAAGCCATGGATTAGCAAGCGGTCGAATAGAAATAATTTGTAAACTAATTATAAAAATTAAAAAGGCTGTGTTAGTTTGGTTGCATTTGCTATAGGACCGCCTGGGACGCTCTTCCATGTTTAGTTGCGAAATCGAATGCACTTCGTAACTTCGTGTTTGAACCTGGATATTGCCTTCTGATATGATTATACAGTGACGATTATCGCGGGAGGTTAATATGGACTTTGGATTAAAAAATAGACTGTCGAGAATTATCAAGCCTGCAACAGGAAAGACGGTTATGTTGGCGGTTGATCATGGATACTTTCAGGGTCCTACCACGGGTTTAAGGGATATAAGAAGCACAATCACTCCTCTTATTCCCCATGCGGACTGTCTGTTTATAACGAGAGGTATGTTGAGAAACTGCGTTGAGCCAGCAAACGACACTTCAGTTTGCCTTAGGGTCTCTGGCGGTCCAAGTATACTTGGCGAATTATCTAACGAAGATATCACCACATCTATGGAAGAGGCTATAAGGCTCGACTCCTCAGGCGTTGGGATGTCTATCTTTGTCGGCGCACCCAATGAGGACAGAACTATATCAAATCTTGGCAGACTAGTTAACGAGGCTCAGCGATACGGTATGCCCGTTCTTGCCATAACAGCAGTCGGGAAGGATATGGCAAGAGACGCAAGGTACCTCGGGCTTGCCTCTAGAATTGCCGCCGAGATAGGTGCACACATCGTAAAAACGTACTACTGTGAGGATTTTTACAAAGTGGTTGAAGGATGTCCTGTGCCAATTGTCATGGCCGGTGGTAAGAAGATGCCAGAAAGAGAAGCCCTTCAGATGACATTTAATGCTATAAGCGAAGGTGCTTCCGGAGTTGATATGGGAAGAAATATCTTCCAGAGCGATAACCCTGTTGGCATGATTAATGCAATTAGGGCTGTTGTTCACAACGGCGCATCGGTTGATGAGGCGTTTGACATCTATGAAAGCTCAAAAAAGCAACCTGCTGAGATTTAAATTAAACTGTGAAAGTAGCTATCTATTACAATAACAATGATATAAGAATCGAAGAGCGTCCTGTCCCTGTCATTTCTCCAGGAGAAATACTGGTTAAGATGGAGGCATGTGGTATCTGTGGCACAGATACGATGGAGTGGTATAGGATTAAAAAAGCACCCCGTGCCCTTGGTCACGAGATGGCCGGAGAGATCGTAGATGTTGGAGAGGGCGTTGAAGAATTTAAAAAAGGCGACAGGGTATTTGTGTCGCATCATGTCCCGTGCTATCAATGCCATTATTGCCTTGCCGGTAATCACACAGCGTGTGAGCTATTACATACCGGCAACTATGAACCCGGAGGGTTTTCTGAATTCATTAGGGTCCCTGCGGAAAATGTAAAATACGGTACATTTCTCCTTCCCCCTGAGATGACATATTTTGATGCAACTATGATCGAACCACTTGGTTGTGTTATTAGGGGTCAAAGGATTGCCGATTTGAAAGATAACCATTCTGTCTTAATAATTGGCTCCGGAATCTCAGGCCTTCTACATATTCAGCTTGCTAAACTTAAAGGCGCAAGAGTCATAGCAACTGATATTAATGAATACAGGCTAGGAAAAGCAACAGAGTTTGGCGCTGATTATGTAATCGACGCTAGCGGATATTCTGTAGAGGAACTGAAAAATGCTAACGATGGCAGATTAGCCGACATTGTTATTGTTTGTGCCGGCGCAGAAAAAGCTGTTGGCGATGCCTTTTCTTCTATTGATAGAAACGGTAAGATATTATTTTTTGCCATACCTAATGCAGACATGGCATTGCCATTTGCAAGATTCTGGAGAGATGAGATAA
>CADDYS010000089.1 GCA_902810715.1 bacterium | reverse complement strand
GATTGGTACATTGTTGTATGCAGCTATAGCGGCGATGTTTCTTACAATATCTCTTTCGACGGGATGTTCAAACAAGGCCTCAATCTCACAGCCGGCAGAAGGCAAGAAAAAGCCGGCTGAGCTAAATGTTGCGGCTGCTATAAGCCTAAAAGATACTCTTGAAAGGCTTGCCGCCGGGTTTGAGAAAAGAGAGAACAACGTAAAAATTGTCTTTAACTTTGCCTCATCCGGCGACCTCATGGCCCAGATTGAACAGGGTGCGCCCGCCGATATATTTATCTCCGCCGGGAAGAAGCAGATGGATTCTCTGGAGCAGAAGGGCATTATCGACATAAACAGCCGCTTTAACCTAATTGGTAACGATCTCGTAGTTGTTGTGCCCCGAACGAGCAAGCTGTCCATCTCAAAAATCGAAGACCTGGCTTCCGCAAGCGGTGTAGAAAAAATCGCAATCGGCGAGCCGGGGGTTGTTCCGGCCGGCCAGTATGCTAAAGAGTCGCTTGGGACTGCAAATGTCTGGAGCACCATCCAGGATAAATTGGTTATGACAAAGGATGTCAGGCAGGCTTTAAACTATGTAGAGACCGGAAATATCGATGCCGGACTTGTCTATAAATCCGATGCCGCCTCATCTAGGGGGGTTAAGATTGCCCTGGTAGTCCCGGATAGCTACCACAAGCTGATAGTATATCCCGCCGCCGTAATCAATACCTCGCATCAAAAGAGGTTGGCCGCCGGGTTTGCGGATTATCTCAAGAGCGGTGTTGCTTTAGAAACATTTAAGAATTTTGGTTTTAAACCAATTACCGAGAAGACCGAATAGGTGGATGATGCAGTTAGAATTAGAACCCGTATGGTTATCTATTAAGGTATCAATTATAGCGGTTGCCATGGTTCTTGTCCTCGGCACATGCCTTGCAACATTAATGCTGCACACAAAGTTTCCGGGTCGCAATATATTAGAGTCGTTGATCTTGCTTCCAATGGTGCTTCCACCATCTGTCTTGGGATTTCTCTTGCTATTGGTATTCGGCAAGTTTGGCCCGGTCGGGAAGTTCCTCGATTATTTTGGAATACACGTGCTGTTTTCCTGGATCGCCGCAATTATTGCGTCAACCGTGGTGTCTCTTCCAATCATGTACCAATCGGTAAAATCCGCCCTTGAATCGGTGGATCCGAATCTCGAGCAGGCCGCACGAATACTTGGTGCCGGTGAATTAAAGGTACTGCGGACGATTACGTTTCCCCTCGCCTGGTCGGGTTTTATCTCGGGAATCGTCCTGTCGTTTGCACGTGCGCTCGGCGAATTTGGGGCGACGCTTATGATTGCCGGCAATATCCCCGGCAAGACACAGACCATCCCCCTTGCGATTTACTTTGCCTCCCAGTCAAGCGACATGACCAAGGCCGGCATACTTGTTTCTATCATGGTCGTCATCAGTTTCTTATCGATATTTGGTCTTAGCCTTTGGCGGAAGAAGGCCGTTGTATGGAGGTAGCCAATGCTTGTAATGAAGATAGAGGTTAAACAGGAATTATTAAGCATAAGTGCAGAGCTTGCCGTCGGCAACGAGATATTGACAATAAGCGGCCCCTCGGGTTGCGGTAAAACCACCCTGTTGAAATCCATAGCCGGGATTATCCCGCCGGATGATGGTTTCATCAGGTTAAACGGGCGAACTCTTTTCTCATCAATAGACGGGGTCAACATCGCAACCAGGCTTAGAAAAGTCGGATTCGTCTTTCAGGACTACGCACTTTTCCCGCATAAAACCGTTGAACAAAATATTCGCTATGGGCTGGCGGCAAATAGAAAAGCAAACAACAACAAGCAGCAAATTGCTCAGATGCTCGATATGATGAAAATAGCGCATCTAAAAAACAGGTTTCCCAACCGTCTCTCAGGTGGCGAAAAGCAGAGAGTGGCGATAGCCAGGGCTCTAATTACCAAGCCGGAACTTCTCTTACTCGATGAACCTCTATCCGCAATCGACTCCGAAACCCGTTCGGAGTTACAGCTCGAGCTAAAAGTTCTTCAGCAAAAGTGGAACATACCTTTTATTCTAGTTACGCACGATCGTGAAGAGGCCGATCGTCTAGGAGATAACCAGGTACGGTTGGAGCCAACCGATCACGGCTACAGCTTCACCCACATAAAAGTAGGCATGGCCCCGGTGCGGTATTAGCAAGTCTTGATGTGCCAAAGCTAAGAACCATCCGTACGTGTTTGTCATTCCCCCACATAAACGATAAAATTATGTATGTGAAGAAAAAAATTATCCTCATCGACGGCAACAGTTTAGTATACAGGGCTTATTTTGCACTGCCAACGACTCTTGCAACGTCCACAGGGCAGGTCACAAATGCGGTCTACGGGTTTACCAGCATGCTCATAAAACTACTTAAAGATGAGCAGCCGGATATCGTGATAGTCGCATTCGATAGGGCCGCACCGACGTTTCGCCACGAGCAGTTTGATATGTATAAAGCGCATCGCGAGTCGGCTCCCCATGAGCTAATCAGCCAGATCCCAATAGTAAAAGATGTCCTGAAAGTGCTAAATATCCCCATATTTGAGATGGACGGCTTTGAGGCCGATGATATCCTGGCGACCCTTGCCGCAAAAGCAGAGGCTGAACGCGACGATGTGGTTGTTGTCACCGGGGATAGAGATGCCTTCCAGCTGGTGGATAACCACATCAAGGTGATGACCACGAAGAAAGGGATATCCGATATCGTAATCTACGACCGCAAGAAGGTCGAAGAAAGGTATGGGGTTACCCCTGAGCAGGTCCCCGACTACCTTGCGCTAAAAGGAGATGCATCAGACAATATCCCGGGCGTAGCCGGTATAGGCGAGAAGACTGCGGCCAAACTCGTCCAGCAGTTTGGAAGTCTTGAGAACCTGCTAAATCATCTAGACGAGGTATCAAACAAACGCTGGCGCGAGATGCTGTCCGAGAACAAGGCCGAAGCTGAGATGTCTAAGAAGCTGGCCATTCTTGAACGAGACGTTCCCATAGACGTCGACCTTGACGAGTGCCTGCTGGGCGAGTGGGACGAGGAGAAAATCCGCGAGCTCTTCTCAAGGCTTGAGTTCTTCACGCTTCTGGACAGGCTTCTTGGCCAGTCAAAATATAGAGGCTCTAAGCAACTTGAGTTTACGGTTATGAAATTGATTGACCAGCCCGCGCTCGATCAGCTTACAAAAGATCTTGCCAAGGCCAAGCAGTTTGCCATCTCTGTTCTAACTACCGGGTTAAATTCGGTAGATCAGGAGGTCACAGGGATCGCGTTTGCCGTTAGCGATAATAAGATGTATTTCGCTGCACATACCCCAAACGGCGACTCTGCCGATCAGGGAATTCTGTTCAAACTGGATCCAACCGGGCTATCCGTCAACCAGGTGCTGCAGGCGACAAAGCCTTTCTTTGAGTCCAGGTCGATACAAAAAATCGGGTATGACGTAAAACGAATAACCCTTGCGCTCTGGAACGCGGATATCTATCCCGAAGCCTTTGACTTTGACAACATGATCGCCGCCTATCTGCTAAACCCCGAGAGATCCGATTACCCGATCGACGAGCTGTCGGCAATCAACCTCGGCATGTCTCTCGCGACAGACGAACCTAACGGGCGGCTTCTACTTGAGGCGATAGCAAATCTTAAACTAAAACCGGTGCTTGAGGAGCGCCTGATAGAGAAAGAGTTGCTCAAGCTCTTTGAAGAAGTGGAGATGCCGCTTGTCCCCGTCCTTGCAAAGATGGAGCATGAGGGGGTCGGCCTCGATGTCCAATACCTTGATGAGCTATCCAAGGAGGTACAGATATTCCTTGAGGACCTGGAACAAGGGATATACACGCTGGCCGGGCAGGAGTTTAACATAAACTCACCGCAGCAGCTCGGCTCCATCCTTTTTGAAAAACTGGGCCTGCCGAAGTCAAAGAAGACAAAAACCGGCTACTCAACCGATGCCGGCGTCCTTCATAAACTGGCGCCGTCCCACCCGATAGTTGAGAAGATACTTGCCTTTCGCGAGCTCACCAAGCTTAAGTCAACCTATATCGACGCGCTACCAAAACTTATCAATCCAAAGACGGGCAGGCTTCACACATCGTTTAACCAGACGGTCACCGCGACCGGCAGGCTTAGCAGTAGCAACCCCAACCTGCAAAACATCCCGGTTCGCACCGAGCTCGGCCAGCGCATACGAGAGGCCTTTATCCCGTCAAATCCGGGAGACATCTTTCTCTCGGCCGATTACGAGCAGATTGAGCTAAGGCTTCTTGCGCACTACTCGGGCGAGGAAATCTTGATAAACGCCTTCAAGGAGGGGATGGATATCCACCAGGCGACCGCAATGCAGATATTCGGGGTGTTGCCTGAGCAGATGACGCCGCAGATGCGCCGGATGGCCAAAATGGTAAACTTTGGTGTCCTTTACGGGATGAGCCCATATGGCTTGTCCGAGCGGCTAAACATCCCGCTTCAAGATGCGAAGGTTTTTATAGATAAATATTTTAGCAGCCTCCCAAAGGTTGAGGAATTTATAAAACACACCATCCAGGAGGCGAGAGAAAAAGGATATGTAGAGACTCTCCTGGGCAGGAGAAGGTATATCCCCGAGCTAAAGAGCAGCAATTCAAGCACAAGAGGTTTGGGCGAGAGATTTGCGGTAAACGCACCCCTTCAGGGCACTGCCGCCGATATCATAAAACTTGCGATGATACGTATAAACAAACAGATTGAGGAGGAAGGATTGCAAACGAAAATGGTTTTGCAGGTTCACGACGAGCTTATTTTTGAAATTCCTCCCCAGGAGCGCGAAATTGCTGAAAAATTGATCAAAACGATGATGGAAAATGCGTATCCTTTGCGCATAGGCCTAAAAGTTGAGGTTTCTGTGGGATATAATTGGAGAGAAGCTACTAAATAGATTGCCAAATTGCTTGATTTCACTTAAGCTATAATAGGCAATCAAAGTATAAAGCACTTCAGCTAGGGGCACAGTACCAGGCAAGCGGCCGCGGTCGCATGGATAGAAAGGAAAAGAAGAGTTGAGGGCAGGTTAGCCAGAAAAGTCTTTTCCGTCTCGTTTTAGAGCAATCCATATGGTCATATATCGGCGGCTTGCGTACCACCCACCCATGGTGGTACTTTATTTTTGCTGGGTGCAAATAGGAGGTTTCTATTAAATGTCCGAGAAAGATTCACCTGAAAATTTAGAAAGCTATATGACCGTAAATGAGGCCGGGGTGCTGGTGCCCGACTACGACCAAACCATCAAGATATTTGATGACGGCGATATAGTAATGGGGGATGTCGTCAAAGTTGACCGGGATGAGGTGTTGGTAGACATCGGCTACAAATCAGAGGGGGCAATCCCGGCACGCGAACTCTCTATCAGGCCCGATGCTAATCCTTTTGACATAGTAAAAGTCGGGGATCGAATTGAGGCGCTGGTCCTCCAGAAAGAAGACAAAGACGGTCGCCTCATCCTCTCCAAAAAGAGAGCTGATTATGAGAAAGCGTGGGGCAAGATCGAAGAATCCGCCGCCACGGGCGAGATAATATCCGGAAAGGTTATCGAAGTCGTCAAGGGCGGCCTTATTGTCGACATCGGCCTAAGGGGTTTCTTGCCCGCATCGCTGGTTGATGTCAGGCGTACGAAAGATCTCAACCAGTTCCTCGGCCAGGAACTGGAGTTCCGGATCATCGAGATGGACCGCAACCGCAACAACGTCGTCCTCTCGCGCCGGGCCGTTCTTGAGGAGGAGAAAAAGCATGAGAAAAGCAAAATCCTCGAGAAGATATCAAAGGGCACGGTTCTTACCGGGAAGATCTCAAGCATTGTCGACTTCGGCGCGTTTGTCGATCTTGGCGGGATCGATGGCCTAATACACATCTCAGAGCTGTGCTGGAACCATATCGACCACCCCTCTGAAGTTGTCGCACTCGGCGACGATGTAAAAGTTCAAGTTCTTGATATTGACCTTGAAAGAGAGAGAATTTCTCTTGGCCTGAGGCAAACCCAGGAAGACCCATGGAAAGAGAAGGCATGTAAGTATAACGTTGGGCAGATAATACCCGGTAAAGTTACGAAAATTGTTCCGTTCGGCGCCTTCATCGAGATTGAAGAAGGACTCGAAGGATTGATTCATATCTCAGAGCTCGCCTACAAGCATATCGAGATGCCGGAAGAAGTCGTTAAGGTTGGCGACGATGTAGAGGCGAAAATCGTAGGCGTGGACCTCGACAGAAGAAGAGTAAGCTTGAGTATTAAGCAGACCCAGGAACCTCCCGAAGAAGTAAAATCCGAAGAAGTAGCGGTTGAAGGCGTAAAAGTTGAAGAAACCGCTACCGGGCCGACAACCGTTGAAGAAACAAAACCCGAGGAAACTATCGCGGAGACGCAAACCGAGGAAACGACCGAAACCGTAGAGGTTATTAAGGCTACCGAAGTAACAGAAACCATAGAAGTTGTTGAGGGTGTGGAAGTAACCGAGACTGCCGTTGCAGAGATCGCGGAAGAGGCCACGGAAGCGCCGGGTACAATCGGGGAGATGGTCGTCCAGCCAGAACCGGGCTCACTTGAGGATGTGCTACAGCAAATGAAAGAAGAGCACGCCAAGAAATCCTCCACCGCAGAGTAGCTGCCCGATTTATCGGGCGAACCTTTGCCATTTTATTCATCTTCTGTATCATTAAACAAAGCCAAAACCCTGCGTACAGGAGCGGCAATGAAACTCATCGGCGTAACAGGCTCAATCGGATCGGGCAAGTCAACCGTCGCATCCCTACTCGCCGAGAAGGGGGCGATTGTTGTCGACGCAGATAAAATCGCCCGCGAGGTTATCGAACCCGGTAAGCCTGCCTGGAGCCAAGTTGTCGAGCGGTTTGGTGAGGAAATCTTAAACCCCGATCGCACTATAAATAGGCGTAAATTAGGAAATATAGTATTCGGAAATCCCAGTGAGCTGGAACTCTTGAACAGTATAATCCATCCGCCGGTTATAGAAGAGATCGATGGTATAGTTGAACAAGCAGAAAAAGAGTTTGGGGATGGAAAGGTTGTTGTAATAGACGCGCCACTTCTAATAGAGGTTGGCCTGCATAAGACATGCGATCTTACTGTTGTTGTAACTGCGGATAAAGACATAAGGCTCGGGAGGCTTCTAAGCCAGGGGCTATCCAAAAAAGAAGCCGAGAGTCGGATAAATGCCCAAGAAGGCAAAGAAAGGCTTGAGAGAGAAGCCGATGTTGTCATCCAAAACAACGACACGCTCTCTGAACTAAAAGAGAAAGTTGATAGTCTCTGGGAGCAAATTAGCCAAACGTAGATTGATTTATCAGGCGCGGAGTTGCACAATTCATCAGGCGCGGAAACAGCAATAACATGAAAAAACTAAAAACCTTAGCAGCAATCATAATTCTCATTTTTATCAGCATCTTATGGTACCGATGGTCATATCCGGATAGATGGCAGCATCTCTTGCATCCGCTCGAATACAAAGAGTTGATTGTAAATGCAAGCAAAAAGTACTCGCTCGACCCTTACCTTGTGACTGCAATAATCTATGAGGAAAGCAAATTCAGCCCGGCATCCGAGTCACGCAATGGGGCCATCGGCTTGATGCAGGTTATGCCCAAAACAGGCAGGTGGATAGCCGAAAAGCAGGGAAGACAATTTAGCGTGGATACGCTGTACCATCCCGAAGAAAATATCGACATGGGATGCTGGTACTTCAGCTTCCTCATGGGCAAATACAAAGACGAGAGACTGGCGCTTGCTGCCTATAATTCGGGGTACAAAAACGTCGACCGCTGGCTTAAAACCAAGAGATATAAAACCATAAATGCAATGGTAGAGGATATCCCTTATGCTGAGACAAAGCAGTTTGTCCTCAGGGTGCAGAAAAGCAAGAAATTCTACGAAAAAACCTACCCGCATGTCTTTACTAGAGAATAGAAAATAGAGAAGTAGAAAATAGATTGAATTATTGTTAGATAAGTTGGAAAGATTTTCTTCTTTGGCTATTTAAGAATTCTTATAGTTAATTGATGTAGGATGGAGTGCTGGCAAAAATCAGGCAAAACCCTAGAATTCCAATAATGATACCGGTAATATCATATAGCCATCGTGCGTATTATATCAAGTACACGGCGTAGGCTGCCGATATATACAGTATGTCCATTGAAGAAATTCCTCAGAAAAACGACAAGACCGAATTATGACCAGAATATTTCGAGCTTGTAAAGCCCGGCATCATAGTTAAACTAGAGAACAAAAAAGGGTTTGCTCTATACAGATTTTCCATGATTATGCCCGATAAAACTGTGATATGCAAATCCGTCGACCGGCCTCTTGCTGAGGGTATAGAAATCGGTGGTCTTTTGACCGTCGTGCGACCCGCCGATGAAGGAAGCTGCATAATCCCTGTTAAAATAACAGGAATCAGCGAAAAAGGTGAGATAGTAGCCGTTATGCCCATAGGGAAGGCCCAGAGGGTGCAAAGACGCGTTTTCCCAAGGATAAGAACAGAGAATAACATCCAGCTCAAGCTGCAGTTTGACCGCTACAACAGCCGCTATAAAAGCCTTCGCGTATATGATATAAGCGGTGGCGGCGTAGGCGTGACGATATATTCTAAAAACCCGATCGATGTAGGCCAGCAGGCGAGGATAGAGATAGAGCTATTTAACCGTACGAATAGGATAAACGCGGCCGGGAAGGTTATCCACTGCACCCTCAGGAATTCAAGCACTCGCGAATACCTGCTCGGAATAAAATTCACCGAGATAAGCGAAATCGACCAGCAAAGGATTATCGAGTACGTCACTGAAGAACAAAGAAGACACGAGCAGACCGAAAAGGAGCGGTTGGAACGCGAGCTGCGGGAAAAGAAGGCGCGAAAAGATGCAAAGAAATCAAAGTTGCAAAAAGACAAAAGTTCGCAAAAGAAACAAAAACCCCAGTTAAAACGCATATCCTAATCCATCCCTTAAACCCCTATTTTCAAGAATGAGCTTTACCTGCCGATAATATAGAC
>CADDYS010000088.1 GCA_902810715.1 bacterium | reverse complement strand
ATCGACTCCTATGATGACGACAACAACGCCGTGACTTTGATGACAGTCCATAACGCTAAGGGACTTGAGTTTGATATTGTCTTTATCGTCGGGATGGAGGACGGCATCTTTCCCCACATCCGCTCGATGACTGAGGCTGATGAGCTTGAAGAGGAGAGGCGGCTGTTCTATGTCGGCATCACCCGCGCGATGGAGAAACTATACCTCTGCAATGCCTGGTCGAGAAATCTCTGGGGTGGGGTAAACTACAACTCACCATCCCGTTTCCTGCATGAGATACCGCCGAAGCTTGTAAAAGATGCCGATCAAAAGGTTGACGTTAAAGCCAACCCGCCGTCGCAAATCGGGGCATTTTCTATCGGCGACAGCGTCTACCATAAGAAATTCGGCGATGGCCACATAACTGCTGTTAAAGGAGCCGATCAGGTAACCGTTTTCTTTGCCGTAGAAGGCGAGAAGACCCTGCTCTTGAGCTACGCGCCGCTTGAGAAGAGGTAAATCCCAGGTTCATAAAAATCTAAGTTTTTATAACGTTTTACGGTTAGTTGTAATATAATCAAGCAAAACTAATCTACTTATGAAAGGGGAATGGATGAAGAAACGACTAGCACTACTTGCAGTAATAATATTTACCGTTGTAAGCCTTATACTTGCGGGCTGTGGCAGCAAATCGGAGGTCGGTAAGTCAGTTCAGCCGGGAAATAAGCAAACATCAACCGAGAACAAAGAGCAGTCAAAGAAAGAGCTATCACTATCCGAACTTCTAGCTAAAGGCCAAAAAGTTGAGGGCCTTTATTATGAGTATGTAGTAAATGTTGCCGGCCAGTCGGTAAACGGTAAGGTCTGGATGGAAGGCAAGAAGATGAAAAGCGAGGGCGAGTTCTCCGGACAGAAGGCAACCGTGATTGTAAACGGCGAGACAAACGTAGCTTATACGATTCTGCCGGGGCAGAACCAGGCTTTAAAGGTTTCGGTAGGGGATGTCAACAACTCGGCAGAGACCCCGCTTGATTATCTTAAGGACATCAATAAAGACGCTAAAGTCCTTGAGGCAACTACTTTAGATGGTGTTAAGTGCAGGGTTGTTTCAATGCAAACATCCGACCCAAAGGTGGGCAAGACAGAGTTAAAGATATGGGTACGTGAGGACTACGGCATACCGCAGCGCGTGGAGGCATCTATGCCGGACGGCAGCAAGATGACCGTGGATTACAAGCACCTGAAGATTGGTAAACTACCCGCAGATACTTTTGAACTTCCTGCCGGAATGAAGGTCAATGATGCAAGCAACATGATGAAGCAGTTACCTGGCGTTCCAAAGCAGTAACTGGTTAATGATAAATATATTGAGCCCTGGCAAGTTAGCTGCCAGGGCTTTTTATATTCGGTCTTCTTTATATGCCAATAATTTATATAAATGTGCGAATGAGCTATTGACTAAATAACGTTTTATAGTAACATAAAGATAGGCTTGGTATATTATAGGTTTCTTGGCTAACGTTTATACAGCATAGGATTGCAGTAGTAGTTATAGGTATTATTTAAAGTAGTAGGAGAAGTAATGAACATAAAAATACGTTGGGCAGCAGTTGGTTTTATAGTAATGTTTATATATGGTGTCGCCATATTTGCGTTTGGCCCTTTCTCGGGGCCTTATACCAATCCTCCCGATCAGAAAATCTTAACTCCATTTTCTATAACAATTCTAGGATTCGGTACAGCGGTTGTTGGGTCGTTGTTCTCGCTTTTACTGTTTCGCTTTTATAGGAATAAGAGGGTCTTTGCCGTTTATACAAGCGTTGTTCTTATCGCGCTAACGCTAATCCTGTCCATAGTTGATGGGCCCGCTCAAGGGGATACAGATCTTTTAGGAAGCTTATTAACTTACTATTTGCCTGGAAACCTAGTGTCTATACCCATTCGATTACTAGTGCCTTTTATTCTGATTCTATTTCCCTTTATGTATGACCTTATCGTTGTTATTTTTTCATGGATTACCTGGGGCTTTTTAGGCCTACTCGTTGGATATTTGCTAGATAGATTGCGTGCGATTACTAAAAAATAAATTTACTTTTGGAGGGGCGCCAAAATGTTATTAAGTAAAAAATGTCGTTTACTTTCGTGTGCGGTTCTAGTTTTAAGTCTTGTTTTTTCTTGTTTCTCGTCCAGTGCTTTTGCGGAGAGCTATTATGCTGGTGATGGGCATGTGCACACTTATTTGTCGGGCGAGATAGGTCTTACCACCGGAGCAACCATCGACAAGTGGACCAATATCGCTAAAAACAAGGATATGGATTGGGTTGCTATTACCGACCATAGTGACCTTGTTCTATACAACAAATGGTTTAAAGATGAACTTACCTTACCTGAGTGGTCAACCCTTCAGAAAGAAACCAATATAAATTGGGGAATGCCTGTTTTACTAGGAGAGGAAGTCACGATAGGCAATGGTAGAGATACTAAAACAAAGGGCCATCTTCTTACCTATAATATAAATAATCCTATTCAAGTTTTTGAAAGACCAATAGCCACCACTGAGGCTAAAGGGTCTACTCCAAACAGAAGGAGAAGCGCAAACGAAATACTGCCAGACATAAGATTCCAAAAAGGCATTAGTTTTATCGCTCATCCTTATAAAAGTCCTGATACGTGGCAGGCATGGGATAGTGCTAATAATAATTTAGATATTATAAAAGGGATGGAACTATTTAGCGCAGGTCGGTTCCAAGGGAATGCGGCTCTCAAGAAATGGCAAGGATTCTTAAAACAGCAAAGACCGTTTTGGGTTGTAGGAAACAGCGATAGCCATGATATAAGTCAAGCTATTCCTTTTTTACCTCGAATGGCCTCATCCTACACATCCCTCATCGCCAGCGGTAGTTCAGAGACCGATATCCTCAACGCCCTCAAAAATGGCAGGGCGGTGGCGTCAAACGGGCCTTCCCTATCGCTAACGGTTAATGGCAAATATCCGGGCGATACAATTAGAGACATAGCGGTCGGAAGCAAGTTAAATGTAAATATTGGCTGGAATTCAACCTCCGAACAAGGAAATCCCACTAGGATTAGGATATATGATCAGAGCAGGGATTTAACCGGTGCCGGAACACCCATAAATATATCCGGTTTAACTGGAAGCATAAGTTTTGATTACGAGGTAAAAGGCAAAGGATATATCCTGGCAAAGGTTGAGACCGATAAGGGAAAGACAGCATATACAAACCCCATCTTTATTAAACCGGCAGGCATACGGTCTAGGCCAGCATCCAATAATGTCTCGGTTGCTTTGATCATTGATTGCAGTGGCAGCATGTCCTGGAATGATAATAAGGGGTTACGTAAAGAGGCTGCAAAACTATTTATCGACCTGGCGCAGCCGGGCGACAAGATTGCTATTGTTGGGTTTAGCTCAGGTGCATACAGTCTTGCCGGGCTTAGGGAAATAAGAAGCAGTGCCGATAGGCAAGCTTTAAAATCTGCCGTTGATAGAGTTAGCGCATGGGGCGGTACAAATATCGATGTAGCATTAAGGGTCGGTTACAATGAATTGTCCTCTGACGGTTCGGGCAACAGAAAGGCTGCAATACTACTTACCGATGGCGAGCACAACGGTGGCACTTATCATAACCCCCAGCTTCTTTTTAGAGATAAAGGATGGCCGATATTTACAGTTGGTCTAGGTACAAGCACAGACCCGAGCTTTCTTAGTCGTATAGCTGCTGACACCGGCGGTAAATATTACAGTACATATAGCGCCGATGGAATAAGTGAGATCTACTTTATGCTGTCGCAAATCGTACGTGGTGGAAGCTCTATCTATAACTCAAGTACAAATATCCAGCAAGGCCAAACATTGGACAAGATAGCTTATGTATCGTCCAATAACATGCAGGCGACATTTAGTACTCATTGGTCAGGAAGTGATGTTAAGCTTACGCTAATCGCGCCGGATGGAACTATGATTGACCGAAATGTAGATGACCCAGATATCTCCCACACTAAAGGGGCTACCTATGAAATCTACCGGATAGACAACCCAATACCTGGCGATTGGACGATGCGCATCGAAGGCATTGATATCCCGCAAGGTGGCGAGGAGGTAAAGCTCGATGTGTCAGGCATCCAGGAGACTCCTCCCGAGGTCGCGATAGCCTCCCCTGCAGATAGCTCGATTATCCGTGGCACGGTTAATATCTTAACCGAAGCAAAAGACGATAAAGTCATAGAAGATTTCGAGCTTTACTTAAACGGCGACCTAGCAAAATCCGCAGAAAATACCGGTACCGCCCAGGCCTCTATCGCATATACCTGGGATACGTCGGGGACGCCCGATGGTTATTATCACTTTGCCGCTATGGCGTTTGACCCCGACTCGTCCTCGGGGCAAGATGACATTATTCTAATTGTGGATAACGTAATGCCGGTTGCCAATGCGGGGTCGGATCAAAAGGTCCGCGCTGGCGATGAGGTAACATTTAATGCATCCGGCTCCAAGGATGTCGATTGGTTTGGCTATTATTGGGATTTCGGCGATGGCACGACCGAGACTGCCGCCGGCCCAATAATTACCCATACCTATGCCAAGAGAGGCAAATACACCGCAACTCTAACTGTTACCGATGAGGCTGGCAACACCGCTACCGACACCGCAAAGGTCAAAGTGCTGCACCAGCGCGGAAACGGTTCTACCGAACCCGGTGACACTGATGAGCCGTCGGTACCAAAGGGCCTAAAATGCAATCTTGGTAATAATATGATTCACCTGGTTTGGAGTCCCAACAAGGAGAATGATCTTGCCGGGTACAATATCTACAGAAAAGAAGGTAATGCCGAACCGGTGAAGTTGAATACCGATCCCATACGGGATGTGCAGTTTCAGGACAGGGCCGCCAACCCAAATATAACATACACCTACTTTGTGACTGCAGAGGATGAGGCGGGAAATGAGAGCGACCCATCTAACCAAGTAGAAGCGGCTCTAAGAGTTGCTCAGGGGTGACTTTCATGCCTGCCGGGTGATATAGTGGATGATCATGCCACTAAAAATTTATATCATCTCGGCGGGGGCGGCCCCGGCGGTTACAAACATAGAGAGTAATTACCTTCTAAAATTTGATGAGGGGTATGCACAGCGGTTTATTAAGCACCTCAAAAACGATGATTCACTCTGCACCGCCTGCGGTGAGGACTGCATATCCTGTCGTGACGGTATGGTCGAGGATTTATCGGATAGGATTGCCGGGCACCTGAAGCTGCCGCTTATTATCGACCAGTTTATAGACGAGCCAGAGGATTTTCTGCCGGACGAGTTACCGGCCCATGATATAACTATTGCGATAAACATCCATAGCGATTTGCTTTTTGAGATACCGAATCTTGCGGTAAAAGCGGGAAGCAAAGCCTTAATTACACCGGTGGAGGACCCTGATTGGCTGGAAAGCTGGACTAAGGGCAAGTTGGAAGAAAAATGTAAAGAAATCGGCCTTGAGTTTGCTGCGCCGAAACCCTTTTGCGACTTAACAGGCGATGGCTATATCCATATTAAAAGATTCATCGAAGAGTTTAAGGTGGGCCGCCCGGAGGTCAAATTAGACATAGGGGATGGTGTTATTAAGCACACCGAGGTGGTTACCAGCGCGCCGTGTGGCGCGACTTACTACCTTGCCCACACTTTTGAGGGTCTTAAAGCCGATGAAAGCATTCTTGAGGTTGCCTGCAAGGGGCTCTCAAGCTACCCGTGCACCGCGAGCACCAAGGTAGACCCCGAGTTTAAGGACAGCATTACGCATAAGTCCAACTACATCATGATGGATGTATTACGGGAAGTCTTAAAACTATTGGAAGAGAAGCTTTAAAGTATCAACGCGGGTATATCTGCAACCCCGCGTTGATAGTTATGATTATGTTATGATAGCTATTTTATCGCACTAGGCACTTACCTTAAACTGCCAGTTCCCAATTCTTAGCCTTGGCGCACCGTTGAACTCTGTAATGACCATGCTGGTATCGTCTGTGATCTCAGACGGCATCAGATGAACAACAATATCCATCAGGTCGTTTTCACCGGATAAGTAGACGCATTTTGTTTCATAATCAAATTCGTAGCTGGACAGGCCAACTTCTTTGAGCAGTTTCTCTACCTTGATGACACTCCAGGTATTCGTGGGCTTTACCGCTGGAAAAACCCTATCTAGAATTCCTCTTAATGCTGCTGCTTTTGCCATCTGAATCACCTCCTGAGAAATTTCCCATCTCTGGGATTTACACTTCGGAAATTGAAGCTTTTACTATAGGTACATTATCGTCCATAAAAAAGAAACTCGTAATAAAAATCTGGCTAACGCGCATTACATACAGCAAATGGACATTTCTAAACGGTAAACGGTACATAAAAAAGTCTGTCCATCCACCTTACCATTCGCTCCACCACTGGTTTTGCCAAACAAAGGCCTACTTAACTTCCAGGGTCCAGAGGCCAGGATCCGTGGTCCAGGGAAAAACTGTCATTGCGAGCACCCGACCCACTGAAAGTGGGTAATTTAAGAAAGAAAACGCTTTGGCAGAAGAAGTGTTTTCTTAGGAGGGAGTGAAACGACCGTGGCTCTCCTAAAGACTAGATTGAGTGCCTCGGCAATCTGAGGGTATACAGATACTTAGGAATTAGAGTATTTTCTGGTCTCTGATTTCTAATCTCTGGTTTCTGATTGGAGGTGTGGCATATGGCCAAGCCTGAGAGATATGAAGAAAGGCCTGCTGAGACCCGGCCTACGGTGCCAGTCGCAAGACCAACCAGTACTGCCGCAGTGCTTAGCACGGTATTGGGAATCTTGGCTTTAATAGCCGCTGTGGTTAATGTGGGTGGTGTCATCGGCCCAGTTGCCGCAATAGTTCTATCAATCATAGCAATAGTTTTGGGCGCAGTCGGCGTTGGCCAGACAATAGCAGGTACGCATGTAGGCGCCGCATGGGCGGTCATCGGGATTATTCTAGGGGTAATTGCGCTAGCTCTCGGTATTTTAACAGTTGTATTTGGTATAGGTGTAGCCATATTTAGGCTTGTTAGATAGCTTAAAGCAAAATCCCCCGCGAAGAATTGCCACGGGGGATTTTTTATATAACCATACCGTCCTTTATGTGGATAATGCGGTCGCATCTTTTACCGACGTCAGTGTCGTGCGTGACGATGATAAACGTCTGGCCGGTAGTTTTATTTAGCTCACGCATCATGGATATTATCTCATCCGAAGTTTTGGAATCTAAGTTTCCTGTTGGTTCATCAGCAAGGATAATTCTTGGGTTATTGACTAAGGAACGAGCGATGGCAACTCTCTGCTGCTCACCGCCAGATAGCTCACTTGGCCTATGTCTTGCCCTATCGGCGAGACCGACGCGCTCGAGCGCCTCTCTTGATAATTTTACTTTTTCTCTTCTGCCGACCTTCCCGGCATACTCCACTGCCAGGATAACATTTTCAAGTGCGGTAAGAATAGGGACAAGATTAAATCCCTGAAATACAAAACCAAGCTGGGTAGCTCTGATTTTAGTAAGTCTGGAGCCGCTCATGTTGGTAACATTGTAGCCATTTATGTTAACCGTCCCGCTGTCAACGCCGTCAAGGCAGCCAAGCACGTGAAGGAGTGTTGACTTGCCAGAGCCAGACGGACCCATAAGCGCGACGAACTCACCCTCGTTTATCTCAAGGTCAACCCCTCTTAACGCATGGACAAAGTTGTTTCTTCCTAGATGATATTTTTTGTGAACATCCTTAGTACTGATAATTGGCTTTTTGGTAGTTTTAGGCATCCCGCACCTCTTTACTCGTATCTTAGTGCTTCAACTGGTCTTAACCTGGCGGCATGCCAAGCCGGATAGAAGCCGGCGACAACGCCTAGGAATATTGCAAATACCAGTGCGCCAATTGAGAGTCTTGGCGTAAGTAAGAAAAGTATAACGCCGCTCTTTGCGGTAGCAGAATTTCCTCCGCTAACGGCCAGCGATCCAAAACCTAATCCAATTAGACCGCCGATAGCTCCTATGAGGGCTGCCTCGCCCAGGAACTCCCTCATTATTCTAAAAGATGAAGCGCCAATCGATCTTTTTATGCCGATCTCGCGAGTGCGCTCAGAAATCGACATAATCATGGTATTCATGACTGAAAGTCCGCCCACGAGTAAGGAAATTGCGGCGATACCGAACATTATAAAGTTAAATATCTTGGTAGCTTGTTTTGCCTGCTTTTTAAATGACTCGGGGCCGTTAGCCTGTACATCCTTGATCTCTTTATTAATCCTCTTAGCGAGTTTTTCGGGGTTCACACCTTTTCTTGGATAGACGACTATGCTTGTAACCAGATCCTTTGGTTTTATTGATTGGCGGATAGCTGGCGGGAGAGTTCCTGCAAAAAGTTTCTGTGCATCCTCAATTGGGATTATAACGCATGAGTCAGGTGCGGTTAGAGTCTTCTCGAGAAGACCCACAACTTTAAATTTCTTCCCGCGAACGGTAATATTCTTGCCAACCTCGGCCTTTAGGTCTTTAACCAGATCACAGCCGACAATGGCAACTCCATGATCATCTTTTCTTAGTAATCGCCCTTTAACAGTTTTGGCCTTAAATGATTCATATTTATCTGCGTCCGGGTCGCCAGCCACTATCATCTTGGGCATTCCCATAGCGAAGTTTTGATTTTGATCGAGCAACATAGCAACCTCTGGGAAAGCTGCCTTTACTCCATCTACTTTTTCTACATTGTCAACCTTTTTTATTGATAGAGGTTGCGAGCTAAGACCGCCGATTGTCGACTTATCCGTCACGGTTACCTTATTCCCGAAATATCTCAAGCCGCCATCAACTAAAAGATTGATTTTTTCAGCCATGGCACCCATCGCAATGAAGGCAAATATGCCAATGGAAATACCGAAAATAGTAAGTGCCGAGCGGAGTTTTCTGCGGAAAATGTTTCGAAGTGACCTCAAGCTATCCCCTCCTAGATGGTCTAACATTGCGAAATATTTATGCTGCGTATACCAACCCTAGGGGATTATAGCACTAAGCAAGGGCTAAAGTAAATTACTTATCAAATACTTATCAAATACTTATCAAATTAATTACCCCATTACTT
>CADDYS010000087.1 GCA_902810715.1 bacterium | reverse complement strand
TAATTGTTCTACTTAAAGGCTATTTCTTCTATGGCTAACGATAATTATTATTACCATCTACTGATGATTAAATGACAATAAAACCTCTCGATGTTTCAATAAGCTTGACATCATAGCTGCAGCTCAGAGACATGTTTCACCAGCTTCTCCAATAACTCCAGGTTTGAATAGTGTCCACGGAGGACAGCAAATCTACCCTATCCAAAAATGGGAAGCATGGGGACGTTGCTCAAGATTTGAACCCTGGAAGGATTCGAACTTCAGTTTCACAATTGCACACTTTTCTACTTAGCCTATGCTATTACGGCTGGTAGCAGGATTGGGTGGTATCTGACACCCAAAAAAACTATTGACGAGCAGCAAAAGAACGATATATCATATCAATGATTACTGATACAACATTTATTGATATGAGGTGCCTTATGGAAGAGTGCTGCACGGATGGTTCTCTTAAGTTAAAGCAGCTAAAAGAGTTTTCGGAATATTTAAAAATCATCTCAGATGTAAACCGCTTGCAAATCCTTTGCCTTTTGAAAAAGGGTGAGCGATGTGTTTGTAACATACATGAGCCGCTCGGCCTGCCGCAGAATCTTGCCTCCCACCATCTAAAAGCACTCCGAGACGCGGGGCTTGTTTCAGCGCGTCGTGAGGGTAAATGGGTTCATTATCAAATTAATTCCGAGAGAATCACCTATTTTACTGACCTATATAACCAAATAATTTTAGGAGGAGAATGCGATGCAGATCAAAGTGTTGGGACCGGGTTGTGCCAATTGCAAGAAGCTGGAGGCAAATGTATTTGAGGCCGCCGCTCAGCTTGACCTCGATGCCGATATCCAAAAGGTTGAGGATATCCAGGAGATCATGAGCTACGGCATACTCTCAACCCCCGGCCTTGTCGTTAACGGCGAGGTTAAGGTAAGCGGGCGTGTGCCGGGCGTTTCTGAGATTGTTAACATCTTGAAGGGATAACTTATTATGTGGCAAGCGGTAGTAGATTGGTTTACATATAGTCTGCTTGGGTTTAGTAAGACCTCTGTTTTTGGTGGGGCCATAAACTTCTTTATCTACGACATGGTAAAGATCCTATTCATGCTCACCATCATAATCTATGCTATCGCCATCATCCGCTCCTTTTTGCCGGCGGAAAAAATTAGAGCGATGCTCAGCAGTAAAAACGAATACGTTGGCAACGTGCTGGCGGCGCTATTTGGAATTATCACGCCGTTTTGCTCATGCTCGGCAGTGCCTCTCTTTATCGGTTTTGTTGAGGCGGGGATTCCTCTTGGGGTGACTTTCTCGTTTCTTGTTGCTTCGCCGATGATAAACGAGATCGCTTTAGGGCTTCTCTGGACGCTTTTCGGTTGGAAGATTGCAGTCATCTACGTGGTCTCCGGTCTATTGATTGCTATTGTCGCAGGGATAATTATCGGCAGACTTGGCCTTGAGAAATGGGTTGAGGATTTCGTCTATCAAATCAAAGTAGGCAAGACCGCAACAGAGGCCGTAAAACTTACCTGGAAAAACCGCTCGGATGATGCGAGAAGCTATACTTTTGAGCTGGTTAAGAAGATTGCCCCTTATATCGCTCTCGGTGTTGGTATCGGTGCGTTTATTCATGGCTACGCACCCGCCGATTTTATCTCTCGGATTGCTGCAAAAAATAATCCGTTTGCGGTGCCCGTTGCTGTCCTGATCGGTATCCCGCTTTATTCAAATGCGGCCGGCACCATCCCAATCGTAACTGCTTTAATAGGCAAGGGTGTGCCGATGGGCACCGCACTTGCATTTATGATGTCGGTCACCGCACTTAGTTTGCCTGAGATGATTATCTTGCGCAAAGTCTTAAAAAAGCCGCTGCTTGCAACGTTTTTTGCCACAGTCGGAGCGGCCATTATCTTTACCGGCTATTTGTTTAATTTAGTAATTTAAAAAGGAAGGGCGGTTGCATGTCTAAAAATACGTTGGGAAAGGTTGCTGTTGTAATAGCTGTAGTTATTATAGCAGCCATTATTATCTATCAAAAGACATCAAATCAGCAGGTACCATCCGGGCAAGCTGCGTCATCAGCACAAAACGTATGTCCGGCACCCACAAATCAATCCGCTAGCCAGGCAAGTCAAACGTTGAGCCCCGGCGAGGCGGCGCTTCAAGCAGGCCTTAAAAGCGGCAAGCCGACTATGATCGTGTTTCACTCTAACTCTTGCGCGCCTTGCAAAGAGATGTCGGCAATTATCGCGCAGATTACGCCGGAATACGGCAAGCGCGTCAATATCATCGATATCTTAGTGGATGACCAGGCCGAGCAAAGGCTGATTAACCGGTTTGGCATAAACACCATCCCGACGAGCGTATTTTACGATAAAGCGGGCAAGCCGGTTGGCCAGCAAATCGGGGTTATTGAAAAAGACAAGCTAACGCAGATATTAACGACTTTGGAGAAATAGATGCTTGAAACAATTGCCCGGCAGTTCAGCTCGGCACTTACAACAAGCCCCGTATTGGCATTTGGCCTAGCCTTTGCCGGCGGCCTTTTTACCGGCTTTAGCCCGTGCGTGCTGCCGTTTTTCCCGGCGGTGATCGGCTATGTTGCCAAGAATACCGAAGGGTCAAAAGTTGCGGGTAGAGAAGGATTTATCCTCTCGCTTCTTTTTGTTCTGGGTTTTTCATCTACCTTTGCGATTATAGGGGCGTTTGCTTCATATCTTGGCGGGCTTGTGTCGCTTACTAATCGCACCTGGTATTTCGTTGTTGGTGCTGTCTTAATTATCGTTGGCCTGCACTTCATGCAGATCATAAAGTTGCGTCTGGCGCTGCCGGTAAAGCTGACAGCAGACAGTATCAAGTTTAAGGGCGGTCCGGGTGCGTTTGTTCTAGGCATTCTTCTTGGCCTTATTCTCTCGCCCTGTGCGACGCCGGTGGTCGCCGTTATCTTAACGTATGTTGCGTCAAAGGGTAATGCGGTTTTAGGTAGCGCATTGCTATTTACATATAGCCTGGCACACGGTTTGCCGCTTATGGCTGCCGGGGCCTCTACCGGATTTATTACAAGGCTTTCTTTTTTACAAAAACACCGGCAGTTAATTGAGATTGCAAGCGGCGTAATATTTGTTGCTCTTGGCCTGTACTTCTTCTGGCAGGCTTAAGAAGTTAATTATAGGAGGTATAAGATGGACGGAAACATAACAAAAAGATTGTCATTTCTAGACCGCTATTTAACCCTTTGGATATTCCTTGCAATGGGTGTTGGCGTTGCCATGTTTTTTATCGCCCCCGGCGTGATTGATCTCATTACTAAATTTCAGGTCGGCACAACCTCGATCCCGATAGCCGCTGGCCTCATCCTTATGATGTATCCACCGCTTGCCAAAGTAAGGTACGAGGAACTTGGCGAGGTATTTAGAAATAAAAAAGTGCTTGGACTATCCCTGGTACAGAACTGGATTATTGGACCGATAATCATGTTTATTTTAGCGATTACTTTTTTGCACAATTATCCAGAATACATGGTCGGCCTTATCATGATAGGGCTTGCACGCTGTATTGCTATGGTTATCGTCTGGAATGAGCTTGCTAAGGGAGATACTGAGTATGCGGCAGGCTTAGTTGCCTTTAACTCAATATTCCAAGTGCTGTTTTATTCCGTCTATGCGTATATATTTATCACTGTTTTGCCGCCGCTTTTTGACCTTAAGGGCGCAACTGTACATATTAGCATCGGCCAGATCGCTGAGAGCGTTTTTATCTATCTTGGTATACCGTTTATTGCCGGAATATTTACTAGATTTACATTAGTTAAGGCAAAGGGAAGAATCTGGTACGAGCAAAAATTTATCCCAAAGATCAGCCCAATTACTTTAATAGCCCTGCTGTTTACTATTGTTGTTATGTTTTCACTTGAAGGTGAATATATCGTTAAAATCCCTATGGATGTGGTTCGTATTGCGGTTCCGCTTCTTCTCTACTTTATACTCATGTTTTTAGTCTCGTTTTACATGGGCAAGAAAATTGGAGCCGATTACTCAAAGGCTGCCACGCTTTCCTTTACGGCTGCAAGTAATAATTTTGAGCTGGCAATAGCCGTAGCTGTAGCTGTTTTTGGCATAAACTCAGGAGCGGCTTTTGCGGCGGTTATCGGCCCACTCGTTGAGGTGCCGGTCTTAATAAGCCTTGTTAACGTAGCGCTAATGTTTCAAAGACGCTATTTTTCTAACGAGGTAAAACCGGCTGCCTTTGAAGTGTAATCTCTATTTAAGAGAGTTCCCAACAATATTAAAAGGGGAGGAATATATGTTTAATACAATATTGTTAGCAACCGACTTATCTAAAGCATCAGATTGTGTAATCAGTTGTCTTGGTGGATTGCGTGAGCTTGGTGCAGGCAGGGTAATACTTGCCCACGCGCTTGGCATAAAACACCTGGAGTCCATGAAATACGAGTTGGCTCGTCTGGTCGAGCCCCGTCTTTTAGAACAAAAAGCAGTTGTTGAAAGTTACGGCTTCGAGGTTTCCGTTGAGATTTTGCCGGGTTTGCCCGAATTTGAAGTAACCCGGCTGGCCGATCGAACAGATACATCCTTAATTGTTGTGGGGTCTCACGGCAGGACTATGGCTGCAGAAGCCGTCCTTGGAAGTGTAGCGTTTGAGATTGCGCATAACACAACCAAGCCGCTTCTTATCGTCCGCTTAAAAATTGTTGAGGAGGACAACGTAAGCCGCTGTGAGATAACGTGTAACGATTTTACAAGAAACGTTCTTTATCCGACTGATTTTTCCGATACGGCTGAACGTGCGTTTGCCTATGTAGAAAAGATTGTTGAGAGCGGATGCAGGCGGGTCACCCTCCTTCATGTGCAAGATAAGTCCCGTATCGGTAAACATTTAGAGGGCCGCCTTGAAGAGTTCAACAAGATAGATGCAGAAAGACTTGCAAGGCTTAAGGCGCAACTGATAGAGAAAGGCGCTACTGACGTACAAGTTGAGATACCATACGGCTTGCCTATCAGCGAAATTTTAAAGCAGTCCAGACAAGGCGATTATTCTCTTATTGTTATGGGGAGCCAGGGGCGCGGCTTTATTGCGGAAACTTTCCTTGGCAGCGTAAGTCATAATATTGTTCGCCGGGCTCCATTGCCTGTATTGCTAATCCCGGCGATTCGGTAAGCATTGTAAAGGAGAATTCGATGAATACAAAACGCCTTATATTAATACTTGGACTTGCAGGTTTTATTGTTATGGCGGACAACTGGGTGGTCTCGCCGATTCTGCCTGCTATCGCAAAATCGTTTAAGGTTGAACCGGCATCAGCCGGCATCCTCATTGCCGCGTACATGTTGCCGTTTGGACTGTTTCAGTTGGTTTTTGGCCCGCTTGCCGACCGCTTCGGAAAGCTAAGAGTAATAATGAGCACCATGATCTTCTTTACCATTGCAACCGCTCTATGTAGCCTCGGTATGGCGCTAACGGACTTAAGTATCTACCGGGCTCTCACCGGGCTGTTTGCGGCAGCCACTATGCCGGTCTCTCTTGCTTTAATCGGTGATGTAGTTCCGCTAGAGAACCGTCAGACAGCTATCGGCACTTTTATGGGAATCTCGTTTTTGGGGCAGGCGCTTTCGATGGGCATCGGCGGCACGATTGCATTCTTTGTAAGCTGGAGGGGTGTTTTTTTCGCTTACGCCATCATTGCTGCTTTCATTACCGTGCTTCTTATTTCAACCAGTAAAAAGCTATCGGGTCAATTAACTTCGAATCCTAATAGTAAAGTATTAGCGCCGTACGCCAAGCTTTTAGGGCATTTTCCAAGCTTAAGGGCATATATTGTGGTTGTGTTTGAAGGTATCTTTATTCTCGGATCGTTTTCATATCTCGGGGCGAATATCTCCCACGTTTTTAATTTCGGCTATTTGGCCATCGGTCTTATCATGACGGCTTTTGGTATCGGCGCCATCCTTGCTGGCCGCCTGGGCGGAAAAGTTGCAGCCAAGACGGGAAGAAGACGACTTATTGCTTTTGGACTATTGTTTGCCGCAACTGCCGATCTTCTAATCGCCATCTTCTCAACTAACCTTGCAGCAACTATTGTCGGGGTGTTCTTACTGGGACTCGGCTTTATGTTCACCCACTCTACTCTTTTAACGCTGGCAACGGAGTTTGCCAAGAAGGCAAGGGGCGTGGCCATGTCCTTGGTTGCCTTCTCGTTTATGGTCGGTGGATCTATCGGTACAGGTATTGGTGGGCGCTTAATTAACGCCTTTGGTTATCAGTCCTTCTTTATGGCGTATGGAGCCTTACTTATTATTCTGAGTTTGGTAGCCTACATTGCAATATCTGAGATACAACTTGCGAAAGAAGAGGCAGAGCTAGCAATGTAGTTGAGGCCCTTCACATACTTTCAGAGGAGCGCTGATATTGAAACGGTTAGGAGGCAAAGTTGACAACCACCGATTGGAGTTTGCTTATTGTGATGGCGGCGGCACTTGCGATCTCCTGGATCAAGAACCGCGAACTTACAAAAAAAGCGATCAAAATCGGGTACAAGAGTTTTGTTAACGTGCTGCCGTTTTTCGTCGTGGTCTTTGCGGCAATCGGTCTATTTGAAGTGCTGATATCGCCGCAGACGATCCGTGGCTTGCTCGGCGGATCACGGGGTGTCCTGGCACCAGTTATTGCGGCGGTTCTTGGAAGCATCGCTTCCGGGCCTCCTGCCGCCGTGTTCCCCATCGGGCGCTATTTGCTTGACCAGCACGCATCGGTTACCGCTGTGGCCACGCTTCTTACCGCGTGGGTTGCCGTGGGGACAGCTTCGCTTCCGGCCGAGATTGCCTATATGGGCAGGCGATTTGCATTGACGCGCTGGGCGGTAACATTTGTCTTTTCGATCATAGTCGGAGTCATTATGGGGTGGCTGCTGCTATGAATTTTCTTGCATGGGCAAAGAAAAACTGGCTTTTGTGGGTTGCGGTAGCCGCTTATTCCCTGTTGGCCACGGTGAGCCTTAGCGAGGCAAAAATGGCGGCTATTATCGGTGCAACAACGTTTGCAAGCGTTTTCGTGACGCTCGTAACCGTCTTCATATTTGTCGGACTTTTTCAGGTCTGGGTGCGCGAAGAGTTTATTTTAAAGCACCTTGGTGAGCAGTCCGGTTTCCGTGGACTTTTTCTCGGCGCGCTTCTTGGGACGGCCATTCATGGCCCACTGGTCGGAGTATTTCCACTGCTTAAAACGCTTCTTAATAAGGGTGCCCGCCTCGGAGTTGTCATTGCGATCGTGTCGACGTGGGCAATCAAGCTGCCGATGATACCTCTTGAGCTTCGCTTTTTTGGCTGGAAATTTACTCTTGCGAGACAATTTTTGCTTTTTGCATCTGCTTTCGTAATGGCGCCGATTATGGAACGGTTAATCGGAAACGTGCCCGAGCTTAGAGAGCGCAAGGAGGAATAGTGATGAGGAAAATAGTCTATCCAACCGATGGGTCACCAACAGCTAAAGAGGCACTCCGAATTGTAGCTGATCTTGCAAAAGAAGAGCGCTCAGAGGTTATCGTTGTGGGCGTTGTCCCGGTCGTAGAGATTGAGGGGGTTGAAAATACGGAGATGGGTGACTTCATCAAAGACGCGTTTCAAGGATTCGTTTCAGATGCAGTCGGCTGGCTTAAAAAGGAAGGCATTCTTGCAAGGGGCGTTGTTAAGCGGGGGCGCCCTCCTCAAGTCATATTGCAGGTTGCCTATGAAGAGGGTGCCGATATGATCGTTATGGGAACGCACGGGCGTACCGGCCTTGCCCGGGCGATTATCGGAAGCGTTGCCGATAGAATCGTACGCCATTCAAAACTGCCGGTGGTTTTAGTGCCGTCAAAGAAAGACAAGTAATGCTCTTTTGCTTACACTGCCGCACGGCTATGATTAAGGTCGAACCGAATTTTTTAAAGGAGCAAAAGCGTAAAAATGGAAATTACAAAATCGCTGTCACTTTTCTTATTGGCGGGGTTATTTGAGATTGGTGGAGGATATCTTGTATGGTTATGGCTAAGGGAAGGTAGAAGCATCTGGGTCGCACTGGCTGGCGCAATTGTTTTGGTTCTCTACGGCATTATCCCTACCCTGCAACCGGCAAATTTTGGCCGTGTCTATGCCGCCTACGGCGGCATATTTATAGTACTTTCCCTTCTTTGGGGTTGGCAGGTTGATAAAATAGCGCCGGATAGGTTTGACCTTATTGGTGGTTTCATTGCACTTGCCGGTGTCTTGGTGATTATGTATTGGCCAAGGGGATAGCCACGTTCGTAGAACGGGTAAAAACCTCTTAAAACTTTTTAGGAGGTTTCGAAGATGATTAATATTGATGTCCTCGTTATCGGCGGCGGCATGGCGGGAAGTGCAGCCGCAAAAGCAGCCCGTGATTATGGTGTATCAGTTGCACTTGCAGACCCAGGTGACCTTGGCGGCACCTGACTTTGGCGGGGGTGCATCCCCAAGAAGTCCTTGGTAAGGTCTTTAGATGTTTTTACTACTGTTAAACGTGCTTCTGAGTTTGGCGTTGTTGTCAAAGATGAGGTTCGCCTCGACTGGCCGCGTGTGATTGAGCGCAAGCAGTATGCAACAAAAAACGCCGAGGGAGACAAAGCGGCTGATCTAAAGAAGCGGGGCATTGACTACTACAAAGAGAAAGTAACCTTCATATCGCCGGAAGAAGTTACTATAGGTAGCGAACACGCACAACCCAAAAAGATCATCATTGCAACCGGCTCTAAGCCAAGTATGCCGCCGATCCCCGGCATCGAGCATGCCACAACAAGCGATGATGCCCTTGAGATGAAAGAGTTACCCATATCAATGGTCATTATTGGCGGCGGCTTTATTGCTCTTGAGTTTGCCCATGTGTTTCACCTGGCAGGTGTAAAGGTAACCATTTTAGAGGCCAAAGACCGCCTTCTTTCAGCCGCCGACGGTGAGATATCAAACGCCATAAAAGACTCATTTATCAGTCAAGGCATGGAGGTCTATACAGGAGCAGGTGTTTCTGCTATCGAGATCCAAAATAGCAAAAGAGCCGTGACAGCAACTATAGGTGGCAAAGAGAAGCGGTTTACCTCTGATGTTGTTCTTAATGCTACTGGGCGTACTCCCTCGTTTGACACATTAAACCTGGATGGGGCGGGGATTCTCTACTCAAAGAAAGGCATAAAAGTCAACAAGTTTATGCAAACAAATGTAGAGCACATCTATGCAGCAGGCGATGTCACAGGTGGCTATATGCTTACCCCCGTGGCCTCATACGAGGCTAGGGTTGCCGCACAAAACGCAGTCTCTGGAAATGGCCGAAAGATGGATTACCGCGTTGTGCCATACGCGGTCTTTTCTCGCCCGGAGATTGGAAGTGTTGGGCTAACGGAAGAAGAAGCACAGGCAAAAGCAATAGATTATTCTCTTGCCTGGCTTGATTTTGCCACTGTTGGAGCGGCTGTTGTAAATGGCG
>CADDYS010000086.1 GCA_902810715.1 bacterium | reverse complement strand
CCATTTTGGTCACGCTAATTTTCATAGGAATTCCTTTCTCGAATGTGGAATCTTTTTCTTCTCAAAGTATAGATTCGCTATCTGGGCTGGGAATTCCTATTGTTTTGGCCTAAATATTTGATTTAATTTACCCTGAGTTTTTCAGGGGTAACTACTTAACCAAGTTGTATTTGAAAAGGTCTACATAAATAAAGACGGCACGGTTGCCCGTGCCGACTTTACCCCGCTCTTTGAATGTCTTTTCGTATCGAAAAAGTTCGAATTAGAGAAATTTGGCTCCCCGGATCGGATTCGAACTCTAAAGGATTAAAATCTTTATATCTATAACCAACTTTAGACTCTACCTATAATTAACAAATTGCAGCGGCAACCCAAAGTCGTGTTCTTTAACCATCTGGATGATTTTTTGCAGATCATCCTTGTTCTTGCCGCTCACGCGGACCTTGGCCCCCTCGATTGCAACCTGGACTTTTAGCTTGGAGTTTTTGACGAATTTGTTGATTTCGCGCGCTTTGTCGGTACCGATACCCTGGATGATATCGACCGTCTGGCGAATCGTACCCCCTGAGGCCGGTTCGGGTTTTTTGTAATGAAGGGCTTTTAGGTCGATTCCGCGGCGCACAAGCTTTGTGTGAAGAACATCCTGCACGCTTCTTAGCTTGTAGTCGTCATCGGCATCGATGATTATCTGTCCCTCATTTTTGTTCCAGGAGATTTTGCTCTTGGAGCCCTTGAAATCGTATCTCGTGGAAATCTCTTTGTTGGATTGGTTTATAGCGTTATCTATCTCTTGCAAATCTACTGTTGAGACAATGTCGAACGAGCTATCTTTTGCCACTTAGTTAGCCCCCGTCTTTTTAGTTGTTGTTGTGGTTGATCTACCCGAGCTGTATGACTGGCTTGTTGTCGTTTTAGTTGTCGAGGATTTGGTGGTAGTAGTTGTTTTATCTGCCGGCGTAAAGGTTTCATCGAAAATCCCGTTGACCGTTTTATAATCTGTTTTTGTAAGTTTCTTGCCGTTGTACACGATCTCGACGTTGGTTACATTTCCGATTCTTGCACGCACCGATGAACTACCTTTAAACTCCTTGGTCTCTCCTTTTTTGATGACTCCCTCGAAGGATTTCTCGCCGTCCACCGAAACCTTTGTCCATGAGCCGCCATCACCGATACCGGTGATCCTCACAACGATATTTCCGGTGGTGTTATTATCCCCGGTGTTACCGCTCGCTAAATCCGATTTTTTGTTGGTTTCAGCATTGGTGGTTACTGTAGTGCCGGCGACGGTTGTCGAGGTCGGCTTTCTTACCTTTATGTCTTGCACTACTACTTTCGGTTCTCGGGATACATATTGTTGATAAGCTCCCCAGCCGATTAAACCTATAAACAGTGCGATTATGGCGCCAATGGCCACCGCAGGCTTAAGCCATGCCGGCTTTTTTCTTGCCTTAACCCGGATGTTTGAGGATAAGGATTCCAGGTTGTTTTCATCTTTATACGCGTAAAGTCCTCTGTACTGTTGGATAAGCGGGACCGGATCTAGCCCAAGATAATTTGCGTAAGTTTTTATAAAACCCTGTGTATAGATAGTTGCCTGCAGGTTGTCAAAGTCGTCGCGCTCCAGAGCATCCAGATATTTTGCCCTGATCTTTGTGTCGAACTCAACTTCTTTGATACTCTTCCCTAATCTATTCCGGGCTTCGGATAATATTTGCCCGATTGGTTCGTTGTGCATTGACTACCTCCACGGGGAAACCAACTGTTTCTCTAATTGCCAAACTTTTTCTTAACTTAACACAAATCTTTTAGAAAGTTCTAGAACTTTCTAAAAGATTAGCTCACAGCTGGCAGGAAAGAATTAACGCCCACGCTCTTACCCTCATCCTGTGAGCTATCAGCTATGAGCTAACTAGTGTTCTTCCTTCGCCATCAGCTCGTCGAATTCTTCCGGGGATATAAGGACCGCACGGGGCTTGCTTCCCTCGTATGAGCCGACGATGCCTTTTGCCTCCATAATATCGATGAGACGTGCCGCCCTTGAGTACCCTAAACGAAGCCTTCTTTGTAGCATTGAAACGGAGGCCTGGCCCGCATTGACCACAATCCTAACCGCGTCGTCGAACATGGGGTCGTCATAGTCGTAGCCGTACTGCGACCTCTTGTCCTCGAAAATCTCCTTCCTGTACTCCGGCTTAGCCTGCTTCTTGCAATAAGTCGTAATGAGCTCGATCTCCTGCTCGGTGACAAACGCGCCCTGTATGCGAAGCGGCTTTGAGTGCTGCGGCGTTGAGTAAAGCAGATCCCCTTTGCCGACAAGCTTCTCGGCGCCCGGTGTATCCAGGATAACCCTTGAGTCGATCTGCGAGGATACCGCAAAAGCGATGCGATGCGTGATATTAGCTTTGATGAGCCCGGTGATGATATCGGTTGACGGCCTCTGCGTTGCAACGATTAAGTGAATACCGACGGCTCGGGCAAGCTGCGCGATACGGCAGATTGCATCCTCGACCTCCCCCGCTGCAACCATCATAAGATCTGCCAACTCGTCGATTACAATAAGCATATAAGGCATAAGCGGGATCTCTTCGCTTTTTTGCTTTGCGATTATCGCATTATACTGGTCGATGTTCCGCGCGCCGACTTCGGATAAGACCTGGAACCTGTCCTCCATCTCGCCGACAGCCCACATCAGTGCGGTTGCCGCCTGTTTAGGATTAGTTATAACCGGCGTCACCAGGTGCGGTATGTCGGCATAAAGGTTAAGCTCAACCCTTTTCGGGTCGACCAGGATAAGTTTCACCTGCTCGGGTTTGGCGCGCATCATAATCGACATGAGTATGCTGTTTACGCAGACGCTTTTACCGGAGCCGGTCGCACCGGCAATGAGAAGGTGCGGCATATCGCCGATGTCGGCAAGGATCGGGTGGCCCGAGATGTCTTTGCCTAAACCGATGGTTAGTATATTTTTTTGTTTCTGGGATTCCTCGGTGTTTAAGATATCGCCCAGCGATACTATCTCGCGGTACTGGTTGGGAACCTCGATGCCTATCGCCGATTTGCCTGGGATAGGCGCAAGGATGCGCACATCCGCAGTTGCAAGCGCAAGCGCGATATCGTCGGAGAGGTTTAAGACGCTGTTAACCTTAACGCCGGATGCAAGTTGCAATTCATAGCGCGTGACCGTAGGCCCTTTTATTACCTTGGTGACATGCGCGTCCACGTCAAAGTCGCGCAAGACACGTTCAAGGGCCTGGCTGTTTTCTTTTACACCCTTGTTGCTTTTCAGCCCGCCGCCCGATGTCCTTTTAAGCAGGTCGGTTGACGGCATGATATATGTGGTTGCCCCCTCCAACTCCTTGTCTATGTCTATCTTAAGCTGCATGGTAGGTTTGGTAAGAAGTGTGTTGTCCACGATGACCGGCTCAGGCACCCGTCGCTCAGGCTCCGGCTCGGGTTCTGCCATGACCGGAGTTTCAATCTCGGTTCGCGGGGTTCTTCCGGTTTTAATCTTGGGCGCTTTTTCCCTTTTGGTTTTAATCTGTCTATCGATCTTTAGCCCGAATTCCTGGCCCATCTCGGTTGCCGCATTGATAAGGTTGCCTACCGAAATCCCGGTGGCCATCACAATACCGATAAGGATGCCCGCGCCAAAGATAATATACGCACCAATGTCGGCAAATAGAAAACGGACCACGTAAGATACGCCCGCACCGAATACCCCGCCGTAGTTAAACAAGCTGTCCTTTGTAAACTGCTGGGCAAACGGGACCCGTAGATGGATTATTGCGAGGATGCTCATAAAGGCTAGTGCGCCGCCTATTGCCGCCGTCTCGGATTTCACGTCGAGCTTTTGCGTGATAAGACCAAACCCGGCACCGATCATCCCAAACGGGACTGCAAAGCGCATAATGCCGAAGAGCCATTCGAATGTTTGCGCAAGCAGTTTCCCCGCGACTCCCGACGAGGTTGAGTAGAGGCTGAAGAGGATAAGAGCCCCTACGGATATCATGGCTATACCGTAGACTTCCTCAAGGTGCTCAGAATAATGCTTTGTTTGTTTGGTAGATCTTGCCACAGTTCCACCTAACTCAGTACTTTTAAACTTATTAAGACCAATGTTGTAGCTCCAATAGCAAAACAATAAAAGGCAAAAACGTACAGGCTATGCTTTTTAAGATAATCTATAAAGTATTTAATTGCAAAGTATCCGGTAACTGCGGCGGCGATGAACCCTGCAGCTAAAATAACCGCGCTGTTAAGATGTGCAGCCCCCTGCATAAGCCCCTTAAAGTCTTCGAGAGCGCCTGCAATAATCGCCGGAATCGATAGCAAAAACGAGAACCTCGCCGCTTCCTCCCTGGTTAGTCCCCTGAAAAGACCGGCCGCTATCGTGCTGCCCGACCTTGATATTCCCGGCAAAATTGATAGACCTTGCGTAAAACCGATAAACAGCACATCGGAAAGACGCATATCTTTTGCAGTGGCTTTTCTCTTTCCCATTAATTCGCTGGAAATAAGCAGGATTCCTGTCGCCAGAAGAAAGATGCTGACCAGTGTAGGAGACTCAAGCGTGTCTTTAAGTAGCTTGTTAATCAAGATAAACACAACGCCGGCGGGTATTGTGCCGATAATTAGGAACCAGGCGACCCGCCTGTAGGGATCACCGCCGATCTTACGCTCTCCTATGCTTTTAAAGAAAGCTATCACCAGCTGTTTTATATCTTTATTGAAGAAGGTTAGAACAGCCATAAGAGTACCTAAGTGGACGACGACGTAGAAGGAGATATTTTGCACGGTGTTGATTTTCCAGCCCATGTAAAACGGGAACAACAAAAGATGGCCCGAGCTGCTAATTGGGAGAAATTCAGTAAGCCCCTGAACAATCCCTAGAATGGTCGCCTGTATTACGTTCATTGCTGCCTTTCTTGTTGTTTACGGTTCATTGCTTTTGGCGTGCCAATATACGAAAGTTACTTTAGACTTCCACGATGATCGGCATGATCATCGGCCTGCGCTTTATTTTGTCATAAATGTATGAGCTTAAAGCCCTTCTAACGTCGGCCTTAAGAACAGCCCAATCGGTAATCGAACCTGCGGCGGTTCTTTCAAGGGTTGCCACAACGTGGTCCTTCGCCTCATCCAAGAGCTCGCCGGATTCTTTTACGTAGACAAAACCCCTGGTTACCAAGTCGGGCGCAGCGACCAGCCGCCCGGTCTGCTTGTCTATAGTTACAACGACGATGAGTATACCATCGCTTGCAAGCTGCTGCCTATCTCGAAGAACTACATCACCGATATCGCCGACACCTAAACCATCAACAAGAACCTCACCGGCGGTTACCCGTTCCTTCATCCTGGCCGAGCCGTTCCCGTCAAACTCAATGACGTCGCCGTTGTTCGCGATAAAGATGTTGTTTTTTGGTATGCCGAGTTCAAGAGCCAGCGCCGCGTGATGTTTCAGATGACGGTACTCGCCGTGAATCGGCACGAAGTATTCCGGCCTGACCATGTTTATCAGAAGCTTAAGCTCTTCTTGCGCGCCGTGCCCGGATACATGTACGCCGGATATCGACTCGTAGTAGACATCGGCTCCGCACCTGAACAGGCGGTCAATTGTCTGAAAGATCGACTTCTCGTTTCCCGGGACCGCGCTTGCCGAGATTATAACGGTATCTCCCTCCCCGACGTCGATCCACTTATGCTCATGGTTTGCCATCCTTGCTAGAGCAGATAGAGGCTCACCCTGGCTTCCCGTTGAGAGCACGCAGATCTGCTTCTGCGAGTACTTCTTCATCTCGGCCGGGTGGATTATCATTTTTTTAGGCACCTTTAAGTACCCAAGCTCGCCTGCTATCTCGACGTTATTTGCCATGCTTTTCCCGGTGACGGCGATTTTGCGCCCGAATTTGTGGGCGGTATCGATTACCTGCTGGATGCGGTGGATATGCGATGCAAAGCTTGCAACAATAATCCTGCCTTTTGCCCTTTCAAATATCTTGCGCAGGTTCTCTCCTACGACTCGCTCTGAAGGCGTAAACCCTTCCATCTCGGCATTCGTGCTGTCGGATAGAAGCGCAAGCACGCCCTTCTCGCGAAACGTCGATATCTTGTCAAACTCAATGATGTTGCCATCGATCGGAGTTTGATCCAGCTTAAAATCTCCGGAGTGAACGATAAGCCCGGCCGGTGTATGTATCGCCAAACCTACGCCGTCTGGAATCGAATGACTCATCCTGAAAAATTCGAGTCTGAAACAGCCGATGTTTACCGCGTTCTTCGGGTGGATTTCAACAAGCTTGGTGCTTTTACCTAGTCCGAACTCTTCGAGTTTAACCTTTATAAGCCCGAGCGTAAGGCGGGTCCCATATACCTTTGCGTTTATCTGCCTCAAGAGGTATGGGAGCGCGCCGATATGGTCCTCATGCCCGTGGGTTAAAACTATCCCTTTTACCTTGTCCTTATTTTTCCTCAAGTAAGTGAAGTCGGGTAAAACCAGGTCGATGCCGAGCATCTCGTCTTCAGGAAACATTAAACCGGCATCAATAACCAGCATGTCGTTATTACATTCGACGACCATCATGTTCTTGCCAACTTCACCAAGGCCCCCCAAAGGGATTAAACGGACCTTTGGCTTATTATTGTTTTTCGCCATGCGGCGCAATCACTCCTAACACTAAAAATAAAAATATCATTTAATTTTCTCATAACGAGCGTGTATCTATCAAGCAGATCAATGTAGGTAGATAACGAAGCGGTGAAAAGGCTTAAAGATCCATTATCTTATCCAGGCCGACGGTTACCCCTGGATGCTCAGACACAGCCTTTATCGCCATAAGCACACCCGGCATAAAGGACGTGCGGTCTATCGAGTCGTGCCTTATGGATAGAACCTGCCCTACCCCACCAAAGAGTACTTCTTGATGTGCCACAAAACCTGGCAGGCGTACGCTGTGTATATGGACGTTCTCATATCTTCCGCCGAGCGCGCCCTTCAGTATCTCGTTTGATTCAACTTTAGGTCCCTTGATTTTTTGGGATATTAGCTTTGCCGTCTCCATCGAGGTGCCCGACGGCGCGTCTCGTTTCTGGTCGTGATGAAGCTCGATGATCTCGGCCCGGTTCATGTACCTGGCGGCCGTCTCGGCGAATTTCATCATAAGGACCGCGCCGATCGCAAAGTTGGCGGCGATTATCGCATTAACGTTGTTATCCGCGCAGAGTTTTTTAATATCTTGCTTACCCTCTTCGGTCAAGCCGGTTGTCCCAATAACCATATGGACTCCGTTTGCCGCGGCGACCCTTGCGTTTTCCATAACTGCTTCGGCATGTGTGAAATCAACCAGCACGTTTGTTCCCTTGCCGGAGAGGGCTTTTTTTAATCCGGTTATTTTGATCCCAATCGGTGATCTCCCCAGTAAATCACCCACATCTTTGCCGACATCTACTATATCAACCGCTCCGTAAAGCTCGGTATCGGGATCGTCCAGTACTGCCTTGCAAATCTCCTTTCCCATTTTGCCGGCGGCCCCCGTCACAACAACGTTTATCATCTGATTTGATATCCTTTCGCGCTTTTATAATGGACATTATTTTAGCAGGTTTGGGGAGATTAAGCTATATAGGACGATACTGAAAGTCTTTTTGTGCATGCCCATGCATAATAACCATAGGCGATTTTTAATAACAAGCCTTAGATACATTGGCTAAAGGGGTAAAAATCATTGCCGCTTGTTTCCTGACCGCTTGTTTCGTAGGCTTCTACCCTATTTCTACCGTTGTTTTTGGCTTTATAAAGTGCGGTATCAGCGCTTTTTATAAGGCCTTCTTTAGAGATAGAATCGTGCGGATATGTTGCATAACCAATCGATATAGTAAGCTTTCCTGAGGGTTGCTTTTCTTCACCTGAAAAACGCGTTTTTTCAACATCGTCTCTGATGCGCTCGCACACCAAGGCAGCCCCGGCAGTATCAGTTCTCGGCAATAGAACGCATATTTCTTCCCCACCGTAGCGGTACACTAAGTCGGTATCTCTTACTGCATCTCGGATTACTTCCGAGACGGTACGCAGGGCATTGTCCCCCACCGGGTGACCGTAATTGTCGTTGTAATTCTTGAAGTGGTCGATATCAATCATTGCAAAAGATAATTGTTCTTTATGCCGCCTCGCAAAGCTAAGCTCACGGCAGAAATCCTGGTCGAGTTTTCTGCAATTCCAAAGACCGGTTAACGGATCCACCAAAGTTAGATATTCGGTCTTTTTATGGAGCTTGTTAACATCTCTTCCTATCCAGAGCCAACCAAGAATAGCTACAAGTAAAAATGGTGCAAATAGTAGGCCGTAATTAACGAGCTCCTTTCTTACTTGCTCAAGAATATACTTTTGATCAATGCCGACTCTTACGAACCAGGGTGCGTTGGATGTAGTCGAAAAGCTATAGATTCTTAATGTATTATCGGAGGATTGTGTTTTATACATCCCCTCGGTCTTGCCTAATATGAGTTTATAGCGGTCGGTATTTGCGATACTCTTGCCGACCCATCTCCTGGGGTCCCGATTTCTAGCAATATAAACGCCTTTGTCATCAACAATGCTTATGACGATATGTTTGTCGGTGTTAATCTGCATTATTTTATTCTGAATTTTAGTAAGATCAAAAGCTGCGGCTACAAAACCTATTCTTTTGTTTGAATAATCAAAAACCGGATATGTTACGTGAACAACGGGCATGCCTGTATATTTACTATACATAAAATCCCCGATGGAGATACCTTTGGATTTAACTCCCCGCATGTAGCAGGCTGTATCTTTTACATTTACCTGCACATTTTTTGCATCCTCACTTTTAGCCATGATGCTGGACATAGCAACGGCTTTAACGTTTCCGTCGAGATCAACAAAAGCAAAAAGATGGTAGAAGGGATATTCCGGTACAAGTTCTTCAAGATAGGCTGTTGCGGCCGGATAGTCCTGCCCTCGAAAATATTTGTTTTTGGTGATTGGAATAAGGACGTCGCCGGTCGAGTTTATAAATTCATCAATATCGTGGGCCACGGTTTTTGCAAGTTTCAGGTTCTCTGATTGCGATTCGGTCTCAAGGCGTTCGTTTATATCAAACGCTTTATAAGTAAAAAACGAGATAAAAGGCAAAAGCATCACTATGAGAAGAATAAACATCCTGTTTTGTAGTGATAAAGATTCTAAGCGTTCAGATATTTTGCCCGGGCTCATTAAATTAGCTCCTACCGATCGAGTCTGATATATTATATATCGGCAGAAACTACTATTTGGTTAATAGCCTTAAATCGATGATTTGCCTAATAAGCGCGGGTAAATAGCGTGTGTAATACAAAAGAGGGGCAGTTCGGGCTATGCATATCTATTTTCTAACTATGGCCATCAGGAGGCGCTCAAGTTTTAGAATTGTCGGGAGGTGCCCCTTTGCTTGAATGCGCTTTTTCTTAAAAGCATCAAGCGCCGTCCGGACGCTTCCGTTGGAAAGTAGCTCCTCGAAGTCATCGACATTCGCACTTAACGTGC
>CADDYS010000085.1 GCA_902810715.1 bacterium | reverse complement strand
TCCTTGCAGTAGTAGAAACAACCGATTTTCCCTGGTAGTGGCTGTAGTAAAATGCTTGACCGGATAATAAGCTCATGTTACCATTGTTAATAATTGGTAACTGCTAAGCACCTGCCAACACGCCTCAATAACCGAAAGTAAGGTGAAATGGATTGGTAAAAAAGGGACTGGTTCTTTCGTTAATTGTCGGTGTTTTCTTTGCGCTGACCACGACTATTGTTTTAGCCGCCGGCTATAATGATCCGCTGCAGTACAATAATGACGCGCTCTATCCGCAGGGCCCGCATGGGGGTTACACAACATCCACAAACAAATGCAAAGAGTGCCATGCCGTTCACCTGGCAACAGGCATGTATCGCTTAACCAGAGCGGATTCTGCAAGCCAGGCGTGCGACTTCTGTCACTCTGAAACCTCCGGGTTGGCAACAAAAAAGATTAGCTTGAATGTAAACGGCCACGGCATAGATACGAGTACCCCCGACCCCGTTGTCGCGCCGGACGACACCACGCCTACTCCATATTCCGTACCGGCAGCCAATTGGGGATGCGATAAGTGCCATTCGGTTCATAACAACAGTGTGGTAAAGCTTGCCGATGAACTAACAACCAAGCTGCTTAAAGCTGATCCAAACCCAGGCAAAACCTACTTCTACTACAACCCAAGCCTGATCGATACATCGACTCGCTCAACACCGCAGAAGCTTGCCGCATGGTGCTCGGCTTGCCATAATGCTAACATTGGGTCTCATAAGACCTCTAAGCAGGCTATCAATGCAAGCGGCCTGACCATAACTGCATACGGACATGATACATCCGAGACATCGACATCACTTGATGCGAACGGCTTTGCGACAAGCGTGGGTCCTGATGATGCTGTAAACAACGGTCCAAACTGTAAGCAGTGTCACCCGGCGGATGGCGGAAGTTCGTTCCCACATAAGAGCACGGCGCCCAATATGCTCATGAGTGCAATAAACAGCACAAAATCAAATTTAGATGCTACGTGTATCAACTGTCATAACACAACGTCGATGCCGTAACCGGATTTTGCTTGACTAAGCAAGCCCACAGGCTGTTCTCAAGAATAGCCTGTGGGCTTTTTTGTTCTAATGATGGGCCGTCTGGCTATTTTCTGACGACAGTGGTTTATCGATACCCTCTTTGATTTTATAGCCGGTTACATCCTCATGACAATTAAGACAGAAGTCTGTCGTCTTGTGGCAGCTTGTACACCACGCCAGGGATACCTTTGCTGTCTGCCCGTGCCCTTTTACCCAGCCGTCTCCATGCGGAGACTCATCAGAATGGCACTTCTCGCAGTATGCTTCGTCATGGCATTCAAGGCAGACTTTTCTCTCAACGAAACCCCGCAGGGCGTGCCCCCCGCCCTTCCAGTTTTCGGGGTGCGGCGTCTGTATTTTATGACAATCCAGGCAGGTGCTCGGCAGGTGGCACTTGTTGCAGGCGATCTTATCCGGTAGATTTACTCTGGGATAGTCATCCCTGCTAAGGGCAACAGCGGATCCGCCCCGGCTGGTATGGCAGACGCCGCAATCGGCGCTGGCCTTTTTCTGGTTATGACAATCCACGCAGCGGCTCATCCCAAAGTCATCAAGCTTGCGTTTTTCTATGTGAAAAAGCCCTTTAGAGAAATGGCACTCGGTGCACCGGTAACCGGCCTCAAGCGGCTCTTTGTGCTTTATCCTGATGGTGCCGTGGACAACGGTAGCTTTTAGTATATCACTGTGGCAAGTAAGGCACGCCTCATTTGAGACCTGTGCCGAGATTATATCGCCCACAACACCTGATTTGGAGATTCCCATTTCTAAGAGCTCCAGTTTCTCGGTAAACGCAGCGATAAGCCCCGGACCCTGGTGGCATGACAGACACCCTACATTTTTGTGTACTACGGGGGATATTTTGTAGGCGTCTTTCATCTCGTGGCAGCTAAGACAAAAATCCGGGCGGGCGGTGTAAACCGAGAAGAATCCGATTGAGATGACGGTAAGTGTGCCGAACACCCCGATTGCGATATATAACTTCTTCAGCTTAGGTGCAAGCTTTTCTTTTTCGATGGGCTCGGCTTTCTTTGCACCCGGCCGCATAAACAAGATGGCGATGAAAACCAGGATAATAAATACCATGAGGATAGCCAAACCGATGAGGATCGGGATTTCCCTCATGTAGAGCTCGGGCTGCCTTATTACGGCATGTATATGGTTTATTAGCGCCCGGAGACTAAAATTATTCATTAATAATCTTTGCCTTTCTCTATAAGACGGCCCTCGTGCTTGTGTTTCTCGTGGCAATTATCGCAGTCTTTTTCGAAGTGGCATGTAAGGCACACCTTTTTGCCGGAAACCTCCGCCTCCCACTTATGCACAGGCATAAAAGCAGTCGAGTGGGGCATCGATATGAGGTGGCATTGCCGGCAGAACTTCTCTTCCTTGTGGCAGATAGCGCAGTCTTTTGGGTTTTGTTTTGCATCTTGCCCATGGATGTATACCCAACCTTCCTGGTGAGGCACGGTTGAATGGCACCGGTTGCAGTCCTTCTCATAATGGCAATCTTTACAGATAAAAAGATCCCTGGCCCCATGGATTTTTTTCCAGTTCGGGCCGTGGGCAACACCCCAACCGCTATAGGGCTCCATTCCGAGCCACACATTTCCTAAATGACATGTCTTGCACCTCGATGAAGCCTCGCGGTCGTTATGGCAACCGCTACATTTTTCCATCATAGAGACGCCCTTCAATTCCTTCTTGTTTCCGTGGGCTATCTCATCATGGCAGTCGGTACAGCGAATACCGGCCTGCAGTACCTCGCGATGGCTCATCATCACCTTAAGCCGGGTCTTAACCCCGCGAGCAACATCTCGGTGGCAGCTCAAGCATGCGTCGTTGCTTACATCGGCGATTATGGGCTCGCGATAGTTGTTGGTCAGGTAATCATAGATCATCCTGGCCTGCTCAAGTTTTTGGATCGGCATGGCCATTACCGAGGATTTCTTATGGCAGGCTGTGCAGGTTACTTTGCTGTGGCTGGATAGATTCAACTCTTTGGCTGCAACCCGCATGGGGTGGCAGGCCTGACAAATTAGCGGATGTGACGACGCACCGGCCAGTATTAGGAAAATCGCAAAGACGATGGTTGCAAAAAGCGGGATCGGCAACCTGTAAATCTTCTTGATACCCAGCTTGTTGAATAGGTCTCTTAGGAGGAAAACTAGGGCTATAAAAAATATTACGGAAAAACAAAGTGCGGCGATAACCATATATGTATCGCTTACCCTTGCCGGCAACGCCGCAAAAAGCTTGGGTATGTTCACCTTTTAAAATACCACCAATATTATTCTCTAAATAGTATAATTTAATGTGTTACTTAATGCTAGATTGCTGTCTTTAAAAGCTGTCTCGTATAATAAATGCGCCGGCATTTTGTTATAATATATGCGCTATGAAACTAATCAAGGCATATTTGGAGGAATTGAGTTGGGTAGGCATTCAAGAAAACAAAGCGGTACAAAAAAGAAAAAGAAGAAGAAAAGCGATTCTACAAAAATCAACGATACCCCGGAGCATCGTGACTTTGTCCTGGAGCAAAACACTTTCTTGGATAATTTCACAGACAACTTCCGCAAGATGGACATCAAAACCAAAAAAATGCTTTTGATCTCGGTTGCCGCATTCGCCGCCGTTCTGGTAATTGTTCTTGCCGTAATCCTTTGGCCGAAGGCATCGGGTGGAAATAACACTCAAAAGCAGGCGGCAACTGTGGACATAACGAAGCCAAACGATATAGTTGATGCCTACAACAAAGGAAACTACAAAGGGGTCATCCCGGGCCTCGAAAGGTACATGGGGGCAAACAAAGACGACCTTAAGATGCGCGAGCTTCTGGCATCATCTTACTTCCTTACCGGAGACAACAAGAAGGCGCTTAACGAGTACCGGGAGATATTAAAAGCCAAGAACGAGGACCCCGAGACCCTTTACAAGATCGGCATCGTTCTTGAGCAAACGGGAAGAGATAAGGAGGGCATTGAGTATCTAAGCCGGGCCGTGCATGCCTCACCAAACACGCTTCTCTTCCACACAGAGCTTGCCCGTGCAAGTGTCAAAGGTAAATACTATGCCAATGCAATTGAGGAGTGGAAAAACGTCTTAAAGCTTCTGCCGGCTTCCGATAAAGCAAGGGCGAACGTTCTTGCAGAGATAGCCAATATCTACATCGTGCAAAACGACTACACGCAGGCTAAGGGAATTATCGCAACCGGCTTGGCGATAGACCCGGACAACCAAACCCTTAAAGCCCTTGAGGCGAAAACCGGAGGACAAATACAGTCTTCTCCGGCAAAGAGGTGATCGGGTGAGGGTAAAAAAGGCATTAAATCTCCTTATCCTAATGACTGTCTTTGCCTCGGCGATCATACTGGCTCCCCGGGTTGCATCGGCCGATCAACTTATCCTTAACGGAAACTTTGATAATAATCTTAGCGGGTGGACCCTAAAGGATATAAGCAAGGGGGTCAAAACCAACCGGGACGGCGCGGGCAACACGAATAGCGGCAGCCTGCGCTTTTACATCCCGGGGCGTAGAAGCAGGGGCGAGGCTATCGCCACTCAACAGGTTAATACCCCAATTCCTGCAAGAAGCGGCGGCGGCATCGATTTCGCCTTTAAGAAAAACTGGAAGGCCATCGCCCCGGCGTCGCAAAGACTCTACATAAACCTTATAAAACCAGATAAGTCAGTGGTTACCGTTTGGGAGGAGAAAAACTCCTCGAATGATAATATCTGGATAACCCAATCGGTTGATATCTCTGGTTACCTGGATCAAAGCGGGACCTATGCGGTAAGTCTTGGCGCCGCATTTGAAAACGGCAATACAAGAGGCGCCGCAACGTACGCCTGGTTTGACGACGTAAAGCTAAACATCTATTCAAACGTAGACACCAAACCTACAACATCCATCCTGAACCCAACCGGCACTCATAAAATATCCGGAAGTAACTGCGCAATCAACGGGGTCGCAACCGACGACGTGGGTGTTAGCGGCGTCGAGGTTGCCATCGTCAGGCTCTACGACAACACCTGGTGGAACGGCAACAGTTGGGTTAACCAAGAATCCTGGAGCCCGGCTGCAATAACATCCAGCTTTGGGGACCGCTCGGTAACCTGGAGCTACCCTTGGCCGCTCCCAACAAGCGATGGCGGCTCTTTTGAGATCATGTCGCGTGCAACCGACATCATGGGAAACCGGGAGGCCTTCCCTGTTGAAAACTTTGTCTCGGTGGACAACGTCGGCCCGTCCGGCAATATCTATATTAACGATGCCGCAAGCTATACCAATAAAAGAGAGGTTCGCGTCAACATCGATGTAAGCGGCGCAAGCCAGATGCGTTTTAGCCCGGATAACGGTATTACCTGGGCCAGTTGGGAAAGCTTTGCGCCAACAAAAGCGCTCTCCATTTCGGAGGGCGACGGCGCGAAGATAATAAGCGCGCAGTTTAGAGACGACTCCGACAACATGTACCGGGTCTCAACCAGCATCAACCTTGATACCAAACCGCCGGTGACCAAGCGAACCTTCCCGGCGGCAGGCGACGCCAAGGTTTTGCCTGAGTCAGTAATCGGTGTTATTTTCTATGAGAGCATGGACCCTTCGAGCTATAAAAACGACGGCTCCGAGCAAGGCTCGACATTTTATATCAAGCAAGGCTCACGCTGGGTTGCAGCCAACGTGACCTACGATGAGAAATCAAAAACCGCCAAGCTTCTTCCCCGAGAAAAACTCGATGAGGGAACCAGCTATACGGCTTACCTGACCACAGGCGTCAAAGACCTTGCGGGAAACCCGCTTGCCGCCAACTTCTCATGGAGTTTCACAACAACCGGCAAGTACAAGTCATCATCTAAGGCCGCAATCGGCCCGGGGGGCGGCAAGCTCGAAGACGGCAACCAAATCGTCTCCCTTGAGATCCCGGAGGGCGCGCTCTCAAAAGATACAGAGATAACAGTTGATGAGCTAAGAGGCAAGCGGGTACCGGGCACAAATGGGGCGACCAGGTACAGTGGGGTCTACCAATTTTCACCCAAGCAGTTAACTTTTAGCACACCCGCAACCTTAACGATTAAGTATAAGCGGGATGAGTCACCCGACCCGACGAGTCTTAGGTTGGTTTTCTACAACGATGTGCAGAAGAAATGGGAGCAGGTCGGGGGTGCACGCATTGACCTGGTCAACAACCAGATAACGGCGCAGGTTACAAGTCTCTCGGCAGTAACAGTAATAAGCCTAAGCGATATAAAACCGCCGACCACCACCATTCTCTCCCCGACCGGAGTATCCGATATCTCCGGAGCGGCGGCGACGGTTTACGGGCTCTCCTTAGATGACAAAGGTGTCTCCGGGGTTGAGGTCGCAATTGTAAATAAATCCGATAACTCCTACTGGAACGGGAGCGGTTGGCAAAACTTGGAGGTCTGGATCAAGGCCAATATTACACGCGGCCGAGGTAAAAAAGAGGCCACTTGGTCTTACCTGTGGGTGCCGCCAAAAGACAGGCGCGAGGGCTACGAGATAAAGGCGAGGGCGATTGATAGTAGTGGAAACATAGAACCCAGCCCGGCGACCGTTCAAGTTAGGCTTGCAAATAACTAGACGGTGAAAGGGATTTTATAGAAAAATTTGCAGGGTTAAAGCCCCGCGCTACTCGATGAATCGAGAAACTACCCAATTGCAAAATTCCTGAACTTTTAATTATAATAAACTTAAGCACTATTGGTACTAGAGTTAGAATAGAGTTAGAAGTAACCGCCACAGCAACGATATAGCGATGATGGGAGCATGCTATGGAGAAAAGATCCGGCAAGATTGATTTCTGGTTAACACTTGTGGCCGTTATAGCAGTCGCCATTGGAGGGGCGCTTTTCCTCGGGTTCCAACCAAGCATTCCCCCGGAGATTAAAAAAATCATAGCCAATCCGATAACCTACCAAGCGTGCGGTGCTATTTTGTTGTCCCTTATTGTCTGGACCACCACCCGCTACTACGCAAAGCGAAGATTTACCCGACTGCAAAAGGAGTTTGCTAAGAAGGCCGTCCGAAAAACATTTGATTTGTTGAGGATAACCAGCCGCACGCTGGACAACATCGACTTAAAGGCCGGGGCGATACTTACCGGCGGCACGAGCCCCGCCCTGGACCGCGCTCTCGCACACGAGTTTATGCAAAATGTGCGCAACCAGGTTGTTGAGATATACAATAACGTAACCATATGCATCGAGGATTGGCACGACGTCTTGGACGAAGAGTTCTCCGAGATTGAAAAAAGAGAGCGCCAGCTTGAGAGAATTAACATAGAGCAAGCCAACAAAGCCAGGAAGCTAAAAGAGTTTGAGAGAAGAAGAGACGGCCGCGAGAAAGAGATAAAGACCTTAAAGGCCGACTTGGCAAGGCTTGCCGAAAAGAAGCGCACATATCAAGCCAACCTTTTAAGCGAGGCGAAAAGGTTGGTTGGAGCACCTATTACAAAGACAACCGACTTTGCAAATCTTCCAACTTCCAACGCCAACTTCGAGCACCTGCTAAAGCCTCCGCTCTACCTTAACGAAGTTGAGGTAGACGAGATATCCTAGATGGCCAGGGACGGAATCAAACCGCCGACACGGGGATTTTCAGTCTGGTATTTGCGGCTATACTGTATTATATTTGTTTGTTATCCCCTATATTCGCATAAAGAAGGCTAAATATAGTAATTTAAACTTCTTTATACTTGCTTACAACAGGGTTTGTTAGACGGGTGTTAGAAAATTTCAACTAATTATTTTATGGCTCTATAGAGTACTTATATGAAAACTATCGATAGCACCATGTAACATCTAACAAATTCAAGTTAGCATTACAACGTATCTAAATTATTGATTTGCCAAGGGATAAACTTTCTATATGATAATCAACTTGCTCCTGGAATTTTTGTTTACTTTTGACAGGACTCCAGTAGGGATCTTGTGGCATATTAGTCATTTGTTCGTGAAGTTGCCAGGCATCATCTCGACTAACAATTTCCAATGCAGCAAACCTTGCTAATACCCCTACAGTTCCAAAGCACTTCACTTTGTAATCTCCAGCAGCATTTCTACCGATAATCTCGTCAATAACTGCGGCAAGGTCATATCTTTTTGCTAGGACTAAAGTCGCTGCCTCACCATCGTTTCGTTCCTCCTTACCCCAGCGCTTTTTAAGCTTTGCGAAAAGGATTAAATCATCCGGCTCAGTAACTAAAAGCTCTTGTAACCATAGGGCATCTAGGACCGGTCTTAGTTTTGGCTCCAGTGCTGGGTACTTTCTTATGCCCTTCATTATCTCGTTGCGAACTTCTTTGGCAACAAAGCATGGCTCCAGGTTAACTTCCAGCAAGCTAAGACTATCTGTTTGCGCGAAGTAATTAAGGCATGTTGTGTCAAAAATATAGCCATTTCTAGATAGTATCCCAGTCCTTATCGATATCGGGTTCCTTAGGAAAGATTCCGAGTTCCTTTAACCTAACTTCAAGGTCATAGGGATCTTCCTCAAGCAATTCAGCCAGTCTCCTTAAAGAGATGCGTGCATCTTTATAAGCATTTATAGCACGCGAAACATAATCAGCTGGTAATCTAGGCCTTATTCTATCTTCAACATATTCAGATGATTCCAATCCCAACTCAAGCGCAAGTTTCGTCGGTTGCAGATTAAACCAATCTATTCTTGTCTTGCTATCGATAAAACCTAAGTTCTCAAGGTGATACAAAGCAGCCTTATAACTCACCCCAAAATGATACTTGAGATGAATAACATCATAAGGGGATATTTTCTTGGAAGCTCGCCTGGTGTTTAAAACACGCTTAACGCCAGCTTCGGGCATAAGAAAGTGTGCAGCAAAGGCATTAGCTCTTTTTTCGGGAATAGAATTGCCCTCATAGATGTTCTGATCAATTTTTATACCAGTGCCGCTAATATTGTCGAAAAAGAAATGCCCAAGCTCATGTGCAGTGGTAAAGCGCTGCCTCGTAACCTGCTTATCACTGTTTACGACTATTAATCGGCTATCACCACGTTTTGCGAAAATACCATCGATGCCTTCGCTCCCCATTGGACGGCTCACGACTAAAATGCCAAGCGATTCTTCTATAAAGTGGTACAGATTACCAATCGAATCAAGACCAAGGTCATAGGCATTACGAAGTTCTTCTGCCTTTCCCCTTGCCTCAAGAACGTAACGAGGAGTTGGCATTTAAGCTAGCTCCTTAAGAAGTTCATAGTTCTCTAAAAATTCGTTGATCCACTTGACTTGTAACTTTACTTCTTCTGGTGCGGCATCAGGCGCACGAAGGTACACTAATGACTCTTCAGTAGTTAGAAGTGATAGCTCAGAAACACCCAATGCTTGAGCTATCTTAACTAGCTCAATACTATCCACCTTCTTCTTGCCTGATTCAATACGCGAGATAGCCGATCTATCTAATCCGGTTAACTCAGATAATTCCAATTGAGATAGGTTGGCCTGTCGTCGCGCTTCTGCGATATTACGCCCAAGAATTACACCAGTAAGCATACCTCATTCCTCCTTGTGTATATATTACACAATCGGCACCTATTTTAACAGACTTTAGTACAAAATATGCACATTTTCGGGAAATTCTGCTTTTAACGGGCTTTATGGATAGCTCTAAGAAACGCAAAAACCACCGGATTATCGTCTGGTGGTTTTCTTGTTTTCCCTGCTTATCCTAGGTGGCCAGGGACGGAATCGAACCGCCGACACGGGGATTTTCAGTCC